>NZ_JAKOEM010000003.1:0-234938 GCF_022321465.1 Ruegeria alba | reverse complement strand
GTCAGGTGGCCGCCCGCGTCCAGGCTCATGCCCAGGATGGTGTCGCCCGGCTTGATCAGCGCCTGGAACACGCCCTGATTGGCCTGGCTGCCCGAGTTGGGCTGCACATTGGCAAAGCCGCAGCCAAACAGCTGCTTGGCCCGCTCGATCGCCAGGTTTTCGGCGATGTCGACATATTGGCAGCCGCCGTAATAACGCCGGCCGGGATAGCCTTCGGCGTATTTGTTGGTCATCACCGAGCCCTGCGCCTGCATCACGGCGGCCGAGACGATGTTTTCGGACGCGATCAGCTCGATCTCGTCGCGCTGGCGCCCCAGCTCCGAGGTGATCGCCCCGAACAGCTCGGGATCACGCTCCGAAAGCGCCTCTGTGAAAAATCCGGGGTCCTGGTGGCTCGCGTTCATGACAGCTCCGCATGAGAAGGGTCGATTTCCGCGATTTCCTATCGGAAACCGGGGCAACGCAAAAGGCTGTAAAGCGACGAATTGGCCAACTGCGGCGTCAAGTCTGGCCACTGGGGGAAAGGTGTGCTTGTTTCGGAACCGAATGCGCAGCACCGGAAACCTCGATAGATGCCCAAAAGAATCGCCTTTCTCGCCAGCGACGCGCCGGTGGCCCAGACCGCGCGTGCCGCGTTGATTGGCCGCTACGGCAACGTGGCCCCCCGCGACGCCGAGGTGATCGTCGCACTGGGCGGGGATGGCTACATGCTGCGCACCCTGCACAGCACCCAGCACCTGGATGTACCGGTCTATGGCATGAACCGGGGCACCATCGGCTTTCTGATGAACGAATATGCCGAGACCAACCTGTTGGAAAGGCTAGCCGCGGCCGAGGAGGAGATCATCAATCCGCTGTCGATGACCGCGATGGATCAGGCGGGACAGGTACATCGGGCGCTGGCGATCAACGAGGTCTCGCTGCTCCGCGCGGGACCCCAGGCGGCGCGGCTGAAAATCTCGGTCGATGGGCGCCTGCGACTGGCTGAACTGGTTTGCGACGGTGCGCTGGTGGCAACGCCGGCGGGGTCAACCGCATATAACTACTCGGCGCATGGGCCAATTTTGCCGATCGGGTCGGACGTGTTGGCGCTGACCGCCATCGCGGCATTTCGGCCGCGCCGCTGGCGTGGTGCCTTGTTGCCCAAAACCGCCAAGGTCCGGTTCGATGTGGTGGACGCGGACAAGCGTCCGGTCATGGCCGATGCCGATTCAACCTCGATCCCGGATATCGCTTGGGTCGAGATTCAGTCCGAACCGACAATCAGCCACCGGATCCTGTTCGACCCTGGCCATGGGCTGGAAGAGCGCCTCATTTCCGAACAATTCACCTGAACCTGTGGGTGTTTACGAATATTTCGCAGTTATGTGACCAACTTCACAGGAAAGTGCGCGACACTCTGGCAAGCTCGATCTTGCCGATACTACACGTGAGGCGGAGGTGAGTGGCCACTTCACGTTGCGTGTTGGGACGAGTTCGCGTGGTATGAAGAGGACGTAGGTTCAACGCCTGCTTCCACCCTATCCAACGACCGTCAATTTTGAATGACGAGAGGGCCCCGGGCTGCGGCGAACGCCGCGCCCGGGGTCAATTCGCAAAGATAGCTTCGCCCCTTTACCGCATCCGCGCCCACAAATGCGGCGCCATGCGACCTACGCGCGCCTCGATCGCGGCGGCGGCATCCACCGCCATATCCTCGCGCCAGCGGCGGGCGGTGATCTGCACGTTGATCGGTTGCGGCCCCTTCGGCAGAGCCGCCAAGCGCGACGGCAGACAGGCGGCAGGCAGGCCCATGAAGTTCATCGAATAGGACCAGACCGCGGCGCCCAGAACCTCGTGCACGCCCTCGGCGCCCTCGGTGTCGCGGTCGGGACCAAAGAAGGGCTGCGGCAGGAACGGGCCCAGCACCAGAGGGTACTGCTCCAGGAACAGCGACCATTCGCGGGCGTAATGGCTGCGCTGCGCCATCACCTGCAACAGTTCGGTGCCGTGAAAGGGCGGGAATTCCTGGAAATAAACCTCGAAAATGTCGCGCACGGTCTGCGAGCCATAGGCATCGACATCCGCCTTCATCAGCGCCCAGACCTCGCCCATCAGCGCGCGATAGCCCGCGCGCCCGGCCTCGAACGCGTCGGGGGTCTCGACCTCTTCGACCAGATAACCGGCATCGCGCAACGCGTCGCGGGCGGTGTCCAGCGCCGCCTCGACCTCGGGATGCAGGTCATAGCCATAGGTCGCCTTGGTAAAGGCCACGCGGATCGGCCCTTCGGCCGGGGCACCGCGCCAGGGCAGGGGCACGTGGAACGGGTCGCGCGGATCGGGGGCGATCAGGCTGGGCATGGCCAGGTGCAGATCGGCGGCCGAGCGGGTGATCAGCCCTTGCACCGACATGGATTGCGCCAGCATGCCACGCTCGGCCTTCTGGCTGGGGTTCCAGGCGGGCACCCGGCCCAGACCGGGTTTCACGGTGACGGCGCCATTTGCCGCTGCCGGAAAGCGTAGCGAGCCGCCGATATCGTTGCCATGGGCCAGCGCGCCGATCCCCGCCATCACCGCTGATCCGGCCCCGCCCGAAGAGCCGCCGGGCGAGATATGCCGTCCCCAGGGGTTATGGGTCCGGCCATAAAGCGGGTTGTCGGTATCGGCACGGAACGAGAATTCGGGCGTATTGGTGCGCCCGATCACCACCGCGCCCGCGTTCTGAAGATTGCGGACTACCGGTGCGTCACCGGGGGCAATCATGTCCTTGAGCGCGGTGACGCCATTGGTGGTGGCGTATCCGGTCTGATCCACATTGACCTTGATGGTGACCGGGACCCCGTGCAGCGGCCCGCAGGCTGCGCCCGCCGCGCGGGCCTTGTCCAGTTCCGCCGCGCGGGCCATCGCCGCCTCGGTACAGCTGTCGACCACGGCGTTCAGGCCGGGGTTCACCGTCTGCATCCGCTCGATGGCGGCGGCGACCGCCTGTTGGGCGCTCAGCGCGCCGCTTGTGGTTTGTTCCGCGATCTGGGTCGCGTCCAATTGCCAAAGCGCTGTTTCTGTCATGTCCGGGGCCTCCTGCTGTCAGGTTAGGCGGCCCATCGGCCAAACGCCACGCCCGGAACCAAAGGTGACGCTAGGTCACGATCCCTCGCTGCCGAGGTATTTGCGCGCCAGTTCCACCACCCGGTCCGAGCTGAGGATGGGCGGGAACAGGCTCAGCACCTCGCCCTTGGCATCCAGCAGATAGACAAAGGCGCCGTGGGTATAGACGGGCCCGTATTCGGGATCGACATAGGCCAATTCGCGCTCGACCGAATAGGCGTCATAGGCGGCCTGCAACTCGGCCTCGGACCCGGTCAGGCCGATGAAGTCCGGGTGATACCGCGCCAGGGGCGCGTTCATCTCGCCGGGGCGGTCGCGTTCGGGGTCGACGGTAATCATCACCGGCGTGACGGGGATGCCGGCATCGGCCAGCCGGTCCACCGCGTCGGCCATCATCGGCATCGCCGCCGAGCAGATGCCGGGGCAGGTGGCATAGCCAAAGAACAGAAGCTGCCCATGCCCCTGTGGATCGGCCTGGCTTCGCCTTGCGCCGTTCTGGTCGGTCAGCTCGAACGGACCGCCCACGTCAAAGGGCAGCGGTGCGTTGCCCGCCTGCGCGGGAGCCGCCAGAACGGCCCCCATCAGCAGGGTGGCCCCAAGCAGGCCGCGCATCAGAACCACTCCTTGATAAAGGCCTCGTCGGTTTCCAGACCCAGACCCAGATAGCCCTTGTCCTCGATATGGTCGAGAATGCGGGGATCGCGGCGGAACCAGGGGCCCTTGCCGGTGGCCTCGGGGTTCTCTTCCTCCCAGACCTTGGTAAAGCGGTTGGCCTTTTCCCATTCGCCGCCGGGCAGGCGGATCATTTGCACCTGATAGACATGTTTGGCGCCCAGATCCGGGTCATCGATCAACAGCCCGTCCACCTCGACCGTCTGGCCGCAATAAGGGGCCAGATCGGCGGCGGCGCCCGAGAAGACCGGTTGCCCGTTCTTGAGCGGCAGGACCATCACGTTATCGGCGCTGCGCAACAGGCCCAGCTGCCGCTTGCCCGCGCCGCAATCGGCAGGACAGTCACCGGTCAGCTCACACAGCAGATCGACCACCTTGGCCTCGAAAAAGGCGGGCTGTTCGGCATAGAGGTTCCAGGGCTTGGCGGTCGATCCGGCCGAGAAATCCTGGGCGAGGGCGGGGCTGGCCAAGAGGGCCAATGCAAGCGAGAGGCGCTTCATTCCTTGGGCTCCGGAATGGCGAAGCCGGGCACGGGGCCATAGTCTTCGTGATTGAGGTTGGTGATATCGAGATCGCTGATCACCTGATCGACGATCAGGTAGTTGATGCCGTCGCGCTGGTAATGCATCCCGTCCGCCTCGACCGTGTGCGACGCCAGGCGAAGTGCGGTATCGCCCCCGGCCAGCTGGTCGTCCTGTTCGATCTTGAGCACCATGTAGATGGTGCCGTCCTCGGCCTGCAAGCCGACCGGGATGCCGCCCGCCGAGCACCACAGGGCGCAGGTATGGTGGGCCGAGCCGACCACCGCCTCGGGTCCGCCCATGACACCGGAATAATAACACCAGGTGTCGATCAGTTCTCCGGTGACCTGGATGCGGTGCCCTTCGCTTGCCAGGGCGGGCAAGGCGGGCAGGGCGGCGGAACAGGCCAGTGCGGTCAGGAATGCACGCATGGGTAACCTCGTCAGTTGCAGCGATTGCGGTCAGGGTAGAAACCCACCCAGAGTCTGGCAATCACCGGGGCGATGACGGGCGATCACAAGCTGTTGGGCAGATGCGATGCGGGCATGAAAAAAGGCGCCACCCGGGGGCGGCGCCTGTTCTTGCGGTCGCGCTAGGGGTTACTTGGCGTAGCCCAGCGATTGCAGTGCGACCTTGATCTCGTCCAGAATGGCCGGGTCGTCGATGGTGGCGGGCATCTTGTACTCCTTGCCATCGGCGATCGAGACCATGGTGCCGCGCAGGATCTTGCCCGAGCGGGTCTTGGGCAGGCGGTCGACCACGACGGCCAGTTTAAAGGCCGCGACGGGTCCGATCTTGTCGCGCACCAGCTTGACCACCTCTTTCACCACATCTGCGTGGTCGCGGTCACAGCCGTTGTTGAGGCAGAGGAAGCCCAGCGGCATCTGGCCCTTGAGATCGTCGCTGACGCCGATCACCGCGCATTCGGCCACGTCCTCGTGGCTGGCCAGCACTTCCTCCATGCCGCCGGTGGACAGGCGGTGGCCCGCGACGTTGATCACGTCATCGGTGCGCGCCATGATATAGAGGTATCCGTCCTCGTCGATCATGCCCGCATCGCCGGTTTCGTAATAGCCGGGGAAATGCTCCAGATAGGATTTCCTGAACCGCGCCTCGGCATTCCACAGGCCCGGCAAGGTGCCCGGTGGCAGCGGCAGTTTCACCGCGATGGCGCCCAGCTCGCCGGGTTTCATCTGGTGGCCGCCTTCGTCCAGAATCTGCACGTCATAGCCGGGCATCGCCTTGGCAGGAGAGCCCAGCTTGACCGGCAATTCCTCGATCCCCAGCGGGTTCCCGGCAATGGCCCAGCCGGTTTCGGTCTGCCACCAGTGGTCGATCACCGGCACACCCAGCGCCTTTTGCGCCCAGACGATGGTGTCCGGATCGGCCCGTTCGCCCGCCAGGTACAGCGCCTTGAGGCAGCTCAGGTCGTATTTCGCCAGCATCTCGCCCTTGGGATCCTCGCGCTTGACGGCGCGGATCGCGGTGGGGGCGGTGAAGAAGCTCTTGACCTTGTGCTCGGAAATCACCCGCCAGAAGGTGCCCGCATCGGGGGTGCCCACGGGCTTGCCCTCGAACACGATGGTGGTGTTGCCGTGGATCAGCGGGCCATAGCAGATATAGCTGTGGCCCACGACCCAGCCCACATCGGATGCCGCCCAGAACACATCGCCCGGATCGACGTTATAGATATTCTTCATCGTCCAGTTCAGCGCCACAAGGTGGCCAGCGGTCGGGCGCAGCACGCCCTTGGGCGCGCCGGTGGTGCCCGAAGTATAGAGAATATAGGCCGGATGGTTGCCCTCGACCGGCACGCATTCGGCCGGTTCGACACCATACTGGAACCCGTGCCAGTTGTAGTCGCGCCCCTCGACCAGTTGGGCCACTTCCTGCTCGCGCTGGAAGATCACACAGAAATCGGGCTTGTGTTTCGCCATGTCGATGGCGCCGTCGAGAAGGGGCTTGTAATGCACCACGCGGCCCGGCTCCAACCCGCAGGATGCGGCGATGATCGCCTTGGGTTGGGCATCGTCGATGCGTACGGCCAGTTCGTTGGCGGCAAACCCGCCGAAGACCACCGAATGCACGGCGCCCAGACGGGCACAGGCCAGCATCGCCTCCAGCGCCTCGGGGATCATTGGCATGTAGATGATGACGCGGTCGCCCTTTTCCACACCCTTGGCGCGCAGGGCACCGGCCAGCATGGCCACGCGGTTGCGCAGTTCGACATAGGAGATCTGGCGCTTGGTATGGGTGATCGGGCTGTCATAGATGATCGCGATCTGCTCGCCCCGGCCCGCCTCGACATGGCGGTCGACCGCGTTCCAGCAGGTGTTGACCTTGGCATCGGTGAACCATTCATAGAGCGGCGCGTTGCTGTCATCGAGCGCACGGCTGGGCGCCTCGACCCAGTCGATGCTCTTGGCGGCCTCCATCCAGAAGGCTTCGGGATCGCTCTTCCAGCTCTCGTAAACGTTCTGATATGCCATGGCGTCCTCCTCACGTTCGGCTGGCTGGTGTGTTAGGCATAGCGGCGCCACCGGGCAAGCCGGACAAAGAACGTCGCGTCACATTATCGCAAGAAATTTGCAGAGATTGCCTGATCAAGTCTGCAAATTTTTGCAAAGCCGCTTTTCTCGTCTGGCTTACCGGAAAATTTGAGCCTCTTTGCAAAGTTGCAAATGATTGATCTGCAAAGGTGCCGGAATCGCTCTTAGTCGGTCGTGCGGTCGAAGCGACGCAGATCGTCCTGCAAGTTCAGCCAGGGAAGTCGCGCGGCATGAAAGACGTGAAACCGGGGTGGGAGCACCGACGGGTCCTCCAGCGTTGCGGTATAAAGATGGATGTTCACGCGATCATCGGCGTTGCGATAAGCCATCTGGGTGCCGCAGGTGCCGCAGAACAGCCTCTCGACCCGATTTGATGAACGATAGATGCGCGGGGTATCGCCGCTCCACACAACGCTCTGATGCGGGAGCCCGAAAAACGCAGTGACCGGCGCGGCGCAATTGCGGCGGCAATCGGCACAGTGGCAATAACAGCTCCACGCGACGTAACCGTCGCTCTGCCAGCGCACCGCGCCGCAATGGCAATGTCCCTTCATTGCGGTTCTCCCTGTTGGCGGCAAGACGCCACCGGGATCAACCGTAGTGAGCGACCGGGGTTCCGGCAATGGCCGCCATGTTCAAAAGCCCGCGCGCGGAGATCGAGGGGGTCACGATATGCGCCTTGTTGCCCATGCCCATCAGGATCGGCCCAACCTCGATACCGCCCGCTTTCATCTTGAGCACGTTGCGCACGCCGCTGGCCGCATCCGCATGGGCAAAGATCAACACGTTGGCGGCGCCATGCAGTCGTGAATTGGGAAAGATGCGCTGGCGCAGTTCAGGGTCCAGCGCGCTGTCGAGGTTCATCTCGCCCTCATAGACAAAGTCACGCGGTTGGCTGTCCAATATCTCGATCGCCTGCCGCAACCGCAGACCCGAGCCTTCGGCCTGGTTGCCGAATTGCGATTGCGAGCAAAAGGCGATTTGCGGTTCGATGCCGAAGCGGCGCACATGACGCGCAGCACCCAGCGTGATCTCGGCCAACTCCTCGGGGCTGGGGCGGCTGCGCACATGGGTATCGGCAATGAACAGCGGCCCGTCTTCCAGGATCATCAGCGACAGCGCGCCATGCGGGCGCAGGTCGTGGGTGCCCAGTACCTGCTGCACATAGTTCAGGTGCCAGCGATATTCGCCGAAGGTACCGCATATCAGGCTGTCGGCCTCGCCCCGATGCACCATGATGGCGCCGATGGCGGTGGTGTTGGTGCGCATGATCGCCTTGGCCAGATCCGGGGTGACGCCGCGCCGCTGCATCAGTTGGTGATAAGAGGTCCAGTAATCGTAATAGCGCGGGTCGTTTTCCGGGTTCACGATCTGGAAATCCTGGCCAGGGCGCACCGACAGGCCCAGCTTTTCACAACGCGCCTCGATCACCTCGGGACGGCCGATCAGGATCGGGGTCTCGGTGGTCTCTTCCAGAATGGCCTGTGCCGCGCGCAGCACGCGTTCATCCTCGCCCTCGGCAAAGACCAGCCGCCGCGCTGCCTTGGCCGCCGCCTCGAACACCGGGCGCATCAGCAGGGCGGATTTGAACACGCTCTGGTTCAGCTTCTGCCGATAGGCTTCCAGATCGGCGATCGGGCGGCGCGCGACGCCGCTCTCCATCGCGGCGCGCGCCACGGCAGAGGAGACGACCCCGACCAGGCGTGGGTCAAAGGGTTTGGGGATCAGGTATTCGGCCCCGAATGTCAGCTGCTCACCCTGATAGGCCGCCGCCGCCTCGGCGCTGGTGGTGATGCGGGCGAGTTCCGCGATCCCCTCGACACAGGCGATCTGCATGGCGTCGTTGATCTCGGTCGCGCCCACATCCAGCGCGCCGCGAAAGATGAAGGGAAAGCAAAGGACGTTGTTGACCTGGTTCGGAAAGTCGCTGCGGCCGGTTGCGATGATCGCGTCCGGTGCCACCGCGCGCGCCGCGTCGGGCAGGATCTCGGGCGTGGGGTTGGCCAGCGCAAAGATGATCGGACGTTTCGCCATGCGCGCCACCATCTCGGGCTTCAGCACGTTGGGCCCGCTGAGGCCCAGGAACAGATCGGCCCCCTCGATCACATCGTCCAGCGTGCGCAGATCGGTAGCCTGGGCAAAACACGCCTTTTGCGGGTTCATGTCTTCGGTGCGGCCCTCATAGACCAGCCCGTGAATGTCACACAGCCAGATGTTCTCGCGCTTCACGCCCAGTTTCACCAGCATGTTCAGGCAGGCGATCCCGGCCGCGCCACCGCCGGTCGAGACGATCTTGATATCCCCGAACGCCTTGCCCGCCACATGCAGCGCATTGCGCGCAGCGGCACCTACCACAATGGCGGTGCCGTGCTGGTCGTCGTGAAAGACGGGGATGTTCATCCGCTCGCGGCACAGCTTCTCGACGATGAAACAGTCGGGCGCCTTGATGTCTTCCAGGTTGATGGCTCCGAAAGTCGGCTCGAGCGCACAGACGATATCGGCCAGTTTCTCCGGGTCGCTCTCGTTCACCTCAAGGTCGAAACAGTCGATGCCCGCGAATTTCTTGAACAGAACCGCCTTGCCTTCCATCACCGGTTTGCTGGCCAGCGCGCCGATATTGCCGAGCCCGAGCACCGCGGTGCCGTTGGACACCACCGCCACCAGGTTGCCGCGCGCGGTATAGGTCTCGGCATGGGCGGCGTTATCCTTGATCTCCAGACAGGCCTCGGCCACGCCGGGCGAATAGGCGCGGGCCAGATCGCGGCCGTTGGCCATGGGTTTGGTGGCCCGGATCTCCAGCTTTCCGGGCTTGGGAAAGGCGTGGTAATCAAGCGCCGCCTGGCGCTGGCTGGGCTGGTCGGACATCTCGGAAAATCCTCCTCGGGGAACTAGTTTAGCATTAAACTAAATTTGACGTGGCGGAAACCGGGATTTTTGCGCAACAAGGTCGCAGCCCCGCTTGCCAAAGCGGAGCACGACCGCCACTCTCGCCCCGCGAGGGAGGGACCGATGACCGACACCATAGCCGAGATGCGCCTGCCGACGCAGGAGTTGCGCGACGACATCCCCTTTTATACCAGGGTTCTGGGCATGCGGATGGACATGATCTATCCCGCCGATGACCCGCGCATCGCGGTGTTCTCGGGCCACGGCCTGCGCCTGCGCATCGAAAAAGGCGCGCCCGAAGCGCCCGGCACCCTGCGCATCCTCACCGATGACCCGGACGGATTCGCCGATGGCCAGCGCCGCCTGACCGCGCCCAATGGCACGCGGATCGAGATTGAAGAGCGCCACCCGCCATTGGTGATGCCGCAGACCGAACACACATTCGTGGTGCGCCGGCTCAAGGATCAGGCGCCCTGGATCATCGGGCGGGCCGGCATGCATTACCGCGATCTGGTGCCCTCGCGCCTGGGCGGCTCGATCATCGCCAGCCATATCCGCATCCCCGACGGCGGGCCGGTGCCTGACATGGTGCATTTCCACCGGGTCGGCTTTCAGCTCATCTTCTGCATTCATGGCTGGGTCGATGTGGTCTACGAGGATCAGGGCGACAAGATGCGCCTGACCGCCGGGGATTGCTTCATCCAGCCGCCCGAGATTCGCCACCGCGTGCTCGAGGCCAGCGACAACGTGCAGGTGATCGAGATTGGCGTGCCGGCCGAGCATGTCACCGAGATCGACCACGAGATGACCCTGCCCACACCGCACCTGCGCCCCGACCGCGAGTGGCAGGGCCAGCGCTTTGTCTATAACCGCGCCGAGGGCGCCGAATGGTCCCCCTTCCGCCTGCCGGGCTATATCTGCCGTGACACCACCATCGCCGCCAACACCAAGGGCGTGGCCGGAGTGCAGGTGGTGCGCCGGGGGCAGGGTGTGCCGCAATGGGCGGCCCATGACACCGATATCCTCTTCACTTTCGTGATGAACGGCACCGTGACGCTCGAGGGCGAGGGGCGCGATCCGTACCCGCTGGAACAGGGCGACGCCTTCGTGATCCCGCCGGGCATGCGCACCCGCCTGTCCGACCCTTCCGACGATATCGAATTGCTCGAGGTCACCTTGCCCGGAACCTTCACCACCACACTGGGCTAAAGCTCCTTCATTCTGCCCAAAATACTCCGGGGGAGTCCGCAGGACGGGGGCAGCGCCCCCTTGCCCGGTGGTTCCTCTCGCGCGCGGGTGCGGGATAGGCTATGCATTTCCGACCAGATGATCAAAAACCGGGGAATCGCTATGAGCCTCAAATCCGCCGCCCTGACCGTTCGTGAAAACGCCCATGCGCCTTATTCCCGGTTCAAGGTGGGCGCGGCGATTAGGGCCGCCTCGGGCGCGGTCTATGCCGGTTGCAACGTGGAAAACATCGCCTATCCCGAAGGCACCTGCGCCGAAGCGGGCGCCATCGCTGCAATGGTTGCCGCGGGCGAAAGCCGCCTGACCGAGGTCTATGTGGTCGCCGATAGCCCGGCGCCGGTGCCGCCCTGCGGTGGCTGCCGACAGAAACTGGCTGAATTCGGGGATCCGGATGTTGTCGTGACCATGGCCAATCTCGATGGGATCGAAACCGCGATGACCATCGGTCAGCTCCTGCCCGGCGCCTTCGGCGCGGCCCATATGGACAAAAGCTGAACCATGGATGCACGTGCCATCATTGCCCGGCTCAGACGGCACGAGGTGCCCAGTGCGCCTGAGCTGGCCTGGTTTGCCCAGGGCCTTGCCGACGGTTCAGTCAGCGATGCCCAGGCTGGCGCCTTTGCCATGGGTGTTTGCATGGGGCGGCTTGGCCCCGAGGGGCGCGCGGCGCTGACGCTGGCCATGCGCGATACCGGCGATGTGCTGCAATGGGATTTCGACGGGCCGGTGATCGACAAGCATTCCACCGGTGGGGTGGGCGATTGCGTCAGCCTGGTGCTGGCGCCCGCGCTCGCTGAATGCGGCGCCTATGTGCCGATGATCTCGGGCCGGGGGCTGGGCCATACCGGCGGCACGCTCGACAAGATGGAGGCGATCCCCGGCGTCACCACCCAGCTTGGGCCTGACCGGCTGGCGCAGGTGGTGCGCGACACCGGGGCCGCAATTGTCGGCGCCACCGCCCGCATCGCGCCCGCCGACAAGCGGCTCTATGCCATCCGCGATGTGACCGCCACGGTCGAAAGCCTCGATCTGATCACCGCCTCGATCCTGTCCAAGAAACTGGCCGCCAGCCCCGATGCGTTGGTACTGGACGTGAAACTGGGCAGCGGCGCCTTCATGAAATCGCCGGACGAGGCGCGCGCGCTGGCCCTTGCCCTGACCGAGACCGCCAATGCCGCTGGCTGCCGGACCTCGGCCCTGATCACCGATATGAGCCAGCCGCTGGCGCCCAGCCTCGGCAATGCGCTCGAGGTGGGCGAGGTGATGCGGGTGCTGACCTCTGGTCACGCTGATGACCCGCTGGCACAACTCTCGGCCGAGCTGGGCGGCGTGCTGCTCTCTGATGCGGGGCTGGCACCGGATGCGGTCA
This sequence comes from Ruegeria alba, assembly GCF_022321465.1. Taxonomy (NCBI): domain Bacteria; kingdom Pseudomonadati; phylum Pseudomonadota; class Alphaproteobacteria; order Rhodobacterales; family Roseobacteraceae; genus Ruegeria; species Ruegeria alba. The sequence goes on along the minus strand of NZ_JAKOEM010000003.1, from coordinate 222,609 downwards.
GCGGGGCCGCGCGCATTGCTGCCATCATCTCAGACGGTCGCGCGGCCGACCGCTTTGGTCGCATGATCGCGGCTGTCGGCGGGCCGGTGCAATTTGTCGAGAACTGGCAGCGGTTCCTGCCCGAGGCAACCGTGATCCGCGAGGTTCCCGCCCGCGCGTCAGGCTATGTCACCGCCATCGACGGCGAGGCGCTGGGCCTTGCCGTGGTGGCGCTGGGCGGCGGGCGGCAGGTCGAGACCGATGTTGTTGACCCGGCGGTTGGCCTGTCACGGGTGATCCGGCTGGGCACAGCGGTTAACCCAAGCACCCCGCTCGCCACCATCCACGCCGCAAGGCAAGAGGCGGCAGAGGCCGCCGAGGCCACCCTGCGCGCGGCGATCACCATCGGGCCAGAGCCGGTGGCCGCGCCACCGCTTATCCATGAAAGGATCACGCCATGACCCGTGCCTTTCTGGTGGTGATGGATTCGGTCGGCATCGGCGGTGCGCCGGATGCCGATACTTTCTTTAACGGCGACCGCCCCGATACCGGCGCCAACACGCTGGCCCATATCGCCCAGGCCTGCGCGCGTGGCGCGGCGGAGGAGGGGCGCAGCGGCCCGCTGCATCTGCCCCATCTCAACCGGCTGGGCCTGGGCGCGGCGACCCGGCTCGCCTCGGGTGCGGCGACGCCGGGGCTGGCGGCGGACCCTTCTGGCCTCTGGGGCTGCGCGCGCGAACACAGCCGGGGCAAGGACACGCCGTCGGGCCATTGGGAGCTGGCGGGCCTGCCGGTGCCGTGGGACTGGCACTATTTCCCCGACACCATTCCCGCCTTCCCGAATGATCTGGTGCAGGCGGTGGCCGAGGCTGCTGGCAGCGACGGTATCCTTGGCAATTGCCACGCTTCGGGCACGGTGATCATCGACCGCCACGGGGCCGAGCATATGCGGACGGGCCAGCCCATCTGCTATACCTCGGCTGACAGCGTGTTCCAGATCGCCGCGCATGAGGAAACCTTTGGCCTCGACCGGCTCTTGGCGCTGTGCAAGGCCGTCGCGCCGCGCCTGCATGCGATGAAGGTGGGGCGGGTGATCGCGCGGCCCTTTGTCGGCACGCCCGAGACCGGGTTCACCCGCACCACCAACCGCAAGGATTTTGCCATCACCCCGCCCGCGCCGGTGCTGACCAACTGGGCGCAGGATGTGGGGCGCCGGGTGCACGGCGTTGGCAAGATCGGCGATATCTTCTCGATGCAGGGGATCGATGATGTGGTCAAAGGGTCGGATGCCGAGCTGATGACCCATCTTGCCCGGCTGGTCGCCACCGCCGAAGAGGGCAGCCTGACCTTTGCCAATTTTGTCGAGTTCGACAGCCTTTATGGTCACCGCCGCGACATCAGCGGATATGCACGGGCGCTGGAGTGGTTCGACCGTGAGATCGGGCAAATCCTGCAAAGCCTGCGGCCCGGCGACCTGATGGTTCTGACCGCCGATCATGGCAACGATCCCAGTTGGCCTGGCACCGATCACACCCGCGAACAGGTGCCGGTTCTGGTGGCCGGGCGTGGCGCCGGGCAAATCGGACAGGTGAATTTCGCCGATATCGCCGCCTCGGTGGCGGCGCATCTGGCTATTCCGGCGCAGGGGCCGGGGAGGAGCTTCCTGTGAGCGAAGGACAGCCCCCGGTCGCCGACCTGCCCAAGGTCGAATTGCACCTGCATCACGAAGGCGCGGCACCCCCCGCCCTGATCCGGCAGCTGGCGCATGAGAAAAAGATCGACCTGCGCGGCATCTTCAAGCCCGACGGGTCCTATGATTTCCGCGGTTTCACCCATTTCCTCAGCATCTACGAAGCCGCTTCCTCGGTGCTGACCGGCCCCGAGGAGTTCCGCCGCCTGACCTGGGCCATCCTGGAACAAAGCGCCGAGAACGGGGTGCTCTATTCCGAGACCTTCCTTAGCCCCGATTTCTGCGGTGGCGGCGATGTCGCCGCCTGGCGCGACTATCTGGCCGCCATCCGCGATGCTGCGGACGCGGCCGAGGCGAAACTGGGCATCACCCTGCGTGGTGTCGTCACCTGTGTGCGCCATTTCGGCCCCGATCAGGCCAAGCGCGCCGCCCGCTGCGCTGCCGAGACGGCGGGCGACTGGATCGTGGGGTTCGGCATGGGCGGCAACGAGGGTGTGGGCAAACAGGGCGATTATGCCTGGTCTTTTGACTGCGCGCGCGAGGCGGGGCTGAGACTCACCACCCATGCGGGCGAGTTTGGCGGGCCGGACAGCGTGCGCGACGCGGTGCGCGTGCTGGGGGTCGAACGCATCGGCCATGGCGTGCGCGCCATCGAGAACCCCGATCTGGTGCATGAACTGGCCGACCGGGGCGTCACGCTCGAGGTCTGTCCCGGCTCGAACGTGGTGCTGGGCCTTTACCCCTCGTTTGCGGCCCATCCCATCGCGCGTTTGCGCGACGCGGGTGTCCGCGTCACCATATCCACCGACGATCCGCCGTTTTTCCATACCACGATGCGGCGCGAATATGAGATGCTGGCCAAGGCCTTTGGCTGGGGGACAGAGGATTTCGCCCACCTGAACGCCACGGCGCTTAGCGCGGCATTCTGCGATGAAGACACCCGGAGCCGGGTCGCAAAGAGACTGGAGACATCATGAACGAACATCTGACCGTCGTCGACCACCCGCTGGTGCAGCACAAACTGACCCTGATGCGGGACAAGGGCACCTCGACCGCATCATTCCGCCAGCTTCTGCGCGAGATCACCCAGCTTTTGGCCTATGAGGTCACGCGTGAGATGCCGCTGACCACCCGCACCATCGAGACCCCGCTGGAAGAGATGGAGGCGCCTATACTCGCGGGCAAGAAGCTGGCGCTGGTGTCGATCCTGCGGGCGGGCAACGGCATGCTCGACGGGGTGCTGGAACTGGTCCCTTCGGCGCGGGTCGGCTTTGTCGGCCTTTATCGCGACGAGGAAACGCTGCAACCGGTGCAGTATTATTTCAAGGTGCCCGAAGGGTTGCAGGATCGGCTGGTGATCGCGGTCGATCCTATGCTGGCCACAGGCAATAGTTCCGCCGCAGCCATCGACCTGCTGAAACAGGCTGGCGCCACCGATATCCGCTTCCTCTGCCTGCTGGCCGCGCCCGAAGGCGTGGCGCGGATGAAAGAGGCGCACCCGGATGTGCCGATCGTCACCGCTTCGCTCGACCGGGCGCTGAACTCCAAGGGCTATATCATGCCGGGCCTGGGCGATGCCGGTGACCGCATGTTCGGCACGAAATAGGGGCAGATTGCGGCAACTGTCGCTTTACTAACTATGGGATTTCCTGCATCCTGCGTCCACATCTTGTGGGGGCAGGTATGCGAGTTACAAGAATTGTTGCGCTTTCGGTGATCGGGCTCAGTATCGGATTCAGTACGCTGAACGCTCAGACGTTGCGCAACGCGACACCACCGGCCGAGTTTCCGCCCACTTCCTACCAGGGCAAGCAATACGTTGACAGCCGTGGGTGCATCTATATCCGCGCTGGCATAGACGGTAATGTGACCTGGGTGCCACGCGTCTCTCGCGAGCGCAAGCAAGTCTGTGGCTACAAGCCTACCGCAGTGGCCGGGGCGACCAAGGCCGCGCCGCAACAAGCAGCGCCGAAGGTGATCACCCTCGACCAGCCTGCAGCGAAACCCACGACCAGGACAACCGCCACCGCGACGCCGAAACCGCAGGTGCGCACGGCGGCTAGCCCAGCACCCCGAACAGCTCCGGCGACAACCGTCCGCACAACGCCTGCAACGACGGTTAGCACCGCGACCACACCCCGGACGCCGACAATCCGGGCCGCCACCGCGCGCCCTGTCGCGGTACCGACTACCCGGACCACCACCGCGCGCCCGACTCCGGTCGCCGTGCCCGTGGCACCGGCCGCAGCGCCTGCGCAGGTAAAGCCACGCATGGTTGCGCCAGCTGCGGCGACGGGGGGCTGTTCCAACGCTTCGACACTGAGCCAGCGCTATATCAATCAGACCGGAGTGCGCTGCGGACCACAGGCAGAGCCTCCGATCACCTATGGCACCCGCAAGAACTCGTCGCTGAAAGTAGGCGACACCGGAGTTCGCGTTTCGCTCAACACCCGCGTCGTGCCACAACATATCTACGACAAACGTCAGAACACCACCAATGTGCAGATTCCGGCCGGCTATCGGCCAGTCTGGACCGACGATCGGCTCAACCCGCATAGGGCCGAACGCACCCTGCGCCCGGCGATCCAGTATAGCAGTTTCAACACCCCCACAGGGTTCCGAGCTGTTCATCGCGAGGATGGCCGGTTGAACCCGCTGCGCGGTATGCGTACTGCCGAAGGGGACGCACAGATGGAACAGCTTTGGACTCGCGAACTGCCGCGTACCCTGCTGCCGGTCGAGACCAATCCCAGAACGATCACCGTGGTGCATGGCGAACGGGCATATACAAATGGTGCCAAGCCACCTCTGCATTTGCGATTGTCAACGCGCAGCGCCCCGGCCGGTACGGCGGGTAAGGTGACGCGAAGCAGCCGCTGATTATGTTTTTTTAGCGAAAAGGGCCGCCAACCTGGCGGCCCTTTTCGTTTGTGACCGGAGCGGGTGTCTTAGCCGCCGCAGATATCCTGCAACCGAACCCAGTCGCGATCGGCCAGAACCGGTTCCAGCGTGCGTCCCGTCATCGGGTCGGCCTCGATCAGGCCCAGCACGGTTTCGCCGGTGATGTCGCGCGCATAGGCATAAGGTGACGACGGGATCGCTGCCTGGCTGAACACTCCCAGCAGCGTTTCATCGGGAAGATCGGGGCGTGGTTCGGCCAGCACGCGCTCGGCATAGCTGTCAAGAATGCCAGGTGTCAGTGAACCGGTCGTCAACAGCCGGAACGACGCGACAGGGCCAGCGCGATAAAGCAGGTCATCGAGCGGATCCTGGGCCTGAGCCCGGGCGCGCTCTGCCAGGATGTAACCCGCGGCGATGGAACTGTCCTCGTGATCACCGATCAGCGCGTGGTTCAGAACTACGATACCGCCAGGTAAGAACAAGCTGTCCGCGCGCCCTCCGGGCACCACGACCAGCCGCCGCACACCAGTGCGTTGGGCAAGCCGGGACAGGATCGCGTCGGTCTCCTCGCCGGTACAAGCCTGCCCGGTGACCCGCTCTACGCGGACCAGAACTGCGCGGCCGATCTCTTGCCGCTTGATCTCGGGAACCACCGCTACCACATGCCGCCTCAAGGCGCCGGGCAGCCAAAGGGCCAGTCCCGCCAGCACAACCGTCATCACCAGCGCCACAGTAATCCAGCGGATGCGACCGGGACGGGCCCGCCGGCTGTCTATGGCCCGTTGCAGGCGGTCTATTGCGGTGATCATCGTGGTCTCGCCTTCGGCCAGTTCCAGCGTTTCGCCCGGATCACCGTCGGGGGAATAGAGCGCCGGGAATGCGCCGGGGTTTTGTCGTTCCAATGCCGCCAGCGACCAGTGGGTCAGGGCCCGATCATTGAAATCAGAGATCGTCAGCGTCGCTTCGCCGATCGAGACCAGAACCTCACGCCTCTGAGCTTCTGGCGCAGGGCGCCAGAGGCCGGTTGCCTCGATCCGTTCGTATTGCTTGAGCGCTGTCATGCCTGGTACGGGATGCTCGTTCTCGTTTTTCATCAGACTACACTGTTGCCGAGCCAGCGGCAAATGGGTAGCGCGGTGTCTGAGGTCGCAGGAAAAACCTGTCTCCGGTGTCGCTTTGGGACAAGACCAGTTCGCAAGCCCCGACTATTCCGTCGGGATGCAGGCAGAAAATCCTTCGGCGCCCCTGGCGGCGGCACTCTACATGATCGCGGCGATGAGCATCATCGGCGTGATCGACAATTTCGTGATCCGGCTGGCCGAGAGCATCGGGCTGTGGCAGTTCCATTTCACCCGCGCGGTGATGATGCTGCCCCTGGTGGCGCTGATGTCTCTGATGGGTCTGGGTGGATTGCTGCCGCGCCGCAAGGGCTGGGTCCTGTTGCGCAGCCTGTTGTTGACGGTGGCGATGCTGTTCTATTTCAGTGCTTTGGCCTTCATGCCGATCGCGCAGGCGCTGGCGGGGTTGTTCACCTCGCCGATCTTCGTGCTGCTGATCACCGCCTTTGGATTGCGCCAGCGGATCGGACCCTGGCGCATCCTGGCGGTTCTGATGGGCTTTGCCGGTATCCTGTTCGTGTTGCAACCCGATCCGAGCGCCTTCGATGCGACGGTGCTGATCCCGGTTGCGGGAGGGTTCTTCTATGCGTTGGGTGCGGTGGTCACCCGCAACCACTGCGCGGGCGAGAGCACGGCGGCGCTGCTGGCGGCGATGGTGACGGCGTTGGGCCTGACCGGTCTGGCGGGATTGATCTGGCTGGCGTTCTTTCCTGCGGCGCCGGTGCCTGGGCCGGACGGGTTCGTCGCGCGCGGCTGGGTCTGGCCGATGACCGAGGCGATGCCTTGGGTTGCGCTTCAGGCAGTGGGATCGGCCACCGCCGTCTTCATGTTGATCCGGGCCTATCAACTGGGCGAGCCCTCTTATGTCTCTGTCTTCGAATTTTCGGTGATGATCTTTGGTCCGCTCTTTGCCTGGGTAGTGCTGGGCGTGGGGTTGGGGCCCTGGCAAATGCTGGGCATCGGGCTGATCGTGCTGGCGGGCGCGATCATCGCGCTCAGATCGGGTTGAGGGCCGCTGTCCGCGTCGCTACCGTGACGGCATGATCATTTCACCGGGTCGCGGCTATATCTTCGTGCACATCCCCAAGACGGGCGGCACCTCGCTGGCGCTGGCGCTGGAGGCGCGGGCGATGAAGGATGACATCCTGATCGGCGACACGCCCAAGGCGATCCGCCGGCGCGGTCGTCTGAAGGGGGTTCGGGCGCGCGGTCGCTTGTGGAAACATTCGACCCTGGCCGATATCGACGGGCTGATCGCGCCTGAGGCGCTGGCCGACCTCTTTGCCTTCACCCTTGTGCGCAATCCCTGGGACCGGGCTGTCAGCTATTATCACTGGCTGCGGGTGCAGGGCTTTGACCATCCGGCGGTACATCTGGCCCGGCGGGTGGAGTTCGAGGGTTTTGTCACCGCTCCGCAGACGCTGGCGGCCTTTCGTGCGGCCCCGGCCCCCAGCTATATGCGCCGCGCCGACGGGGTGGAACACTGCGCCGCCTATATCCGGCTGGAGCATCTGGAGACCGATCTGGCACCGCTGACCGCGCATCTGGGCTTTGCGCTGGACATGCCACGCGCGAACCGGTCCGAGCGCGCCGCCGATTATCGCACGTACTACTCGGACCGCGCCGCCGAGGCCTTGGGCGAGGCCTGTGCAAGCGATATCGCTCGGTTTGGTTACCGCTTCGACTAGGGGGCTGTTGCGCGCTCGGCGTCAATCCGCCAGACCGCGCGGCATTGTCCGAAATAGCCCGGCCAATGCCACAATTTCTCCCTTGTCGCGGCCCGTTTCCGGCCCTCGAATCGAGTGTCCTGTCCTCACAACTTGGTTAATCCGGCAAGCCAGGCTCTTGCTGCTGCCACATGAGGGACGGCGCGTATGTTCGGATGGAAACAAAAAGGAGCGGGGGAGAGTCCCGTCATGGAAGACGCTATGGCGATGCTCGACGTACCGCTGATCACAGGGCAATCGGGGTTCCTGGCGGGAACCTCGATCGCCTCCAATCTTGGCTGGCAACCCGTGGAAACGCTCAAGGTGGGCGACCAGGTACTGACCTTTGACCATGCCATGCAGACGGTTGCCGATATCCAAAGGGAGACGGTGACGTTGCCGACCGATCGGCCAACCGCGTTGCACCCGGTTCGGGTGCCAAAAGGGGCGTGCCACAACCGACAAGATTTGTGGCTGATGCCCGATCAGGGCCTGCTGGTGGAATGCGAGGCGGTGCTGGATACGCTGGGCGATCCCTATGCGGTGGTGCCCGCCCGCCTGCTGCGTGGCTATCGCGGTATCGCGGCGGGTCGGCCCAGCGACCGGATAGAGCTGATCACGCTGGCCTTTCGCCAGGACGAAGTGGTCTATGTCGAGGGCGGGTTACTTGTCCATTGCCCGGCACCCCGGCAACTGCTGGACAGCGCTGATATTTCGCACAAAGCGCTATACGAACGGCTTGGTGGCGCGGCGGCGCGGTTCCTGGTCAACTGCCTGATCGACGATGATGACGATCGCGCGCTGGGCTGCGAACCTGCTGATCTACCCAACCTGCCGATGCGTCCGCCACGCCCTGGCCGCCCGGTGGCGCCGAACCCGTTCGGCTGATCAGACCCCCCCTTATGACAAACCGGCGCCTCCGTGAGAGGGCGCCGGTACTCTTTTTCAGGCCGCGTTTCAGGCCGCCGATTTCGCCTCGGGGTCGAAACGTCCATAGAAGCTCTGGCCCTTGTCGGCCATTTCGCGGAGCAGCGGCGGGCAGGCGAAGCGCTCGCCGTATTTCGCCGCCAGCTGGTCGCAGCGGTCCGCCGCATAGGGCGTGCCGATGATGTCGATCCAGCTGAGCGGGCCGCCCGACCAGGGGGCAAAGCCCCAGGCCAGGATGGCGCCCACGTCGCCTTCGCGGATGTCTTCCAGCACGCCTTCCTCCAGCGCGCGGACCGCTTCCAGCACCTGGGCGAACATCAGCCGTTCCTGAACCTCGATCAGGTCGGGCTGTTCCTCGGCCAGCGGGTACTTATCCTGGAGGCCTTTCCAGTAGCCGGTGCGCTTGCCCTTGTCGTCATAGTCGAAGAAGCCCGCATTGGCCTTGCGGCCCATCCGGCCCAGCTCTTCCATCCAGAAGATCAGGTCGTCGGCCGGGCTTTCGGGATAGGCATTGCCCATCGCCGCCTTGGTCGCGCGCGCGATCTTGGCGCCGAGATCAATCGAGGTCTCGTCGGTCAGCTGGATCGGACCCACCGGGAAGCCCAGCTGCCGCGCCGCATTGTCGATCAGCACCGGCGACACGCCTTCGGTGATCATCCGCGCGCCTTCGTTGACATACGGGATGATGCAGCGGTTGCAGTAGAAGAAGCGCGCATCGTTGACCACGATCGGTGTTTTGCGGATCTGGCGCACGTAATCCAGCGCCTTGGCCACCGCGCGCGGGCCGGTTTCCTTGCCCTTGATGATCTCGACCAGCAGCATCTTTTCGACCGGCGAGAAGAAGTGGATGCCGATGAACTGCTCGGGCCGCACGCTTGCCTTGGCCAGACCGGTGATCGGCAGGGTCGAGGTGTTTGAGGCAAAGATGCAGTCCTCGGGGATGATCGCCTCGACCTTCTTGGTCATCTCGGCCTTCACGCCCGGATCCTCGAACACCGCCTCGATGATCAGGTCACAGCCCTTGAGCGCGTCCAGATCCGGGGTGGCGGTGATCAGGCCCAGCATCGCCTCTTTCTTTTCGGCGGTAACCTTGCCGCGCTTCATCCCCTTGTCGAGATAGGCTTCGGTATAGGCCTTGCCCTTGTCGGCGGCTGCCTGGTCACGGTCGATCAGCACGACCTCCATGCCCGCCTGCGCGCTGACCAGCGCGATGCCCGCGCCCATCATGCCCGCGCCCAGCACGCCCAGTTTCTTGACCCGCTGGTCGGGGATGTCCTTGGGCCGCACGGCGCCTTTTTCCAGCGCCTGCTTGTTGATGAAGAGGCTGCGGATCATGGCCGAGGACGAAGGGTTCATCAGCACATGGGTGAACCAGCGTGCCTCGATGCGCAGCGCGGTGTCGAAATCGACCAGCGCGCCCTCGTAGATCGCGCTCAAGAGTGCCTTGGGGGCGGGGAAGGCACCTTGGGTCTTGCCGTTGACCATGGCCGAGGCGCCGACAAAGGTCATGAAGCCCGCCGGGTGATAGGGGGCGCCGCCGGGCATCTTGTATCCCTTGGCGTCCCAGGGTTTGACCAGGTCGGCATCCTTGGCGTTCAGCACCCATTCCTTGGCCGCGGCGACCGGATCATCCGCCAGGGCATCGACCATCTGCGCGCCCTTGGCCTTGGCCGGGTCCATCATCTTGCCTTCCAAGAGGACCGGGGCGGCGGCCATGGCGCCGACCATGCGGGAATAGCGGATGGTGCCGCCACCGCCGGGGAAGATGCCCAGCAGGATCTCGGGCAGGCCGATCTTGGCCTTGGGATTGCTGGTCATCACCCGGTGATGGCAGGCCAGCGCGATCTCGGTGCCGATCCCGGCGCAGGTGCCGTTGATGGCGCAGGCCACCGGCTTGCCGCCCTTCTTGGTCTTGGGATCCATGCCTGCCAGTTCCAGCTTGCGCAGGATGCGGTGGCCGCCCATGACAAAGTCGAACAGGCCCTGAGCCGGGTTGTCGCCCGCTTCCTCGCGGATCACCGCCAGCGTGTTCAGGTCCATGCCACCGGCAAAATCCGACTTGCCGCTGGTGATGACGATGCCCTTGACCTCGTCATCGGCCAGCGCCTGATCGACCAGGCTGTCAACCAGTTCAAAGGCCTCGCGGGTCATCACGTTCATCGACTTGCCCTGAGCATCCCAGGTGATGAAGGCGACGCCGTCGGCGTCCTTGGTCAGCGTAAAATCACTCATTGTCGTCTCCGATCTGGTCAGCCGTCAGCGGGCTGCCATCCTTGCGGGTGAAAGCGAAGCCCGAGGCATCCTGTTTCACCATCATGTCCATATCGCTGTAATAAGCAGTCTCGGTCGGGGTCCGCGTGCCCACCACCAGGAAGGTGGCGGGCGCATCGGTGCGATTGACGAACTGGTGCCCGTTCGGGTCGCCAGCGGGAAAGGTGGCGCAGTCGCCCGGAACCATCGGATGCTCGCCCTGGTCGTCGATCAGAACCAGCGCACCCTCGGTCACCATGACGAACTCGTCCTGCTCCATGTGGTAATGGCGCAGCGACGACATCGCTCCGGGTTCCAGCCGCACGAGGTTGACACCGAACTGGCTCAGCCCGCCGGCATCGCCCAGGCGCAGGCTGGATCGGCCATCCATGGCCGCGTTCAGCCGACCCGGATAGACCGAGCCGATACGCCGTTCGATACTGTCGAGGTCCAGTTTCGGCATCACACGCGCTCGATGATCGTGGCCGCGCCCATGCCGGACGCGATGCAGAGCGTTGCAAGACCGGTTTCCAGGTCACGACGCTCCAGCTCGTCCAGCAGGGTGCCGATGATGATCGCGCCGGTCGCGCCCAGCGGGTGACCCATGGCAATCGAGCCGCCGTTGACGTTGACCAGCGCCGGGTCGACATCGAACGCCTGCTGGAAGCGCAGGACGACCGACGCAAAGGCTTCGTTCACCTCGAACAGGTCGAGATCGCCGATCTTCATGCCGTTGTCCGCCAGGATCTTCTCGGTCACCGGCACCGGGCCGGTCAGCATGATGGTCGGATCGGTGCCGATCTTGGCGGTGGCCTTGATGCGCGCGCGCGGCTTCAGCCCGTATTTCTCGCCGAATTCCTTGTTGCCGATCAGCACGCCGGCGGCGCCATCCACGATGCCCGAGGAGTTGCCCGCATGGTGGATATGGTTGATCCGCTCCAGATGTGGATATTTCAGCATCGCGATCTTGTCGAAGCCGGGCATCTGCTCGCCCATCATCTGGAAGGCGGGGTTGAGGCCGCCCAGCGACTGCATGTCGGTGCCCGGACGCATGTATTCGTCATGATCCAGGATGGTCAGCCCGTTCTGGTCGCGTACCGGGATCACCGATTTGGCAAAGCGGCCCTCGTCCCAGGCCTCCTTGGCGCGACGCTGGCTTTCCATCGCCAGCGCGTCGGCCTGGTCGCGGGTAAAGCCGTATTCGGTGGCGATGATGTCGGCCGAGATGCCCTGCGGCACGAAATAGGTCTCCATCGCGATGCTGGGATCGACGGCGATGGCGGCGCCGTCGCTGCCCATGGCCACGCGGCCCATCATCTCGACCCCGCCGGCGATATAGGCATCGCCCGCGCCGCCCTTGACCTGGTTGGCAGCCAGGTTCACCGCCTCCATGCCGCTGGCACAGAACCGGTTGATGGCAAGGCCCGGGATCGACTGGTCGAGATCCGAGGCCAGCACCGCGGTCCGCGCCAGGCAGCCGCCCTGTTCCATCACCTGGGTGACGTTACCCCAGATCACGTCCTCGACCGCGTGGCCTTCGAGATTGTTGCGCTCTTTCAGCGCGTTCAGCGTCAGCGCGCTGAGGCGCACCGAGGTCACCTCGTGCAGGCTGCCGTCCTTGCGGCCCTTGCCACGCGGGGTGCGCACGGCGTCATAGATATAAGCTTCGGTCATCTTGGTCTCCTCAAGCGCGATCCGACGGATTGCCGGGCATCAGGTCATAGGGGTGTTTCCAGCCGGGCAGGGCGGCGATGCGGTCCAGCCAGGCGTCGATATGGGGCCAGTCGGCGCGGTCAAAGCCGAAAGGTTCGGGATAATAGAGGTAGCCGCAGCAGCTGAGATCGGCATTGGTGGGGCCATCACCCACGATCCAGTCGCGGCCCTCGAGATGGGCGTTCAGCGTGGCATAGGCGGCCTTGAGCCGGCCCTGGTTGAAGGCGATCACCTCTTGCGGGCGTTTGTCCTGGGGCAGGAAATTCATCAGGAAGCGGGTCAGACCGGCCATCGAGCTGAGCTTGTGGTTGTCCCACAGCACCCAGCGCAGGATCTCGTAATTCTCTTCACGGGTCTTGCCGCCGAACTTGCCGGTTGCCTCGGTCACATAGGCCTGGATCGCGCCCGACTGTCCGGTCTTGAAATCGCCATCGACCAGTACCGGAGCCTCGCCCAGCGCATTGATATTGGCGCGATATTCGGGTGTTCGCGTCTCACCGCCGAAGAAGTCGACAAAGACCGGTTCCCAGTCGAGGCCAGAGAGTTGCAGCGCCAGCGCCGCCTTGTAGGAATTGCCGCTTTCTCCGAAGCAGTAGAGTTTGATCGTCATCCAAGCCTCCCTTTGGCCAATGTCGCGGCGGGGGTTTCACACCCCCGCACCCCCGTGGAGTATTTCCGGCGAAATGAAGCAGGGGCCTCTTTACCGGGCATTAAGGTTAATCTGGTCTGTTTTCGGCTGCGGTACAGGCTGGAGAGCCGATGACCGCGCGGAGTGAAGCCCCGCGTCCCGCCTGCGTTCCGTCTGGCGGTCGGGCCGGAGGGCGGGGTGGACGTCCATGGTCTTCATTCCGCTGCAAATACTCTCGCCGAAGGCGCCTTCTACCGCTTGCGGTCGTCGAGCTCGGCGTTGAACAGGCGCAGCCGGTGGGTCAGATTCTCCTCGTTGATCACGCTGTTGAAATTCTCGAACAGAAAGGACAATGCCTCGCCTTCGTCCAGCCCGGCCTCGCGCGAGAAGCTCTTGAGCCTGCGATAGCCGTCCTCGGTCATCGCAACCGGGAAGCGGCGGGTCAGGCGGAAACGTTTCGGCATCGGGCTCTCCTGTCGGGCTGGGGTGGGTGGGCATCTCTGCCCACCCGGCAGCTTAGAAGTTCGCCGCGTCCAGGGCCATGACCGTTTCGGCGCCGGTCTGGATGCGGGCCAGGTGCATGGCGGTGGCGGGCAGGCGGCGGGCCATGTAGTAGCGCCCGGTCGCGATCTTCGTCTCATAGAACGCGGTATCCGAGGCGCCGCCAGCCAGCGCGGCGCGGGCGGCCTTGGCCATCTGCGCCCACATCAGGCCCAGGCAGACATGGCCGAACATGTGCATGAAGTCATAGGAACCCGACAGCGCGTTGTTGGGGTTCTTCATGCCGTTCTGCATGAAATACATGCCCGCCGCCTGAAGATCCTTGGACGCCGCTTTCAGCGGTTCGATGAACCCTTTGTCATAGGCTTCGTCCTCGCCTGCGTTGTCCTTGCAGAAGGTCTTGACCAGTTCGAAGAAGGCCATCACGTGCTTGCCGCCGTCCTGGGCCAGCTTGCGGCCCACCAGGTCCAGCGCCTGCACGCCGTTTGCGCCTTCGTAGATCATCGCGATACGGGCGTCGCGGGTATATTGCGACATGCCCCATTCCTCGATGTAGCCATGGCCGCCATAGACCTGCTGCGCCTGCACGGTCATGTCATAGCCCTGATCGGTCAGGAAGCCCTTGATCACCGGTGTCAGCAGCGACACCAGCCCATCGGCATCCTTGTCGCCTGCGCGATGGGCGGCGTCGATCATGGTGGCGCCCCACAGGATGAAGGCGCGGGCGCCCTCGGTAAAGCTCTTCTGATCCATCAGGTTGCGACGGATGTCGGGGTGCACGATCAGCGGATCGGCCGGGCCGTCGGGGTTCTTGGCCCCGGTCACGTCGCGGCCCTGAAGCCGGTCCTTGGCATATTCCAGCGCGTTCTGGTACGCGGCATCGGCCTGGGCCAGGCCCTGCATGCCGACACCCAGCCGCGCCTCGTTCATCATGGTGAACATGGCGCGCATGCCCTTGTGTTCCTCGCCCAGCAGATAGCCGGTGGCGCCGTCATAGTTCATCACACAGGTCGAGTTGCCGTGGATGCCCATCTTTTCCTCGATCTTGCCGACCGAGACGGCATTGCGCGCGCCCAGGCTGCCATCCTCGTTCACCATGAACTTCGGGACAATGAACAGCGACACGCCCTTGATGCCCTCGGGACCGCCCACGATCTTGGCCAGCACCAGGTGCACGATGTTGTCGGCCATGTCGTGATCGCCCGACGAGATGAAGATCTTCTGCCCGGTGATCTTGTAGGAACCGTCCGCCTGCGGTTCGGCCTTGGTGCGCATCAGGCCCAGATCGGTGCCGCAATGGGGCTCGGTCAGGTTCATGGTGCCGGTCCATTCGCAGGATACCATCTTGGGCAGATAGGTATCCTTCTGCGCGTCCGAGCCATGCGCCAGAATCGCCGAGGCGGCGCCATGGGTCAGGCCCTGATACATGGTGAAGGCCTGGTTCGAGGCCGAGAACATCTCGCCCACTGCGGTGCCGATCACATAGGGCATGTTCTGGCCGCCATATTGCTCGGGCATGTCCAGCCCGGTCCAACCGCCTTCCTTGACCTGCTCAAAGGCGTCCTTGAACCCAGTCGGCGTGTAGACCACGCCGTTTTCCAGCCGGCAGCCCTCGGTATCGCCCACCGCGTTCAGCGGGTGCAGCACGTTCGTGGCGATCTTGCCGGCCTCTTCCAGCACGGCGCCGGTGAAATCGGCGTCCAGTTCGGCATAGCCGGGGGTGTCGGATTGCGAGACCTTGAGAACGTCGTGCAGGATGAACTGCGTGTCCTTGGTGGGGGCGGTATAGATGGGCATGGATGGCTCCCTGAAGTCGTGGGTCTGGTGTCGGATCAGGCGGCTTATTCGGCCGCCTTATTGGTGTCTTTCATCGAGGCAAGCACCTTCTCGCCCCAGCGCAGCTGTTCGCGCAGGTCGTCGATGGCCTGGGTCAGCTCGTCGCGCTGCGCTTCCATATCGGCAAGCCGCTCGTGGGCGATCTCGTAGGTGCGGTTCAGCTGCATGTGCTGCTGGTCGCCCACGTGATAGAGGTCCAGCAGCTGGCGGATCTGCTCCAGGCTGAAGCCGAACCGTTTGCCACGCAGGATCAGCTTGAGCCGGGCGCGGTCGCGTTTGGTGAACAGGCGCTTCTGACCTTCCCGGACCGGGAACAGAAGCTCCTTGGATTCGTAGAACCGCAACGTGCGCGGCGTCACGTCATAGGCGTCGCACATTTCGCGGATGGTCATCAGGTCTTCGGTCATTCTCTCAATCTCTCGTCGCTGGCGTCATGGCAGAGAGGTGATCAGCTTGCCCGCCGTTTACAACATTCAGTTGACGTTGACGTAAGCCGAACGTCACGTCACTTTTTTGCTGACGTAAGATCAAGTCGCGGAAGGCACCTTTGACGACATTTCCTTACCCGCGGAAGCCGCGTCCGAGCTGCGTTTCGCGGCCGGTACCGACGGTAAAGCTGCGGAATCAGCGTCCGGTGGCACCGCCGCGTGGCCCGCGGTAGAAGTCGCTGCGCGCCTGACGGCGGGCGGCGATCTCGCGGTCCCATTGCGCCTGATCGACGCCCGCAGGCGCGGTGCCATAGCCGGTTGGACCGGGATCACAGGCCGCCAGTGCAATGGCCGCGATCATCAGGGTCACAAGGAGTGCAGGGTTCGGCATCTGATCCTCCCGCAAAGGCCCCGCCGGCAGGTGCAGGGCAGGGTCCAGCCTGCGCCAGGCAGGGATCAAAGGCAACCCATCGGCGCGCGCGCCCGGATCACGTTTGCGGCAAGGAGCGGTTTACTTGATGCCTTTGGCGGTTTGTTCACGCAGCTGCTGCAACTCGCTCATGGCTTCTTCCAGTTGCTGCTGTTGCAGGCGCAATTCGTTCATCTGGCGGTCGGCCATTTCGACAAAGGCGGTCATCTGCGCCTGGTTGCCTTCGTCCTCGTAGATCAGCAGCCACTGACGGATTTCTTCCAGCGCAAATCCAAAGCGTCGGCCGCGCATGATCAGCTTCATCCGCGCCCGTTCGCGGGCGCCGTAATAGCGGGCACGCCCTTCGCGGTCGGGCTGGAGGAGTTCGATATACTCGTAATATCTGAGCGTGCGCGGGGTCACGTCGAACTCGGCGCACATCTCCTTGAATGACAAACGCGTCTCGGGCATGTCCAATCTCCTTGCCCGCAACCTAGGGGCTTGCGAATTCCAGCGCAACTGCCGGGCTTGCCCTTTGTGTCGCGGCCTGCTCATAAAGGAGCGGAACAAAGGCGGGATCGCAAGCGCATGACAGACAAGGTGAAACTGGCCCGGCAATTCATCCAGGCGATACCCCATGCCAAGGCGCTGGGGCTGGAGTTGACCCATATCGGTCAGGGCGAGGCCGAGATTTCCATGCCCTACAACCCCGATCTGGTGGGCGATCCGCGCACAGGGGTCATTCATGGCGGCGCGGTGTCGGCGATGCTGGATACCTGCTGCGGCGCCGCAGTCATGAGTCATCCCGCAGCGCCGGGCGGAACTGCGACAATCGACCTCAGGATCGACTACATGCGGGCCGCGACCCCGGGGCAGACCATCACCACCCGTGCGACCTGTCATCATATCACCCGCAATGTGGCCTTTGTGCGTGCGGTGGCCACCGATGACGATACCGACCGTCCCGTCGCCACCGCTGCCGGTGCGTTTACTGTGGAGGGTCGCTGAGATGGCCCGGACCCGTCCCGAACCGATGCAGGTGGTCAAGCAGCGCCGCGATGCCGCGTTGAACGCGCTGGTCAGCGGCGTGCCCTATATCCGCTTTCTGGGCATCACCTTTGACCGGCGCGGGGATGAGCTGACCGGGGTGCTGAATTTCGACGACAAGCTGATCGGCAACCCGTTCCTGCCCGCCATTCACGGCGGGGTGACGGCGGCGTTTCTCGAGGTGACGGCAATCATCACCCTCAGTTGGGCGCATCTGTTCGAACGGATCGAGAGCGGTGACCTGGCGCCCGAGGATATTCTGACCGACGAGAATATGCGCTTTCCCAAGACCATCGACTTTACCATCGACTACCTGCGCTCGGGCCTGCCGCGCGACGCCTATGCGCGCGCCTATATCAGCCGCGCCGGGCGGCGCTATGCCTCGGTCCGGGTCGAGGCATGGCAGGACCACCACGACAAGCTTTATGCGCAGGGGACCGGGCATTTCCTGATGCCGCAGGATCCCAAACCCGAAAGCTGAGCGGTACATGTCCGACGCGGCCCCGATCACGCATCAGCGGGTTCTGAAGATCGCCGTTCCGATCATGCTGGCCAACATGACCGTGCCGATCCTTGGCGCGGTGGATACCGCCGTGGTGGGGCAGATCCCCCAGGCCGCACCCATCGCCGCCGTTGGCGTCGGCGCGATCATCCTGTCGGCGATCTACTGGATCTTTGGCTTTCTGCGCATGGGCACTGCCGGCTTGACGGCGCAGGCCCATGGGGCAGGGCAAGAGGGCGAGGTTGCCGCCCTGCTGACCCGCTCGCTGATGATCGGTGTGGCAGGTGGAGTCGCACTGATTCTGCTGCAACTGCCGATCTATTGGGGCGCGTTGGCCCTCAGCCCGGCCAGCGCCGAGGTCGAGACGCTGGCGCGCGGCTACATGTCCATCCGCATCTGGTCGGCCCCCGCCGCCATCGCCATCTACGGCATAACCGGCTGGCTGATCGCGCTGGAGCGCACACGGGCGGTGCTGGTGCTGCAACTGTGGATGAACGGGCTCAACATGGGGCTCGACCTGTGGTTCGTGCTTGGTCTCGGCTGGGGGGTGAACGGGGTTGCCTTTGCCACTTTCCTGGCCGAGTGGACCGGGCTCGCCTTTGGCCTCTGGCTCTGCCGCGATGCTTTTCTGAACCCGCGCTGGCGCGACTGGGCGCGGGTGTTCGAGGCCGCCCGCCTGCGCCGCATGGCGGTGGTCAACACCGATATCCTGATCCGCTCGATGCTGCTTCAGGCGATCTTTGTCAGCTTCCTGTTGCTCGGCGGGCGGTTCGGCGATGTGACGCTGGCGGCCAACCAGGTCTTGCTGCAATTCATCCATATCACCGGCTATGCGTTGGACGGCTTTGCCTTTGCCGCCGAGTCGCTGGTGGGGCAGGCCTTTGGCGCCGGTGCGGTGGCCCGGCTCAGGCGCGCGGCATGGATGACCAGCCTCTGGGGACTGGTGCTGGCTCTGTTGCTGGCGGTGGTGTTCTGGGCGCTCGGGCCCTGGCTGATCGACGTGATGACCAAGGATCCGAGCGTGCAACTGGCGGCGCGCGGCTATCTGGCCTGGATGGTGGCGGCGCCGCTCTTGATCCTGGCACTGGTGATGTTCGATGGCATCTTTATCGGCGCCACCCGCTCGGCCGACATGCGCAACATGATGGCGCTCTCGGCGGCGATCTACTTCGCCGCCGTCTGGTTGCTGATCGAGCCCTACGGCAATCACGGCCTGTGGATGGCGCTGACGATTTCCTTCATCGCGCGCGGCATCACGCTGGGCCTGCGCTATCCGGCGCTGGAGCGCGCGGCGGTCAGTCCAACAGGCTGAGCATATCCTCGGGCGGGCGCCCGATCACCGCCCGATGGCCCTTGATTGCCAGCGGCCGTTCGATCAGCACCGGGTTTTCCGCCATGGCGGCCAGCAGAACCTCGTCGGGGTCGCTCTTGCTGAGACCCAGTTCCTTGAACCGCGCCTCGCCCGTGCGCATCATGTCGATGGCCGCAACCCCCAGCGCCGCCTGCGCGGCCTGCAACTCCTCAAGGCTGGGCGCCTGCTCCAGATAGCGACGCACCTGCACCTCGGCGCCGCGTTTTTCCAGCAGCGCCAGACCCTGCCGCGACTTGGAACAACGCGGATTATGCCAGTATTCGATCACAGCCAGTCCTTTCTTCCGGTTCCCACCGCCTCGGCGACCGAGGCGAAGCCGTCGCGCGCCAAAAGCGCATCAAGCCCGCGCGCGATCTCAGCTGCCAGCGCGACACCGCCGTAGACCATCGCGGTATAGAACTGCACCGCCGAGGCGCCGGCGCGGATCTTGGCATAGGCTTGTTCGGCATTGCTGATGCCGCCGACGCCGATCAACGGGATCTCGCCGCCAGTCAGCGCCGACAGCCGCGCCAGTACTCGGGTCGATTTGTCAAACAGCGGCGCGCCCGACAGCCCGCCCGCCTCATCCTTGTGGGTGCTGTGCAGCCCCTCGCGCGACAGGGTGGTGTTGGTGGCAATCACCGCATCCACACCCGTATCACGCGCCACGGCGGCGATATCGGCGATCTCGTCCTCGCTCAGGTCCGGCGCGATTTTCAGGAACACCGGGATCGGTCGCGCCAGCGCATCGCGGGTCTCGATCACGCCCGAGAGCAGCGCCGTCAGCGCCGCGCGCCCTTGCAGGTCGCGCAGTTTCTCGGTGTTGGGAGAGCTCACGTTCACGGTGGCAAAATCCAGATGCGCCGCGCAATGCGCCAGCACGCGGGCGAAATCGCCGGGCCGGTCGGTGCTGTCCTTGTTCGCCCCCAGATTGAGACCGATCACCGCGTCGCGGGGGCGCTTTGCCAGTCGCGCGGCAATCGCCTCCATCCCTTGGTTGTTGAAGCCGAACCGGTTGATCGCGGCGCGGTCCTCGGTCAGGCGAAACAGGCGCGGGCGCGGGTTGCCCGGCTGCGGGCGCGGCGTTGCTGCCCCCACCTCGATAAACCCGAAGCCTGCCCGCGAGAGTGGCGCCAGTGCCTCGGCATTCTTGTCGAACCCAGCCGCCAGCCCCACCGGGTTGGGCAGATCGAGCCCCGCCATCCGCGTGCGCAGCCGGGGCGAGGTCACCGGGCCGGGCAGGGGTACCAGCCCCGCCTGCAGCGCCTTGATCGACAGGCCATGCGCGGTTTCCGGGTCCAGCCGGTGCAGGGCCGCCAGCCCCAGTTTCTCGATCATCTTCATCCGAAGCTTGTGCCCCCTGTGCCGGGTTTGGTGCGGATCAGGCGCGAGGTTTCGACAGCTGCCTGCCGGTGAACCACCGCCTGCCGATAGGCGGGATCGGTCACCATCTCCAGAAACGCATGGGCATTGGGGTAGCGGGCGATGAACATCTCGTCCCAGACCTCGTCGCCGGGGCCGATCAGCACGGTCTGAAACGCGCCGCGCCAGACGATCGAGGCGCCCAGCCGCGCGATGATCGGCGCGGTCTCGCGGCCATAATTGCGATAGGCCTCGGCCCCGCTCAGCCCGGCGCCGGCCAGCGCGTGGCCCTCGGGATAGGCGGCGTGGTCGCGGAACCTGACAAGGTTCAGCATCTCGATGGGATGGTCGCGGTCCAGCGACTTGAACGCCTCGAACTGGGCGCGGTCGGGGTCGATGTAACCTGTCATGTCATCTCCTGCGGGAATTGATGCATGCCATCCACCAGCGGCAGCGTCTGCGACCAGACCACATCCGACAGCCGCAATTCGCGGTAAAGATGCGGAAAGAGGGCACCGCCGCGCGACACTTCCCATTTCAGTGCCTCGCCCATGGCATCCGCTTCGCAGGCCAGCAAGACCAGCCCCTCGGCCCCGGCAAAATGCTTGGCTGCCGTTTCCGCCGCCTGCTGGGCGGTCGAGAAATGCACGAACCCGTCGGCTAGGTCCACCGGTGCCCCGGCGCTCTGGCCGTCACATGTCAGCGCCGCCCATTCGTCGGCCCGGAAAATCTTGTAGATCAGCATGGCCCGGTGATGCCTTGGGCAGGGGGAGGAATCAAGCGCGATTTCCCTCACGAGACCTTTGACTCCGCTCAATTCCGCGCGCACCATCACGCGCAATAACAACAGGGAGTTGATAGCATGTTCACCCGTTTCATGACTTCGGTCGCGGCGCTGGGCCTGACGGCCGGCATGGCCGCCGCCGAATATAAGCTGACCATTCTGCATACCAACGATTTCCACGCCCGGTTCGAACCGATCAGCAAATATGACAGCGGGTGCAAGCCCGAAGAGAATACCGAAGGCAAGTGTTTCGGGGGCACCGCCCGCCTGGTGACCGCGATCGAAGCCGCCCGCGCCCGCGCCGGCAATTCCATCCTTGTCGATGGCGGCGACCAGTTCCAGGGGACGCTGTTCTATACCTATTACAAGGGCAAGGTTGCGGCCGAGTTCATGAACAAGCTCGGCTATGACGCGATGACCGTGGGCAACCACGAATTCGACGACGGCCCCGAGGTGCTGCGCGGCTTCATGGATGCGGTGGGCTTTCCGGTCCTGATGTCCAATGCCGATTTCAGCGGCGAGGAGCTGCTGGCCACCAAGCTGTTGAAATCGACGGTGATCGAGAAGGGTGGCGAAAAGATCGGCCTGATCGGCCTGACGCCCGAGGATACCCATGAACTGGCCAGCCCCGGCCCGAATATCTCGTTCTCGGACCCGGTGCCTGCCGTGCAGGCCGAGGTTGACCGGCTGACCGCCGAGGGCGTGAACAAGATCATCGTCCTCAGCCATTCGGGCTATGGCACCGACCAGCGGGTCGCGGCGGAAACGACCGGCGTCGACGTGATCGTGGGTGGTCATTCCAACACCTACCTGTCGAATGTCTCGGACAAGGCGTCGGGCCCCTATCCCACCGTGGTCAACGGAGTGCAGATCGTTCAGGCCTATGCCTATGGCAAGTTCCTGGGCGAGCTGAACGTCACCTTTGACGATGCGGGCAATGTGACCGAGGCGGTGGGCGAGCCGCTGATCATGGACGCCGCTGTGTCCGAGGACGCCGCTACCGTCGCCCGCATCCAGGAACTGGCGGTGCCGCTGGAGGAGATCCGCAACAAGGTGGTCGCCAATGCCGCCGCGCCCATCGAGGGCAACCGCGATGTCTGTCGGGTGCAGGAATGCCAGATGGGCAATCTGGTGGCTGACGCCATGCTGGATCGCGTCGCCGATCAGGGCGTCACCATCGCCATCGCCAATTCGGGCGGGCTGCGCGCCTCGATTGACGCGGGTGACGTGACCATGGGCGAGGTGCTGACGGTACTGCCGTTCCAGAACACGCTGTCGACCTTCGAGGCGACCGGCGCCCTGATCGTCGAGGCGCTGGAGAACGGCGTCAGCCAGGTTGAAGAGGGCGCGGGTCGCTTTCCGCAGGTCTCGGGCCTGACCTATGCCTGGGACAGCGCGCAGCCTGCCGGCAGCCGCATTGTCGAGGTCATGGTCGCCAGCGAGGACGGTTTTGTGCCTCTCGATCCGGCCGCGACCTACATGGTTGTGACCAACAACTATGTCCGCAATGGCGGTGACGGCTATGCGATGTTCTCGGGCGACGACAAGAACGCCTATGACTACGGTCCCGATCTGGCCGATGTGACAGCGGAATACCTTGCCGCCAACGCGCCTTATCAGCCCTATGTGGATGGGCGCATCGTCAAGAAGTGACCGTCAGACTCTGGCCTGGCCCAACTCGGGCCAGAGCCCGGGGTCGAGACCTGCGATGAATGGCGCAAGCATGGCCTCATGCTTGCGCCATTTGCCGACCGAGCGGGTGTGCACCGGCTGGCGCAACTGGTTTGCGCTGAGTGTCAGCACCTGGCCTGCCGCCTGATCGGGTCGCGCCATTTCGGGCACCCAGTCCAGCCCCAGATGTGCGGCCAGCCGGTGGCTGGCGCCCTCTACATCCGCCACCAGATCCTCGTAAGCCAGATCCAGGATGCGGCCCGGGAACTCCGCATGCCAATGCGCCATCATCCGGGCATACTGGTTGAACCGATGCGCCATGGCCCGCAGGTCATAGGCATAGTTCAGCGCCGATCCCGCCAGATGCGCCTGCCACAGCGACAGCGCCACATCGCGCGGGTCGCGCCGCAGGTGGATCACCCGCGCATCCGCCCGCGCCGTCAGCAGGAACCCCACCAGCCGATAGTTCTCGGGCATCTTGTCGGTATAGAACCGGGTGCCGTCGGGCAGGGCGGGCAGGCTCTCGGCCTCACCTTTGCGGAAGGTGGCGCGCGCCTGTTCATCGAATGGCAGGTTGCCGTTGATCAAGGGGGCCAGCAGCCGACCCGGCGCGATGCGCTCGCCCAGCGGATGTACCGCCGGATGCGCGCCCAGCATTGCCTCGGTCAGAGAGGTGCCGGATCGCGGCAGGCCCAGCACATAGACCGGTGCCACACCATCGCCCGACCCGTCACGGTCCGCGCCCGGCACGAACCGCGCCATCAGCGCCTCGCTCAGCCGGGTGTCGGCCCCGGCGTCATAGGGCATCAACCGCGCCATCGCTGCATTGGCGCGGGTCAGGTGTTTGGCAAACCCGTCCTCGTCGCCCGCTTGTGCGGCGATCCGGGCCAGTGCGAAATGCAACTGCCCCTTGGCCGGGCCGCTGTCATCGGCGGCCTTCAGCGCCGCCAACGCCTGTGGGATCAACGCGGCGTTTTCCGCGCCCGAATTGATCTGCGCCAGTTGCTCCAGCGCCTCAGGCTGTCCCGGCGTGATCTCCAGCACCGCCCGGTACTGTTCCTTGGCGGCCTCGGTCTGACCCTGTTCCACCAGCCGCATTGCCAGCGCCAGCCGAGCCGGAACATGACCCGGGGCCAGCGCCACCGCCCGTTCCGCCACCGTGCGGGCCGCATCGGGCCGGTCGGCCCGCGCCAGTGGCAGCGACAGCGCGATCAGCGCCTCGACATTGCCCGGCTCAAGCTCTGCCGCGCGTTCGAGATCGGCCAGTGCCCCCATCTCGTCACCCGTTTGCCCCAACAACCGCGCCCTGAGCAGATACCCGTGCGCCTGACCGGGATACAGCGCGATCACGCGGTCGACCGCAGCCTTCGCTGCCACGTCATCGCCCCGTGCCATTCCAACCTGCGCCAGCAGCGCCCAGGCCCCGGCGTCCTGCGGGTTCGCATCGGTCAGCTGTCTCAGGTGCATGTCGGCCTCGTCCGTGCGTCCCAACAGCACCAACGTCTGTGCCAGATTGCGCCGGGCGTCATGGAAATCGGGGGCAAGCTTCAGCGCCAGCTGGAAATGCGGCAGCCCGGCCTTGTGCCGGCCCAGGCCGCATTCGGCGATCCCGGCGATGTTCATCCAGCCGGGATGCGTCTTGTCGGCTTTCAGCCCCTTGCGGGCCAGTCGTTGAGCGGTGCGGAAGTCGCCGCCTTGGACGGCGCGCTGTGCCTGAGAGATGTCGTTCTGCACCTTGAGCTGTCTCCGTTACAAGATGAGCACAGGTTTAGGGTGCAAGGCGCGGGGCCGCAACCGCCGCGGCCTTGGACACACGGGTTGACGCAGGGCAGGAAGATCATATAATTAACGAAATGGTTAAATAATGGGTGCCCCATGAAACTGCATGTCTTTCCTCCGTCCCCGAACTCTCGCAAGGTGCTTGTGGTCAACGCCCATCTGGGTCTGAACCTGCCGCTGGAATTGGTCAATCTTGCCACCGACGAGCAGCACGCCCCGGGATTTGTTGCCCTCAACCCAAATGCCAAGGTGCCGGTGCTCGAATATGAAGACGGCGGCACGCTCTGGGAATCGAACGCCATCATGGCGCGGCTCTGTGCCGAGGCCGAGACCACCCTCTGGCCGAAATCCGACATCCGCTATGATATCCTGCGCTGGCAGTTCTGGGAGACCGCGCATTGGACGCCTGCGCTCTCGCCGTTCATCAGCCGCCATATCTTTGGCCAGATGGATGCCGATCTGGAAGCCGCCACCACGCAGACCGCCAGATACGGGGCCGTTCTCGACGCTCATCTGGCCGGGCGTGACTGGCTGGTTGGCGACGGGGTGACGCTGGCCGATATCTCGGTCGCCTGCATCCTCAGCCTGCGCGCGCAGTGCCAGTATCCGCTGGACGGCTTTGCCAATGTTCACCGCTGGATCGCGGCGATCGAAGCACTGCCGGCCTGGCAGATTGCCGAGGCTCAGGTGCAAGAGGTGCTGGCCAAGGTGCAGGCGGCCTCGTAACCTGCCGCCATGTGCGGACGGATCGCCAACACCCTGCCCAGCGATGCCATGGCGCGCCTGTTCCAGGCGCAGCCGGCCAATGACCTGCCATTGGTGCCGAACTACAATATCTGCCCGACCAACCCGGTGCATGTGGTGCGGGCGGGGCCGGGCGGGCGGACCCTGTTGGCGATGCGTTGGGGCTTCCTGCCGCAGTGGTACAAGACCGAAACCGACGGCCCGCTGCTGATCAATGCCCGCGCCGAGACGCTGGCCGACAAACCCGCTTTCCGCGCCGCTTGTCGCCAGCGGCGCTGTCTGATCCCGGCCACCGGTTTCTATGAATGGACGCGACCGGGCGGGGACGTGCGCCTGCCATGGTACATCCACCGCCGCGACGGTGCGCCGATCGCCTTTGCCGGGATCTGGCAGGACTGGGGACCCGAGGGCGCGCGCCAGCCCACCTGCGCCATCGTCACCACCGCAGCCAACAATCATCTGGGTAAGCTGCATCACCGGATGCCGCTGATCCTGGAACCAGATGATTGGCCACTCTGGCTGGGCGAGGCAGGCCATGGTGCCGCCCGGCTGATGCAGCCGGGTGCCGAAGATGTGCTGGATTATCACCGCGTCGACCCGGCGGTGAATTCGAACCGCGCCACCGGACCCGAACTGATCGAACCTTTCGACGGGTGATCTTTTACTGATCCGCAAAGGGCGCTACACCGCGCGCATGGCTCTTGAATTCACCACGCTCCCACAGCTCTATGCGCATGGCTATGACGCCGTCATCGACGTGCGCAGCCCGGCAGAATATGCCGAAGATCATCTGCCCGGCGCCATCAACCTGCCGGTGCTGGACAACGAAGAACGCGCCCGCGTCGGCACCATCTACAAGCAGCAAAGCCCGTTTCTGGCGCGCAAGCTGGGCGCGGCGCTGGTGTTCCGCAACGCCGCAAACCATGTGGAGCAGAGCCTCAGTCATCACGCGGGCAACTGGCGGCCGCTGGTCTATTGCTGGCGGGGCGGGCAGCGGTCCGGCTCGTTCACCTGGATGCTGCAACAGATCGGCTGGCGGGCCGAGGTGGTCTCGGGCGGGTACCGCAGCTATCGCCGGTTGGTGAACCGGTACCTCTACGACGATCCGCTGCCGCACAGGCTGGTGGCGCTCGACGGGTTCACCGGCACCGCCAAGACCGAGATCCTGGCCCGCTTGCCCGCGCTGGGCGTCCAGATGCTGGACCTCGAAGGGCTGGCCAATCATCGCGGTTCGCTGCTGGGGGCGCGTCCCGGCGGCCAACCCGGGCAGAAGGCGTTCGAATCGGCGCTGGCAGGGAAACTTTGCGCCCTCGACACCGCGCGCCCGGTGGTGGTCGAGGCGGAAAGCTCCAAGATTGGCGAACGCATCCTGCCGCCCAGCCTCTGGGCCGCGCTCTGCGCCGCGCCCCGGATCGAGATCGAGGCGCCGGTCGCCGCCCGCACCGCGTATCTGACCGCTGCCTATGACGATATCCTGTCGGATGCCGAGACTTTGAGTGCCCGGCTCGACCCGCTGCGCTATCACCGGGGGCATGCGGTTGTCGAGGGGTGGCTGGCCCTGGTCGCGGCAGGTGACAAACACAGGGTCACCCGTGCCCTGATGGAGCAGCATTACGACCCGGCTTACCGTAAATCCCGCGCCAGCCATGCGGTGCAGGTTGCGGCGTGCCTGCGGTCCGACATACTCGACCATGCAGGCATTGATGCGCTGGCGGAACAGGTGGCCGCAGCGCTGGATAACCTCTGAGTGCTGCGCGAGGGGGCGCTGCCCCCGTCGCGGCGGGCCGCGACTCCCCCGGAGTATTTTGGGGCGAAATGAAGGGGTGTGGCCTGCTGCTTCTTTCTGGTTGGAAATACTCCGGGGGGAGGCGCCCGGAACGGGCGGCGGGGGGCTGGCCCCCCGTCAACGGGCGAGGCGCAGGCCGGGCTTTTCGGTGAGTGTCCCGATCCGGGCGGCGGGGTAACCTGCTTTGATCAATGCTGCGAGACACGTTTGGGCCTGATCGGGGGCGACAGCGGCCAACAGACCGCCCGCGGTTTGCGGATCAAAGAGCAGCGCCGCCGCGCCGGTGGCGGGCAATTCCGGCACCAGCATCCGGTTATCGGCGAAGATGGACGAGCGGTGACCCGCCTCGGACAGGGCCAGCGCGCCCGCCATCAGCGGCACCGCGTCGAGGGCGATCTCGGCCCCGGTACCCGAGGCCTCGCATATGCCGTGCAGGTGACCGGCCAGGCCGAAGCCCGTTACATCGGTCATCGCACGGGCCGTGGTCAGTATTCGCGCGGCGGCTCCCTGGTCTGTGGTCATATGGGCATAAGCTGCGGCTACATCGGTGCCTGGCGCCTGGCCCGCCATCTCGGCGGCCATCACAATACCGCTGCCCAGTGGTTTGGTCAGGATCAGGACATCTCCGGGTCTTCCACCCGCTAGAGTGATTGGGTCTTGTGCACAAAGGCCCGTCAGGGTGAAACCGATGGTCAACTCGTCCCCGACCGAGCTGTGGCCGCCGACGATCTCGGCCCCGGCGGCGCGCATCACCTCGGTTGCAGCGGCCATGATCTCGGTCAGGCTGCGCTGTTGCAACTCGGGCGACAGGCGCGGCAGGATCACCGTTGCGGTGGCCGCCTGCGGCTCTGCCCCCATGGCCCAGATATCGCCCAGCGCGTGATGGGCGGCGATGCGGGTCATCAGCACCGGATCCTCGACCAGCGCGCGCAGGTGGTCCGAGGTCATCACCTGCCGGACACCGCCGGTTGACAGCAGCGCCGCGTCGTCGCCGGGCAGCGGGGTGATATCGTTGCGTATCGCGCCCGGTAGTGGCGCCAGCGCCGCGCGCAACGCAGAGCGCCCGACCTTGGCGCCGCAACCGCCGCAAAGTGGCTTGTCCCCCAGCGCCTCGCTCAGCCCGGCGCTGTGAAGCTCGGGCAGGGCGGGCTGGCCCATCTGCGGCAGCTCGCGGAAGCGGTCCATGAAGGTCCGGTCGATCCGGTCCTTCCATCGCCACATGGCGGGCCCCGCAAAGACACGGCCCCATTTCTCGGCCAGGGCGGATTTGCCGCCCAACGAGATCAGCTTGAGGTAATCGGATTGCGGGCAATAGGGGCGCGGATGCCCGGCCCCCAGCGCCGCGCGCAGGTTGTCATAGAGAACCGGCGCCTCGCGCACGGCATAGACCCCGGCCTTGGGGCGCGGATTGTCGGTCAGATGCGCGCAATCTCCGGCGGCGAACACCATCGGATCGCTCGAGCGCAGGCAGGCATCGACCGAGATGAACCCATCGACGGTGTCGAGCCCGGTCTCGGTCAGCCAGGGATAGGCGCGCGCGCCGGCGGCGCCGGTCACGAAATCGGCCTCGATCCGGCGGCCATCCGCCAGTTCGACCGCTTTGGCGGTGATCCGGGCAATCTCGACCCCTTCGACCAGGGTCACGCCCAGCCCCTCCATAGCTTGCCGGATGCGTTGGGTGGCGCGCGGGCCGAGACCCGCCAGCACCCGCGCGCGGTCGATCAGCGTGACCTGAGCCGCGCGACCCCGGCTGCGCAGGGCATGGGTCATGGCCATGACCAGTTCGGCCCCCGCCACCCCGCCCCCGATCACCGCCACACGCGCCGGGCCGGTGCCCGCCAGATAGGCCGCCCAGCGGGCGGCGAAGGGGCCCAGCGGTTTGGCCGGAACCGCGTGATCGGCAAAACCCTCCATCTCGGGCATGGCCGAGGTGATGCCGACATTGATCGAGGCCACGTCAAAGCCGACCGGCGGACGCCCCGGCACATGTATCTCGCGCCGGTCGAGGTCGATTCCCTGGACCGCGCCCAGCACCACCCGCGCGCCCGCGAAGCGCGCCAGTTGCACCAGGTCGATATCCAGCGCCGCGCGGTCATAGTGTCCGGCGACGAAACCGGGCAGCATGCCGGAATAGGGCGCGGTGGGGCCGGGATTGATCACCGTCACCCGGGTACCGGCCAGTGGCAGCATCCCCCATTTGCGCAGCACCAGCGCATGGGTGTGACCCCCGCCGATCAGTACAAGGTCACGGGTGCGGGGCAGGGGCGGTATGTGCATGTTGTCAGTTGGCCGTATGCTCTGGTGTGTCGTTGTCGGGGGCAACCGCATGGGTGGCCCATCTGCCATCCCCGCCGGTGGGCGGCAGGGTCTCGGGCGTTTCATGCCGGTGAATGTGCCATTTTGCAATGAACAGCGCCGTGACCGGCGCCGTCAGGAACAGAAACAGCGTGATCAGCAATTCATGCAGCGAGATGTGATCCTCGAGCGTCAGAGAATGCAGGATCGAGGCGATCAGGACCCCGCCCACCCCCAACGTGGTGGCCTTGGTCGGCGCGTGCAGGCGCGACATCGGGTCCTTGAGCTTGATCATCCCGAACGAGCCGACAAAGCCGAACACGCCCGACACGATCAGGAAGAAGGCGATGACGATTTCCCAGATTTGTTCCATCCTGCCCTCACTCGATGATATTGCCGCGCAGCATGAAGCGCGCATAGGCCACGGTTGAAACAAAACCCAGCATGGCGATGATCATGGCCGCCTCGAAGAAGATCTCGCTGCCGATGGCCAGGCCATAAAGGATCATCAGCGCGATGGTGTTGATCACCATCGTATCCAGCGCCAGCACCCGTGTACCGACCCCGTCGGCGGTAATGATCCGCCACAGGCACATCATGATCGCCGCGCCGAAACAGGCAAAAGTGAAATAGATCGCATAGGTCAGGATCATTCGAAAATCTCCTTCAGGCGGCGTTCATAGCGGTGCTTGATCTCGTCGCGCACCGCGTCGGGGTCGGGCGCGTCCAGGCAATGCACCAGCAGGTTCAGGCCGCGCTCGGACAGGTCGCAGCTGACGGTACCGGGGGTCATGGTGATGGTGCCCGCCAGAACGGTGATCGCCTCGGGGCTGCGCAGTTCCAGCGGGATCGAGATCCAGGCCGGTTTGCGGTCGGCGTCGCGCTTGAACAGGATGATGCCGGCAACGGTGACATTGGCCACCACGATATCCCACAGCACGACCAGAATGTATTCCACCACCATCGGCCAGTTGCGCAGTTTGGGTCGGTCCGGCCAATAGGGCTGGGTGATGAAGGGGATCACGATCCCCAGGATCAGCCCGAACAGCACCGAGTTGAGCGAGGGCGCGTTGGCCAGCAGCACCCAGACCAGCGTCAACAGCAGCGTCAGATGCGGGTGTGGAAAGATGCGGCGCAAGAGCTTCATTCTTCATCTCCCGTCAGCACGGCGTCGATATACCCTTGCGGCGCATAAAGCTGTTCCGCGGTGGCGCGGGTATAGTCCATCATCGGCCCGGCAAAGAGGGTGACCGCCGCCAGACCGGCCACCAGGCCGAACACGGCGGCAAAGGTCAGGCCGGGCATCGGTTCGGGCGCGGGTTGGTGGATCACCTCGTCCTCGTTTTCCGGGTCCGGCTCGGTGTTGTGACGCTCGTCATGGCTCTGCCAGAAGATCAGCGACCCCGCCCGCGCCAGACCGACGATGGTGACGAAGGAGCTGATCAGGATCACCGCCCAGATCGCGGCGAAATCTCCCGCGTCGCGCGCGGCGTCCATCACCAGCAGCTTGCCGACAAAGCCCGACAGTGGTGGCATCCCGGCCAGCGCGATCGAACCGATAAAGAACAGCACCGCGATCAGCCCCGATTGCGCCATCGGCGGCATGCCGTCGATGCGTCCGCCCTGACGCTCCATCACCAGATCGGCGACCAGGAACAGCAGCGCCGCCGCCAGGGTCGAATGCACCGCGTAATACAGCGCCGCCGCCGTGGCCTGCGGGGTGAACAGCGAGACCGCGATCAACAATGTGCCCATCGAGGCGATGGCGCCAAAGGCCGCCATGCGGGCAATATGCTGGGTGCCCAGGATACCGATCGCGCCCACCGCGAGCGTGACCAGAGCAGCGGGCAGCAGCCAGGCGCCCGCCAGCCCCTCGGCAATCGCCAGATCGGGGCCAAAGACCAGCGTATACATGCGCAGGATGGCATAGGCGCCGACCTTGGTCATGATCGCAAACAATGCCGCCACCGGCAGCGGTGCATTGGCATAGCTGGCCGGCAGCCAGAAATGCAGCGGCAGCACCGCGGCCTTGATGCAGAACACCAGGAGCAGAAGGACAGCCCCAACGCGCAGCAGGGCGGTATCCTCGGGTGGCAACTCGGCCACCCGCACCGCCAGATCGGCCATGTTCAGCGTGCCGGTCACCGCGTAAAGCGTACCGAGCGCGAACAGGAACAGGGTGGAGCCAAGCAGGTTATAGGTGACATATTGCACCCCGGCCTTAAGCCGCACCGCACCGCCGCCATGGGTCATCAGCCCGTAAGAGGCGATCAGCAACACCTCGAAGAACACAAACAGGTTGAAGGCGTCGCCGGTCAGAAAGGCACCGCAAACCCCCATCAGCTGGAACTGGAACAGCGGGTGGAAATGCCGCCCGCGTTTGTCCCAGCCCGATCCCATCGCATAAAGCACCACGACCAGTGCCAGCAGAGATGTCAGCAGCACGAACAGCGCCGACATCCGGTCGAGCACCAGCACGATACCAAAGGGCGCGGGCCAGTTCCCCAACTCATAGACTTGAACAACGCCGGTCGAGGCCTGCGCGGTCAGCGTCAACGCGATACCGACCAGGCCGACGGTGCCTGCGACCGAAAAGATGCGCTGCAAATCAAGGTGATAGCGCAGCACCATGATGATGAAGGGCGCCAGCAGTGCCGGCAGCACGATGGGGGCGATGATCCAGTGGTTCATGCGTCCTCTCCCGCCGCGTCGACACTGTCCTGCGCGCTCATGTCGATGCGGTCATCGCGCGACGACAGATAGGCGCTGAGCGCGATCATCACGATCACCGCCGTCATCCCGAACGAGATCACGATGGCCGTCAGCACCAGCGCCTGCGGCAACGGATCGGTATAGGCGACCTCCTTGTACTTGTTCAGCACCGGCGGCGCGTTCAGCGCCAGCCGCCCGGTGGCGAACAGGAAAGCGTTGACCGCATAGGTCAGCAGCGACAGACCCAGGATCACCGGAAAGGTGCGCCGGCGCAGGATCAGGAAAATGCCGGCGGCGGTCAGAACGCCCACGGCGGATGCAAGAAGCGCTTCCATCTCAGGCCCCCTTTTCCGAGTCTATGGTCTTTCCCTGTTCGGCCATCTTCTGCTTGGTCTCCTCGACGAACTGGCGCAGCGCCTCGCGCGCGGGGTTGATATCCATCGGGAATTCCTGGGTCATCCCCGGCTGCCAGGCAAAGCGCGACAGGCTTTCCAGCGTCAGCATCACCGCGCCCAGCACCGCCAGGAAGACGCCGGTGTCAAACAGCATCGCGGTGGCCCATTCGAACTCTTCCAGTGGCGGCCAGTGCAGATAGCCGAAATCGCTGGTCAGGAAGGGCATGTCGTTGAACCAGGCGCCCAGACCGGTGGCCGCCGCGATCAGCACGCCCCAGCCGATGGTGGCATGGTAATAGAACCGCTGCCGCTCGGCCGCCCAAGTAAAACCGCTGGCCATGTATTGCATCAAGAAGGCGATGGCGACCACCAGACCGGCGATGAAACCGCCGCCCGGCTGATTGTGACCCCGGAAGAAGATATAGGCCCCCACCATCAGCGCGATGGGCATCATCACGCGGGTCACCACCACCATCATCAGCGGATGCGCATCCCCCGATTGCGGCCAGTGCGGCTTGCGATTGAGCAGATAGGCCCGCACCTTGGTGGCCAGCACGCTTTCGGTCAGGGCAAAGATCACCAGCGCCGCGATGCCCAGCACGATGATCTCGCCAAAGGTATCAAAGCCCCGGAAATCCACCAGGATCACGTTGACCACATTGGTGCCGCCACCGCCCTTGTAGGAATTGGCCAGGTGGAACTCGGAAATCGTCGGAAAGGCGAAATCGCGCAGCATCAGCGCATAGATCAGTCCGCCCGCGCCGATGCCCGCGACGATCGAGATCGCCGCATCGCGCAGCTTGCGCCCATTGGTGCTGTCCACCGGCGTTTCCGTCGGCATGAAGTTTAGCGAGAGCAGCAGCAGGATCATCGTCACCACCTCGACCGAGATCTGGGTCAGCGCCAGGTCGGGGGCCGAGAGATAGTTGAACGCCATCGACACGATCAGGCCGACGACCCCGATCAGCACCAGCGACAGCAGGCGATTGCGGTGGAACCACATGATCGCCAGTGTTGCGCCCACCAGGCATACCCAGCCGATGATCGGCAGGATCGGTGCGGGTAGCGGCACACGGGTCGGTGCACCCATGCTGCCCGAGGCATAGGCGTAATAGCCGATGCCCACGGTAAAGGCGACCATGATGGCGGCATAGCGGCTGATGACACCGTTGTGCAGCCCGTCGGTTACAAGGCGCGACAGCGTGGTCAGCGCGTCGATCACCGCATCAAAGATGACCTTTGCCTCGGGTCGGGGCAGGGCGTTCCAGAACCGCTCCAGATGCCGGTGCAGCGCCAAAAGCAGCAGGCCGCCCAGCACCGCCACGATGGACATGTAGAGCGCGGGCGTGAACCCATGCCAGAGCTTGAGCTTGAAATAGGGCAATTCGCCCCCGATGACTGCCCCGGCTGCGGCCTTGACCAGCGGTCCCGCCACGGTGGCGGAATTCAGGCCGATGATCACCACCAGCACCACCAGCAGGGCGGGCGACAGCCACAGGCCCGGACCGGGATCATGCGGGTTCTGCGGATAGCTCTCGCGCTCGGGCCCCAGGAACACATGCGCGATATAGCGAAAGGAATAGGCCGCCGAGAACAGCGCCGCGAAAACCGCCAGCGCAGGCACCACCACATGACTGTCCAGCCAGACGATGTGGAACGTCTCTTCCAGCATCATCTCCTTGCTGAGGAATCCGTTGAGCGGCGGAATGCCGGCCATCGACAGGGCCGCGATCAGCGCGATGCCAAAGGTAATCGGCATCAGCCGGCGCAAACCGCCGAGCAGCTTGATGTCGCGGGTGCCGGTCTCGTGGTCGATGATCCCGGCGCTCATGAACAGGGCGGCCTTGAAGGTGGCGTGGTTGATGATGTGAAACACCGCCGCCACCGCCGCGACCTTGGTGCCAAAGCCCAACAGCATGGTGATCAGCCCCAGGTGGCTGACAGTCGAAAAGGCCAGCAGCGCCTTGAGATCGTCCTTGAACAGCGCGATGACCGCGCCCACCACCATCGTCACCAGACCGGTGGTGGCCACGATATAGAACCACTCGGGCGTGCCCGCCAGCACCGGCCACATGCGCGCCATCAGGAACAGCCCCGCCTTCACCATGGTGGCCGAGTGCAGATAGGCCGATACCGGCGTCGGCGCCGCCATCGCGTGCGGCAGCCAGAAATGGAACGGGAACTGCGCCGATTTGGTGAAACAGCCCAACAGGATCAGGATCAGCGCCGGCAGATAGAGCGGCGAGGCCTGGATCGCCTCCTTGTGTTGCAGGATCACGCTCAGGTCATAGGACCCGGCGATATGGCCCAGGATCAACATGCCCGCGATCATCGCCAGCCCGCCCGACCCGGTCACAGCCAGCGCCATGCGCGCACCCTGGCGGCCTTCGGGCAGGTGTTTCCAATAGCCGATCAGCAGGAAGGAACTGAGCGAGGTCAGCTCCCAGAACACCAGCAAAAGCAGGATGTTGTCGGACAGGACGATGCCCACCATCGCGCCTTGGAAGAGCAGCAGATAGGTATAGAACTGCCCCATCGGGTCATGCCGCGACAGATAGAACCGGGCATAGAGGATGATCAGCATGCCGATCCCCAGGATCAGCGTTGCAAACAGGAATCCCAGACCGTCCAGCATGAAATTGGCGTTCAGACCCAGACCGGGCAGCCAGTCGAACCTTGCCGTAACCACCCCGCCCGACAGCACGGTCGGGGCATGGATCATCAGACCGGTAAAGGCCAGAAAGCTGGTCAGTCCCGCCGCCGAGGCCGAGGCGTTGCGTCCCGCCCGGATCAACAGGGCAGGGAAGATTGCCCCGAGAAAGGGAAGGGCGGCGATGAGGAAGAGGGACACCGTCGATTACTCCGCTGCTGGTTATTCTTGTTTCCGCTTTGCAGCGATAATTTATGTCCTTGGCCGGTATTGCAAGGATGCAAAGCCCGAAGTTTCGGCGCGACAGAGTGTTTCATGTATTCCGGACTGACGTTTTCTTGATCATTCAGGTGCCAATCCAGGCGCGCGGCAGGGGCCCGTCCGTGTTAGAAACAGGCGAATTCGACAGAAAGGACGCTGCTTTGACCGCATCCACCATGCTTGCCCACCGGCTCGGTCGCCGGGCCGTACTGGTGCTGGGCGCTGCGGCCCTGGCCGGATTTGCCGTTCGGGAATACCTGCTGACGCCCGAGGATTTCGCCGGTGGCGCCCTGAGCGTGGAAGAGGCACATGCGCGGGCCGCCTCGGGTAAGGTATTGCTGGTCGATATCCGCCGTCCCGATGAATGGGCCTCGACAGGGATCGGGGCCGGGGCACAGCCGCTCGATATGCGGCGAGAGGATTTCGCGGCGGTGCTTGATGAACTGGCGGGTGGAGACCGGGGGCGACCGATTGCCCTTATCTGCGCGCGCGGGGTGCGCTCGGCCCGATTGGCCAACCAACTGGCGCAGGCCGGATTCACCGGCATCATCGATGTGCCCGAGGGGATGCTGGGCTCGCGCGCGGGGCCGGGCTGGCTGCGCGCCGGACTGCCGGTTGTGGCCCATGCCGAGGCACTGGAATGAGGCGCGCGGCTGTTCTGGCGCTGCTGGCCGGTTTCTGGGGACAGGGGGCGTTGGCAGGCTGTGCAGGCGACGCCGCCCCCTGCGAGACCTCAGACGGCACCTATCACATCGCCTTGCCCGAGGTTGAGAACCCGCCGGTCCTGATCTTCTTGCACGGTCATGGCGGCGAGGGCGCGGCGACCCTGCGCAATGCGCGGCTGGTGGCGCCCTTGCTGGCGCGCGGCTGGGCGGTGATCGCGCCCGACGGCCAGTCCCGCGCGCCGGGTCGCCCGCGCAGCTGGACCTTCTTTCCCGGATGGGAGGGACGGGACGAGACCGCCTTTCTGGCCCAGGTTCTGGCCGATGCCAGCGCGCGCTTCGGGCTCGATGCCGAGCGGGCGGTGCTGGGCGGGTTTTCGGCGGGCGCCTTCATGGTGACCTATCTGGCCTGCGCCACGCCCGGGGCCTATCGGGCCTATGTGCCGGTCTCGGGCGGGTTCTGGCGACCCCAGCCCGACAGCTGTGCCGGTCCGGTGCACCTGTTCCAGACCCATGGCTGGGCCGATCCGGTCGTGCCGCTCGAAGGACGTTTCCTGGGCGGTGGCCGGTTCCAGCAGGGTGATATCTTTGCCGGGCTGGAACTGTGGCGCCAGACCAATGGTTGCGTCGAGCACAAGCCGGACGGCTTTGATCAGACGGGCACCTTTCTGCGCCGCCACTGGCAGGGTTGCAGCGGCGGTTCGCTGGAATTCGCGCTGTTTCCCGGCGGCCATACGGTGCCCGAGGGCTGGGCCGACATGATGGCTGACTGGGTCGAGGCGCTGCCCGCGCCCTGACCCGTCACTCGGCCGGATGAATGCGGCTGCCGCGTTCCAGCAAGGCCCTCAATTCGTTGCGATAGGCGCGGGCACTGCGGGTGATCGCGGGCTCACGGAACTCCTCGCGCATGCCGATCAGCCGCCGCGCGGTGCCCGCCGTCACGCCCGACAGCGCCGAAAGCGGCACCGCCAGCGCCAGGCTGAACGCGATGGGCACCAGCCAGACCGAGACCAGACCCAATGCGATGCCGGTACCCAGCGCCAAGCCGCTCAGCGTTTCCAGCGCATGGCATTTGACCAGCGTGGCCAGCCCATAAGTGCCGCCGTCGCGGGCCTGCGGTGACCAGCCCTTCTGGATGCCCAGAAAGGTGCGAAACACCGCGATCATCTGCTGTACCATCAGGATCGGCGCATAGAGGATAGACAGCACCACCTCGGAGACGAAGGACAGCAGGAAGCGGCCCGCGCCGCCGAAATCCGAGTAATGCGCGCCACTCAGCGGCAGCGCCACGACGCCCAGAAGTTTGGGCAAGAGCAGCATCGCATACATCACCACGATGATCAGCACATGCCGACCCTCGGTCATCTCGGGCCATTGCGGGAACAGGGGGTT
Source organism: Ruegeria alba (assembly GCF_022321465.1). Taxonomy (NCBI): domain Bacteria; kingdom Pseudomonadati; phylum Pseudomonadota; class Alphaproteobacteria; order Rhodobacterales; family Roseobacteraceae; genus Ruegeria; species Ruegeria alba. Next base: position 185,130 of record NZ_JAKOEM010000003.1, on the reverse strand, counting down.
ATCGGGGCTGAAATAATGCAGCACCGATCCGTCCTGCCCATGCCCGATCAGTGCCCACATCACCAACAGAGCAAACCAGATCGGCGACATCAGATAGCCTATGGCGCCATGGAACATGTGGAACCGCGAGACCGAGCGAAAGCCGCGCGCACTCAGCAGGTTCAGGTGTTGCAGGTTGCCCTGGCACCAGCGGCGGTCGCGCAGCACGTGGTCGATCAGGGTGGGCGGGGTTTCCTCATAGGAACCCCGGATCCGCGGCAGGAAGCGCACCGACCAGCCGGCCCGGCGCAACAGTCCGGCCTCCACGAAATCGTGGCTCATGATCAGCTTTTCGCGCCCCGAAAGCGAGCGCAGCTTGGGCAGGCCCGCGCAATTGGCGAATGCGGCGGTACGGATGATCGCGTTATGGCCCCAATAGTTGCCTTCCTGCCCGCACCAGCGGGCCATGCCCTCGGCAAAGGCGGCGCCATAGACGCCATTGGCGAATTGCTGCATCCGGGCAAAAACCGATTGCGCGCCAATCAGTTGCGGAAAGCTCTGGATCAGCCCGGCGCCGGGGTCACGCGCCAGCGCGTCGGTCAGCCGGACGATGGCGCGACCGGTCATCAGGCTGTCGGCATCCAGCACCAGCATCGCGTCCCAGTCGGCGCCCCAGCCGGCGACCCAATCGGCGATATTGCCCACCTTGCGGTCGGTGTTTTCCACCCGGCGCCGATAGTAGAGCGCCAGATCCGGCGCCAGCGTGGTGCGCAGCGCCTCGACACTGGCCTGTTCCTGCGCGGCAATGGCGTCGTCGCGGGTGTCGGACAGGATGAACATGGCGTATTGATGCTGGCCGCCGCGCGCCTTGAGTTCTTCCAGCATGGTGCGGGCATTGCCCAGGACATACCAGGGCACTTCGTTATAGACCGGCATCAGCAACGCCACCTTCAGCGGCCCGGCCCGGCCCGCGCGTGCCCGGGCGGGCTGGCGCGACAGCGACAGCATGCCCAGAAGGACGGTGCTGACCGCAAAGGCGATCCAGAAGAAGTTGAACGAGATCAGAGCCAGCAGTACCAGCTCGATTACCGAGATGCCGCTGTCCGAGAACCAGTCGCCCATCAGCCAGACCAGCGCCAGCGTTGCCGCCATGGCGGGCGAGAAGGCCAGCACCCGCCACAGTGCCACGTCCTGCGGCGCGGTGTCGGACGGGGCCTGCGCGTCGCGGAACCCGGCGCTGAAGTCCTGCGCGCGCATGTCGAGCGGCGCGCGGGGCGGCATGATATGAAGATCGTCGCGCATCACGCGGTCCACCTGTAAAGCCAGACTTCGGAGGCCGGTTCCTTGTCGTGACGCAGCTGGGCGCGCAATTCGACCAGCGGGACCTCGCCGGGAACAAAGGAAAACGCCAGTCGCATGCCGCCTGTGTCGGGGTTGCGTTGCAGGACCGGCGGGGCGATCTGGGCATGGGGCGATTGCACGATCGGTTCCAGCGTATCGGCATCGTCGAACAGCGGGCTGGCTTCGAAGTCGATGACGACCAGCCGCCCCTCGCCAAAGGTCTTTTCGCCCATGGCGGTGCGGATCACCCGCGGCAGCGGCGTGCGGTGCGGTTCCTCGCCCCAGGTCAGACGATAGGCCAGCGAAATCTCGCTGCCGGCGGCATAGGGGGTCGCGGGGCGCCAATAGGCGACGATATTGTCATAGATCTCCTGATCGGCGGGGATCTCGACCAGGGTCACCGCACCCTTGCCCCAATCGCCATGCGGTTTGACCCACAGGCCGGGGCGGCGGTGGTAATGCGCCTCGAGATCGGCAAAATCGGCAAAGTCACGTGCCCGCTGCATCAGGCCGAAACCACGCGGGTTCTCGTCGACAAACGACGAGATCTGCAATGCGCGCGGATTGGCCAGCGGTCGCCAGATCACCTCGCCCGCGCCATTGCGGATCATCAAACCGTTGCTGTCATGCACGGCAGGGCGGAAATCGTCGAACCGGGTGCGATCGGTGGCGTCGTAAAGGAACATCGATGTGAGCGGGCCGAAGCCCACATGGTCCACGTCCTCGCGGGCAAACAGCGTCGCCTCGACCTCCATCACGGTATCCTCGCCGGCGGTGACCTCGAACCGGTAGGCGCCGGTGACCGAGGGGCTGTCCATCAGCGCATGCACGACCATGGTGCGTTGACCCGGTTCAGGGCGTTCCAGCCAGAAGCGGATGAAATCGGGAAATTCCTCGCCCATCGGATCGCCGGTCTTGAGCGCGAGACCGCGCGCCGACAGGCCATAGGCCTCGCCCAGGCCGATGGCCCGAAAATAGCTGGCCCCCTGAAAGACACAGAATTCATCGGTCTCGCCGGGGCGGTGCATCTCGGTACGCAGACGCAGGCCCGAGAAGCCCAGTGCCTCGTCGGCAGGCAGCGGCGGCACCTCGGGTCCGGTGTCGAACATGTCCATCTCGAAGGCGACCGGGCGGGTCATGCCGCTCTCGACCGCCTCGACCTGAACAGCGCGCGGAAAATAGAGACCGGGCGCGAAGAAATCGACGCTGAACGGGGTCTCGGTCCCGGCCCAGAGCCCGTGGTCGATGCGGAACCGGATCGAGCGGTATTGCTCATAGGTCAGCGCCTGCCATGGCTCGGGCACGCTGGGGCGCGGCGCGTAGGCGCGCGATGCCAGATCGCGCGCCATGGCGGTCACCATTGCGCGCTCGAAAGGCTCGGCAGGTGCAGCGGCAAAGGCGCGCGGCACCAGCGCCAGAGAGGAGACAGAGGCCAGAAAGAAACGGCGAGACAGCATCATGTGCGGGATTTCCAGGGATGCGATTTGAACCAGGCGGCGCCATAGGCAACCGCTGCAATCAGGGCGAAGCCGAACAGGTTGACGGCAAGAACGGTGGCGGGGTCGCGCCCGCCCAGATCCAGCAGCACACCAAGGAGGCGGGCCGCGGCCATCGAGAAGACGAAGACCGCCAGCGATTGCTGACCGACCTTGAGGATGACGTTCAGAACGATCTGCCAGAGACGCGCCAGCCCGCCAGTGCCCTGCGGCAGCAATCGCGCGCCCTTGTCGCCTGCCACGACCCAACCCAGATAGGCCAGCGACAGGAAATGCACATAGCGCAGCAGCGCGAAATCGGTCTTGTCGCGCAGCTCTCCGGTCACTTTCCAGGTCTCGCGGATCGGCTCGCTGACAGTGGGGTTCCAGGCATCGACCCACAGAAACACCTTCCACGAGCCGAACGGGGCCGACAGCACCACGAACAGCGCCGCCGCCCAAATCAGCGCCTTGTGGACGGGGGGCGCCGGGATCCAGCCGCGCATGAAGGCAAAGCCGGTAAAGAACAGCAATTGCCAGCCGAACGGGTTGAAGAACCATTGCCGCTCGGACCAGGGCTCCGCCGGCAGCGCCAGCGCACCTGTCTGGGCCACTGCCCAGATCAGCACCGAGGCCAGCGCCATCGCCCAGAACCCAACCTGTCTGAGTCCCATCATCAGCGGCATCATTGCCAGAACCACCAGATACATCGGCAGAATGTCGAAGTAGTTGGGGACGTAGGTGAGCGTAAACAAGCCCACGATCTGCGGCATCGGATCGCCAAAGAAATGCTGAAGGTTCAGCCCGTCTACATAGCTCTTTTCAAACAGTCCCGAGAGATCCAGCGCCGCCATGCACATGGCGGTGAAGAAGAACAGGCCGATATGTGCCCAATAGACCTGCCAGACCCGGAACGCGATGCGGGCGGTGCCCATCCACCAGCCCCGTTTCAGAAAGGCGCCGCCAAAGGCGATGGCCGAGGCCATGCCCGAGCAGAAGACAAAGATCTCGGTCGCGTCGGAAAAGCCGAACCGCGCCGGGATCCAGCCGGCCCAGGGGTTGAAAGGGATATGCGCCACCAGAATGATGAACATCGCGATACCGCGAAAGAAATCCAGCCGCAGATCGCGGGTTCTGGCAGCCGTGGCCGCAGCGCGGGGCGCCGCGGCCGTGGGGGCGAAATCAGAGGCGGGCGAAATCGTCGCCATACGTCCTTGGTCCTTCTGTGTCACTCGTCATTCCGCGGGAACGCTGTGAAAATCGCGGTCGTCGCGGCCCGCCTCGATCAAGGCCCGGCGGGCGAGGGCATAGGTATCTTCATGACCGCCGCGCTTGGCGCGACGATCGTCCAGCACCCGCTCGACTGCGTCCAGACGCCCCGCCCGAAGGCCCGCGTCGATGGTGATGCGTTCGAAAACGTCGCGCTGGGCGTGACTGCCACCGGCCAGCTGCATGCTGCCGCGCGCGGCCAGCAGGTGGTCGAAGGCTTGGCCATACTGCCCCTCGCCAAAGGCTTCGAGCCCTTGTGCTGCGGCCAGTCCGGGGTCGGCCATGCGGCGTGTGGTGTCGCACTGGGCCATGTCTGCATCGCGTTTGACCCGGTGCAGCATTCGCGAGATGGCGTCTTCTCGGGTATCCCCGGTCAGGGCCAGCAGGTAATGCAGGTCTGCGAAGATCAGGCATCCATCCTCGGTGCGCGCGGCACTCAGATCGGCCAGTTCTTCCCAGCGGTCTCCGACATTTACGCCTTCGAGCTCGAGCCGCGACAGCAGCGAGGTGGCGTTCGATATGTCCCGATAGTCGTCTGTCTTATCCTTGCGAATCGCTGAATCGTAGAGATCGAATACCTGATCAATCTGGCCTTGGTCCAGATGCATAAGCGCCTTGTGCCACCAGACGTGGTAACGAAAATTGTTGCAATGGGACCAGGCCGACTCGCGCCCGGCCAACCATTCCAGGCCTTGTTCGGATTGTCCTTTCATTTCATGGACATGCGCAACCGCATGCAGGCCCCAGGCATCGTCCGAAACCATCCACAGCGCCTGCCGCCCGGCGATCTCTGCCTTGTCGTAAGCGCCGGTTTCCTCCAGCGCGAAAGCATGGCAACCCAGCAGGTATCCGCGCCCGGCGTGATCGGGGGCATAGGCGGGCATCACCCGCTCGATCGAGCGACGCATTCCGTCGGGATCGCCCAGCACGAACCGGGTCGCATGGCTGAGCTTCATCGCCAGCGTATCCTCGGGATGGGTGCGCAGCACCGCCTCGAATTCCTCAACCGCGCGGCTGGGGCTGCCTGCCAGCCAGTGGCGCAGCGCGGCCAGGTAATGCGCCTCGCGCGGCGTTACCGGGTGCGCATCGGCCGCGCGCTGGGCGGCGGCCATCGCGTCGACCGCGACCGGCGTCATCTCGCGCCGGCCCAATAGCAGCATGAACAGCCCCTTGATGGCATGGCCCAGGGCAAAATCGGGTTCCAGTTCCAACACCCGCGCCAGGTGCTGCGGGGTTACTGCCGCATGGGCCATGAAGCCCAACAGAACGCCGTCCCACGCCTCGGCGCTGTCCGCGCGGGTCAGGCTGTTGGTCTGTCCAAAAACATCGTCTCTCATACCGGGTCCGTTCCTTGCAAAGGGGGCAGTTCGCGCCTTTGCCAAGTCTATTGGAGCCCCGTATCAGGATCGACGCCGCTCGCGAATTGGTGAAAGCGCGTGTGCGGAAAATGGGGGAAAAGCCGCCGAATGCCCCTGTTGTTTCAGCAATTTGCCGCCCAGGGACAGGCGATGTTTCAGTCTGCAAACGGCTCGTCCGAGGAGAGCACGGATTCGGTGTCCTGCCCGCAGCGCGGCGGCGCCCTGCGATAGGTGACAGGGGTGCGCGACAGTTTCAGCGGATTGCCGATCAGGTGCACCGGGCCGGGCTCGGCCTCCATGTCGATCTGCATCTGCCGGGCCACGACCTGATCGCTGGCAAAGACCTGGTCGATGGTCTGGACCGGCCCCACCGTGACCTTGAGCGCCTCGAGCCCGGCAATCACCTCGGCCATGCTGCGCGCCGCCAGCGCCGGTCGCAGCAGCGCATCCAGTTCGGCGCGGTTTTGCAACCGCGCCTGGTTGGTGGCAAAGCGCGGGTTGTCCGCCAGCGCGCCCAGGTCGAGAAAACCGCAGAAGCGGCGGAACTGGCTGTCATTGCCGACCGCCAGCACCACATGACCGTCGCTGGTGGCGTAGACGTCATAGGGCATGATGTTGGGATGAGCATTGCCCCGCCGCTGGGGCAGGGCGCCGCTGGTCAGATAGTTGACGCCCTCGTTGATCATCCAGGCCACCTGCGCATCGACCAGCGCCAGGTCGATATGCTGGCCCTCGCCGGTGCACTGGCGGTGATGCAGCGCGGCGAGGATCCCCACGGTCGCATACATGCCGCACATCACGTCGGCGATGCCCACGCCCACCTTCATCGGGGCGCCCTCGGGCTCTCCGGTCAGGGACATCACGCCGCCAAACCCTTGGGCCATAAGGTCATAACCAGGTTTCGAGGCGTTGGGGCCGGTCTGGCCAAAGCCCGAGATCGAGCAATAGACAAGGCCCGGAAATTCCGGGCCGAGGCTCGCATAGTCCAGCCCGTACTTGGCCAGCCCGCCGGGTTTGAAATTCTCGATTAGGATATCGGCATGTGCCGCCAGACGCCGGATTTGTGCCTGCCCCTCGGGCGTCGAGATATCCAGCGCCACCGATTTCTTGTTGCGGTTGGCGGCCATGAAATAGGCACTCAGATCGCTTGGATTGCCATCCGCATCAGTCACATAGGGCGGCCCCCATTGGCGGGTGTCATCACCGCCCGAGCCGGGGTTCTCGATCTTGATCACATTGGCGCCCAGATCACCCAACAGCTGGGTACAGGTCGGCCCCGCCAGAATGCGGCTGAGGTCCAGCACGCGCACCCCGTCGAGCGGCCCTTTGGGTTGTTCAGATCCGGCCATCGTAATCCCCTCGTGCAATTTCGGCGGCGATCACCGTGAAGCGGTCCGCTGCCTGCGCCGCCTCCAGCGCCGCGCGCAACTCTGCCCGCGAGCGCACGGTGTGTCCATGCCCGCCAAAGGCGCGGCCGATGGCGGCAAAGTCGTGATGCCCGAAATCGACGCCCCGATTGGGTAACTGGCGGCCGCGCTGTTTCAACTCGATCAGCGACAGGCTGGCATCGACAAAGACCAGAAAGATCGGGTTGCCGCCCATCTCGGCGGCGGTCGACAGCTCTCCGGCGACCATCAGGAACCCGGCATCGCCCGAGAAGCTGATTACGGGACGGTCGGGCGCGGCCAGTTTCAGACCAATCGCCATCGGCAGGGCGCAACCCATAGTGCACAGGCCCGAGGACTGGATCAGCCCGCGCGGCTCGTCACAGCGCCACATCTGGCTCAGCAGGATGCGGTGGGCGCCGCTGTCGGCGGTGGCGAGCGTGCCAGCAGGCAGGGCGGCGCGGGCCTCGGCGATGATGGCGGCGGGGCCCCAGAGCTCGTCCTGCGGAAAGGCGCGGGCCAGCGCGGCGCGGGCCGCCTGCGGCTCGCCCGCGGGCCAGGTGGCATGCCCGGTCGTCCCCTTGGCGATGGCCTCGAGCGTGGCGCCGGTATCGGCAACGATATTGATCCCGGCCTGATGCATGTAATGATCGTTGACCACCGCCGAGATGTCGATCACCCGCTGGTGTTCGGGGTCCCAGACCTCGCGCCAGCCGGGGCGCATTTCGATCGGGTCATAGCCCAGGCACAGGATCAGGTCGGCGGCCTTGACCAGCGGCAACAGGTGGCTATCTGCCAGCGGCGACAGGCCCGCGCCGCCGAGGCACAGGCGGTGATCCTCGGGCAGGATACCCTTGGCCTTGTAGGTGGTGACAAAGGGAATTTCGAAATGTTCCAGAAAGGCTTGCAGGACACATTTCGAGTTGTCCGCCAGCACGTCGAGGCCGATCACCGCCAGCGGGCGCCGCGCCTCGGCGACCCAGCGACGGGCGGTCTCCAGACAGGTGCCACCGGGCGCCACCGGGGCCGCCGTGGTCAGCCGCCGCCGCCTTGTCTCGCGCACCGGGGTATCGGCCACGCCGATCGGCACGTCGATATGCACCGGGCCGGGGCGGGGCTGCATCGCCAGCGACACCGCCTTGTCGGCGATGATATCCGAGCCTTCGGCGGTCAGGCGGAAACTGCCCTTGGTGATCGGGCGGAACACCTGGGCATGGTCCATCACCTGATGGGTATAGGTCAGCGCCTCGTCGGCATCGACGCAGCCGGTGAGCACGATCATCGGCACCCGGTCCTGCAGCGCATTGGCCACAACGTTGACCCCGTTCATCGCCCCCGGCCCCAGCGTTGCCAGCAGGATCGCGGGTGCGCCATCGCGGTGATGCACCGCCTCGGCCATGAAGCCCGCGGCATTCTCATGCTTGGCCAGATGAAAGATGATCCCGGCTTTGTCCAACGCATCGACCAGCGTCAGCACCTCGCCGCCGGGCATGCCAAAGGCATGGCGGCAGCCCGCCTCGTACAGCCGCCGGGCCAGCAGGTCGGCGGCGCGGGGAAGGGGGTCTGACATGGTGGGGCTCCGTTACAGGGGTCGGTTCTGGCCGAGATTGCGGAGCCTGCGCCCGAAGGCAAGGGGGGTCACGTCACTGTGAGGCGATTGCCTGCGCCGCCACCGCCGCAAACCGTGCGTCCAGCTCGGCGGCAATGGCGGCGAGTTCGTCGCCACCTTCGTCCAGATAGGGGGCAAAGACCTGCGAGGGCAGCTTGTAGCCCAGTGTCGCGGTGCCATCGGTATTTTCGGTGACGTAGAAACGGATCGGTGCCTCGATCATCGCGGCGGTGGACAGCGCCAGTATCCGCACAGCGAAATCGTTGTTGAAGGCGCCGATGACCCGGTTGCCGGGAATGGTGATGCCGCGCCTCGCGGCGGCCTCGGTCGGGCCCGCCTGGGTGACGATGCCCAAGCCGTTTGCGGTGATCGCGGCGCGGGTATCCTCGACCAGTTGTGCATGGGTCTTGGCCGTGGCGTGTACCGCCCAGCCCGGGCGCGGACTCAGGTCACCCGCCAATGCGGGCAGGGCAAGGCAGGTGATCAGGGTGAGGATGGCAAGGCGCATGGCGGGTCTCTCCTTTGCTGGACCCTTGATGCCAGATTTCATCGCTCCCCGCTGCTCACGATATCGTGCACCGTTTACGTGACGCCGCGCGCCGCCTAGGCTCGCCCCAATTGCGAGGAGTGAGGGTGATGAGCGAAATGAACGGCGCCGAAAGCCTGGTGCGCAGCCTGCTGCAAAGCGGGGTCGATACCTGTTTCACCAATCCCGGCACCTCCGAGATGCATTTTGTGGCGGCGCTCGATCAGGTGCCGGGCATGCGCTCGGTGCTGGCGCTGTTCGAGGGGGTCGCGACCGGGGCGGCGGATGGCTATTACCGGATGGCGCGCAAACCGGCGGCGACGCTGCTGCATCTCGGGCCGGGCCTGGCCAACGGTATCTCGAACCTGCACAACGCCAAGAAGGCCGGGTCAGGCGTGGTCAATATCGTGGGCCAGCACGCGGCCAGCCATCTGGAACTGGACGCGCCGCTGACCGCGGATATCGAAGGGCTGGCGCGGCCGGTGTCGCATTGGGTCGAGACCTCGCTGTCTGCCGCGGATGTGGGGCGCGATGCCGCCCGCGCGGTACAGGCGGCGCGCAGCGCGCCGGGGCAGGTGGCAACGCTGATCCTGCCGTCTGACACGGCCTGGACCCCAGGCGGGAAGGTGGCATCGGCCTTGCCGGTGCCTGCGCGCGCGCCGGTCGAGGCAGCGACACTGGAACAGGCCGCCGCCGCGCTCAGCGGGCCGGACAGCCTGTTGCTGCTCGGGGGCGAAGCGCTTACCGAGGAAAACCTGGAACGTGCTGGCCGCATCGCGGCGGCAACCGGCTGCGCGTTGCTGTCGGAATGGGCCAATGCGCGGATGGAGCGCGGCGCGGGCCGGGTGCCGGTGGCGCGCGTGCCCTATCCGATCGACATGGCGCTGGAGGCGCTGGCGCGCTTTCGGCGCATCGTCTTGCTCGGCGCGCGGCCACCCATCGGCTTTTTCGCTTATCCGGGCAAGCCCGCCGTTCTGACCCATCCCGAGGCCGAGATCATCGCGCTGGCCGATTGGGCCGCCGATCTGGACGGCGCGCTGGCAGGGTTGGAACAGGCAGTGGGCGCTGCGGGTGCCGCGCCGGTGCTCGCGCCGCCTGTCGCACCGGGATCGGTCAGCGGCCCCTGTACGCCCGAGAGCGTTGCCGCCGTGCTGGGCCAAAGCATCCCCGAAGGCGCCATCGTGCTGGACGAGTCGGTGACAACGGGCCGCGCCTTTCACGGCGCCACGCTGGGCGCTGCGCCGCATACATGGATCAACAATTGCGGCGGCTCCATCGGGTACAGCCTGGCCGCCGCCATCGGGGCCGCCATCGCCCGCCCGGACCGCAAGGTGATGACGCTCACCGGCGATGGCTCGGCCATGTACATGCCGCAGGCGCTGTGGACCATGGCGCGAGAGGGGCTGGATATCACCGTGGTGATCTGGGCCAATCGCAGCTATCGCATCCTGCTGGGCGAATTGTCGGGCGTGGGGGTGATGAACCCCGGCCCACGCGCGCTGGACATGCTGAGCCTGGAACGGCCCGCCATCGACTGGGTCGGGCAGGCGCAAAGCCTTGGTGTGCCGGCTGTCCGGGTCGAGCGGGCCGAGGATTTTGCGCAGGCGCTGGAGCGGGGATTTACCGAGGCGGGGCCAAACCTGATCGAGGTTCTGCTTTAGCGGAGTTGGGGAGGGGGCGCTGCCCCCGCCGCGCCGTGCGCGACTCCCCCGGAGTATTTTCAGCGAAATGAAGGGTCAGAGGCGCAGGCCGCAGGCCTTAAAGGCAGCACGTGTGGCGGATTTTTCCGCCTCGGTCAGCTCCTGCATGGGAAAGCGCACTCGCCCGCCGGTCTGTCCAAGCAGCTCTTGCCAGTATTTGCCATGCGCCTGCGGCTTGCCGCCCGGTTTGGTGGATTTGATCGCCTGGCGCACCGGGTCGAGGCTGTCGCGGATGGCGCGTGCCTCGTCGATGCGGCCGGCAAAAGCCAGTTGGGTATAGTCATGCATGCGCCGGTCGTTTGCGGTTTGCAGCTGGTAGGGCGGCGAGGAGCAGAGGTAAAGCCGCCAGCCCAGTTCCACGATATTGTCGAACCATTCCTCTTCGGAGGCGGTAGAGACCTGGATCCGGTCACCCGCCAGCTCGGTCAGGCGGGCATACATCTCGCGCGGGACCGAGTATTTGATCGCCACCACATTGGGCAGATCAGCGATGCGGGCGCATAGCTCGGGACTCATCAGGTAACCGCTGTCAGGATGGCTCCACATGGCGATACCGATATCGACCGCCTCGCTGATGGCCTTGTAGTATTCGTAAAGCAGCGCGTCGCGGTCATGCACGAAATGCAGCACCGGCGCATGCACCACGATATAATCGGCACCCACGTCCTGGGCATGGCGGGCCAGTTCCAGCACGGTGTCGAAATTCTGGTCCGAGACCGACATCATGGTACCCGCGCGCCCGGCGCATTCCTCGACCGCGACCTCGAGGTTGCGCTTGCGCTCCTCCAGCGACATCGAGAAGAACTCTCCCTGTTTGCCGCAGATGAAGAGGCCCTCGATGCCCAGATCATCGACCCAGTGGCGGATGTTGCGGCGAAAACCGGCCTCGTCAAACGACAGATCCTCGGCAAAGGGGTTGAGGGCGGCGGCCCAGATGCCGCGCATATGTTCGCGGGCATGGTCCTTGGCCTCGCTCTTGGCATAGTTCATGTCTGGGGTTCCTTGCTTGCATCGGTGATCGCCTGCCAGAGCGACAGGCTGGTAAGCGGCATTTGCAGATCGGTCACGCCCAGCGGCGCCAGCGCGTCCAGCGCGGCGTTCAGGATCGCCGCCGGGGCGCCGATGGTGCCGGCCTCGCCGATGCCCTTGGCGCCGAGCGCGTTGGTGGTGGCGAGCGTCTCGGTCTTGAGGATGGTGAGTGACGGTAGGTCATCCGCGCGCGGCATCGCGTAATCCATGAACGAGCCAGTGAGAAGCTGGCCCTCGTCGAAATGCAGCGCTTCCAACATCGCCTCTCCCAGACCTTGCGCGAAGCCACCCATCACCTGTCCCTCGGCCAGCATGGGGTTGATCAGCCGCCCGGCATCGTCGAGGCAGGCCATATGCGTCAGCTGAGGGGCGCCGGTGTCGCGGTCGATCTCGATCGCGGCGAGGTAGCAACCATGGCCCCAGGCCTCGCCCGGGGCGGTATAGACGGTGTCGGCGGTGATCGGTTCACTTTCGCCCGCGCCCCGGCGGCGGATGATCTCGCGGCAGGCCTCGAGCACGGCGCTGGCGCCGATGGGGGTGCTGCGGCTGGCCAGCGCGCCGATGCCTGCCGGGCAGGTGGCGGTGTCGCCATGCAGCACGGTGATATCGGAGGGCGAAAGCTCCAGCGCGTCGGCGGCAATCTGGGCCAGCGCGGTTTCGCGCCCGTGGCCCTGGCTGCTGCCGCCAAATTCCACTGTGGCGCGGCCTGCCTCAAGGGTGACCCGGGCGCTTTCCCAGCCCTTACCCGAGGGCTCGACATAGAACCCCAGTCCGACACCCGCCAATGCGCCGTCGGCGCGTCTTGCGTCGCGTTGGGCGCACCAGGCGGGGTAATCGGCCAGCGTCAGGAAGCGGTCGAGTGCCGTGGCATAATCGGCCCCCTCGACCCGGCCCGCGGGCAGGTCGCGCGGGCCGTTCAAGCGGTTCAGGTTGCGGCGGCGGATCTCGGCGGGATCAAGGCCGGTGGCGCGGGCGGCGGCATCGGCCAGACGCTCCATCAGCGCGCAGGCCTCGGGGCGGCCGGCACCGCGATAGATGCCGGTGGGCGCGGTATGGGCGCGTCGGGCGCTGGTGCCCAGATCGGTGGCGGCGATGTCATAGGGGCCGGGCAGGATGCGGGCGGCGTTCCAGGCCGGGATCAGCGCCGAATTGGGCAGCCAATGACCCAGCGGCGCCTCGACGCGGGCCTTGAGCGCCAGAAACCGCCCGTCACCGTCAATAGCAAGCTGGCCTTCACTTGTCAGCCCCCGGCCATGGGTGGCCGACAGGAACTCTTCGCTGCGGGTGGCGGTCCAGCGCACGGGGCGGCCCAGATGATGCGCGGCCCAGACCGCCAGCACCTCCTCAGGGTAAAGCGAGGCCTTCATGCCAAAGGCGCCGCCCACATCGCGGGCGATCACGCGTAGGTGTTCGGGGTCGAGCGACAGGATACGGGCCAGATCGGCCCGCGCCCGGTGCGGCGTCTGGGTGGACAGCCAGACTGTCAAGCCGCCACCCTCGGGCAGGATGGCGATGGCGCGCGGCTCCATCGGGCTGGGGGCAAGGCGGGGATGCGCGACCCGGACCGTGACCACCTGGGCGGCGCGGGCAAACTCTGCCGCCGGATCGCCGCTTTGCCAATGTTGCATGGCCAGAAGTTCGGAGGGTGGGGAGGGGGTCTCGTCGATCTCGGCCCAGATCTCCTCGACCGCGTCCAGCGCCTGTCCCGGTGTTTCGGCCAGCACCGCCGCGATGGGCTGACCCACTGCCGAGACCGTGTCGCCGGCAAGGATCGGATAGGGTGTGGCATGGTCGAGCGGCAGCACCGGGTTGACCTCGAGCCCACCCAGAGCGCCGAGGTCGGCGGCGGTCAGCACCGCTGCCACGCCGGGCATCGCGCGGGCGACAGAGGTATCGCAGGCAACGAGCTGCCCGCTGGCATGGGAACTGCGCAGAAAGGCCAGATGCAGCGCCCCCGGCAGATGGATATCACCCGTATACTGCCCCTCTCCCCGCAGCAGGCGGGGGTCTTCGCGCCGGGGCAGCGCTTGTCCGGTATAGGGTGCGGATCTGGTCACGGGGGTCTCGGTTGCGGTGGCGGGTGCCTCGATCCTGCAAGCCCGACCGGGTGGGCACAAATCGCGAAATTGCATCCTGCTATCCGCAATCGGCATATCACAATCATGCTGATATGTGGAAACTATGGAGCAGTTGGCCAAAGGGGGACAGCGTGAGGATAGCACTGATCGGGCACGGGCCCATTGCCGCCCATGTGGCGGCGCATCTGCCCGAAGGCGTCAGGCTGACCGGGGCGCTCTGCCGGCCCGGGCGAGAGCAGGCCGCGCACGCGGTCTTGGGCGTGCCAGTGGCGCAGGCGCTGGAGGGCCTGTCCGAGCGGCCCGACCTGCTGGTCGATTGCGCCGGTCATTCCGGCCTGCGCGCCCATGGGGTGGCGGCGCTGGGCGCGGGGGTCGAGGTGCTGACCGTTTCGGTCGGTGCGCTGGCCGATGTCGTGTTCTGTGCCGAGCTGGAGGCTGCCGCCCGCGCCGGTGGCACGCGGCTCTGCCTTGCCTCGGGCGCGATCGGGGCGCTGGATGCGCTGGCGGCGGCGGCGATGGGGACGGGCTTGCAGGTCACCTATACCGGGCGCAAGCCGCCGCAGGGCTGGCGCGGCAGCCGCGCCGAAAATGTGCTGGATCTGGACGCGCTTACCGCACCCGCCACCCATTTCACCGGCACCGCGCGCGCGGCGGCGCAGGCCTATCCCAAGAACGCCAATGTGGCCGCCGCCGTGGCGCTGGCCGGGGCCGGGCTGGACGCCACCCGGGCCGAGCTGATCGCCGATCCCGGCGCCACCGCCAATATCCACGAGATTGCGGCCGAGGGCGCCTTTGGCCGGTTCCGGTTTCAGATCGAGGGCTTGCCGCTGCCGGGCAATCCGCGTTCCTCGGCGCTGACCGCGCTCAGCCTGCTGGCGGCGCTGCGACAGCGCGGCGCGGCGATCCGGCTATCGCTTTGACCGATAGCCACGCTTCATGATATCGCAAAAACCATGAACCGCACCCAGATCCGCATCGTCGAGCGCGTGTTGACCCGGCTCAAGCTGAAACAGCTGCGCCTGCTGGTCGCCGTGGGCGAGCGGCATTCGATCCTGCATGCGGCGCAGGCGCTGAACATGTCCCAGCCCGCCGCCACCAAGCTGATCAAGGATCTGGAGCTGGATTTCGACGTGCAGCTGTTCGACCGCACCAATCGCGGCATGGTGCCCACCGTGTTCGGGGCGGCGCTGATCCGGCATGGCAAGCTGATCCTGGCGCAGATTTCCCATGCAGCCCAGGAACTTGACGATCTGAACGAGGGCAATGGCGGGCGCGTGGTGGTGGGTACGCTGTTGGCCGCCTCGGCCGAGTTTTTGCCCCGCGTGCTGACCCGGCTTCTGACCGACAAGCCGGGGCTGGTGGTGAAACTGGTCGAGGGCACCAACGAGGTGCTGATGCCGGCGCTGCGCTCGGGCGATGTCGATCTGGTGGTGGGGCGCTTGCCGATGCACCGGCACCGGGCCGAGATCGTGCAGGAGAGGCTGTTCGACGAAGAGGTGATATGTGTCGCCCGGAGTGACCACCCGGTACATCGCCATGCCGCGCCCGCGCTGACCGACCTGATGGAATACCCCTGGATCCTGCCACCGGCGGAAACCACGTTGCGCCGCCAGCTGGATCAGGTCTTTGTCGACCTGGGCGGTGGTGCGCCGCCCTATGCGGTGGAATCGGTGTCGTATCTGGCCAATCGGGGCCTGTTGGTGGGGTCGGACATGCTGGCGGTGATGCCCGCGCATGTGCCGCGCCACGATATCAGCGCCGGAACACTGTCACGGGTCGACTGGCCGGTGCCGATCCCGATCGGGCCGGTGGGCGTGTCGATGCGCAAATCTGCCAGCCTGTCGCCCTCGGTCGCCGGGGTGCTGGATGCGCTGCGGATAGAGGCCGCGCAAATGGCGCGTTGAGCTTGCCTCGGCGGACCCGATGCGCCACATCTGCCGCACCGATCAAGGAGACACCATGAGCGACATGCGCCTTTCCCTTTGCTCCAGCTGTCAGGGTGAGCGGGACCGCGACCAAGGGGCCGAGCGTGCCGCCGTGTCCGACGCGTTGGCGCGCGCTGGGCTCAGCGGGCGGGTGGAGCTGGTGGAGCATGCCTGTTTCGGCGCCTGCGCCACCCCGGTGGCGCTGGCCCTTCAGGGGCCGGGGCGGGCTAGCTATGTGTTCTCGGACCTCGACGTGGTGGCGGATGCCGACGATATCGCCGCCACCTGCCGTGTCTATCTGGACAGCCCCGGAGGCTGGATTGCCGATGCCCGTCCCTGTGGACGGTTGCGGCAATGCCTGCTGGCGCGAATCCCGGCCTATTCCACCTGAACCGTGACCACGGCCTCGACCGGAATGCCATCGACCATCAGCGGGCTGTGGCTGTTGGCGTTCAGCGAGACCTTCACCTCGACCGGACCTTTGGGCAGGTCGGGGATATGCATCCATTCGCTGTAAAGCCGGGCCAGTTTCACGTCGTTGACATAGACATGGGCATGGCCTTCGCCCGGCACGTCACTGGCCGAGGCGTTTTCGGGGGCAAAGCGGAAATTCTGCGGGCTTACATGCAGGTTCCAGCCCGACATCGGATCGCGGGTCAGTGCCACGGACACACCGGGTGCGTCGGGGCCTGCGGGCAGATGGGTGGCCTGGGCGTGGTCGTGGCCGCCTTGTGCCGTGTCATGGGCGCCATGCTGGGCCGCGTCGCCGTGGTCATGACCGTCAAAGGTGACACCATAGGCCGCCGCGGTGACGAAACCGGCACCGCCACCAAAGACAAGGCCGATGGCGAAGAGAGCGAGAGAGCGGGACATATCAGTCTCCTAGCAAAGGAAAACCCCGCCGGACGGGTCCGGCGGGGCATATGGGTCGACGGATCAGGCGTGCGCTTCGGCGCGCTTGCTCTCGGTCTGCCAGAAGTAACCGGCGAAACCACCCAGCAACACCCAGGCTGCCATCCCGACACCAAAGGCGCGGGCGGCAAACAGGGCGCCCAGTTCGGTCGGCACCGGGCCGGCAAAGCTGTCAGGCTCGGGCGCGCCGATCAGATGCGGCGCCATCAACAGCAGCGCGGCGGCGCCATAGGCCATCAGGTTGCCGCCGAAGGCGATCAGCCACATGGCGATACCCGCCGCGGCCACGGTCGCGGTCCACCAGATCTGGCGGGCGGTGATATCGGTATAGGACACACCGGGCACCTCGGGCGCGAGGCTCAGTCCGGGCGCGAAGTGAAAGGTGATGAACCCGGCCAGACCCCAGAGCAGACCGGCGCGCGCGGTGACCGCATGACCCATCCCCTCGGACACCGACATCAGGGCGACCATCACCACCGCATAGCCGGTATAGGTGAGCATTGCAAAAACGACCGTCAGCGCATCGCGCATCGGATCGGCGAACATGCCGGGCAGGTCGGGCTGGGCACTTACCGCCTCGGCGCCGAAATGCACCAGTTCGCCGGTTTCATACAACTCGGCATGCAGCAACACGGGCTGCACGAACAGAAACTGCAGCAAGGCGGCAATCAGCCCTGCTGCAGCGCCAGCGAACAACGCGCTGGTCAGAATGCGACTGAACATGGTTCAGTGGCAGGGAAAGCCGGTTGCGTGGCGCACGTCGTGGGCGGCGTCATGCAGCGCGGATGCCTGCACATGGCCCGCCAGGGTCACGATGCCCAGGCCCAGGATCACGGCGAACAGAGCCGGCAGGATCGCGGAACCGGTGGCCGATGCCTTGAGTGTTTTGGTCGTCATGTCATTTCCTCCTTGCCGCCGCACCCGACGGCCGGTGTTTCATTACCTGTCTGGCAGGTCTCCTGGCTCGCGGGTCGGTGCCTCTGTTCGCCTTCCCCCCGGAGCGAACCCGGGAGTGGCTGGTTGAACAGAGGCTCACCGCTTACAGTCGCGGGGGCGGCTTTGGCCTGAACCGACGGGCGGTCGCACCAAATTCCCTCTTAGCATCCGGATTGCTCCGGCAGGACCAGACCCCTCCATTTAGCCGCGAACGCGCATCCGGCGCAATCGTCATTTGCGACCTTTCCGGTCAGTTTTCGCGCTTTTTCAAAAGATAGATATCCATGATCCAGCCGTGATCGGCACGGGCGCGGGCACGGGTTTCGACGATTTCGCCCGCCATCTCGGCCAGTGGTCCCGCCACCAGAATCTGTTCCTCCATGCCCACATAGGCGCCCCACCAGATGTGGTAATCGGACATATCCAGCGCCTGGAACGAGCATTCGCCGTCCAGCATCACGGCCGCGGTATCCACCGCGGGCGGCCAGCCTTCGTCGCGCAGGCGCCGCCCGGTGGTGACCAAGAACGGTGCCCCCAATGCGTTGACCGGAATGCCATGCGCCGCCGTCAGCGCCTGAAGCGCGGTGATGCCGGGAATCACCCGTACCCTGGGTTGCGGATCGAGCCGCGCCGCGATTCGCAGCGAACTGTCATAGAGCGACGGGTCGCCCCAGATCAGCAGCGCCACCCGCGCCGCGTCGGGGTGGTCCTCCATCGCCGCCTGCCAGCGGAGCGCAATGGCATCGTGCCACTCGTCGACACCCTTCAGATACCCATCCTCGGCGCGGCGCGCGGGGATGTCGAAATAGGCGATCTGCGGCGGCGTGTCGGTGGCGTCAGTGATGATGCGCTCGCGCAGCCCGGCCAGATCGGATTTCCCCGCCCCCTTGCGCGGGATCAGGATCAGATCGGCGGCGCGAATGGCGGCGATGCCTTCGCGGGTGATGTGGTCGGGATTGCCGGTGCCGATTCCGATCAGGAGAAGCTCAGTCATCGCCGAACTCCGCCAGCGGACCATACAGGATCAGGGCGGGTGCGGTGCCGATCTCCGCTGCCAGCCGTTCGGCCAGTTCACCCATGGTGGCGCGGGTCAGGCGCTGTTCAGGGGTCGAGACGCTTTCGGCCATCAGCGCAGGCGTCGAACGTGGCAGGCCATGCGCCTCAAGCGCATCCAGCAGCAGTGGAAAGGTGCGCTTGCCCATGAACACGACCGTGGTGGCCTGCGGGTCTGCCAGTGCGGGCAGGTTCAGGTCGGGGGGCAATTGCCCGCTGACGTCATGGCCGGTGACGAATTGCACCCGCCGCGCGGTCAGTCGTCGGGTCAGCGGGATGCCCGCCGCCGCCGCCGCCGCCACCGCCGAGGGGATGCCGGGGATGATCTCGTATCCGATCCCGGCCGCGCGCAGCGCGACCAGTTCCTCCTCCAGCCGGCCAAAGAGACCGCCATCGCCGGATTTCAGCCGCACGACATGCGCGCCGGTCTGGGCATAATCCACCAGCAGGCGGCTCACATGGTCCTGTTTGGGCGAGGCGCGGCCCGCCCGTTTGCCCACCCCCACCAGATCGGCATCCGCGCGCGCATGGGTCAGGATCGGACCGCTCGACAGATCGTCGAACAGCACCGCATCGGCCTTGCCCAGCCGATCCACCGCTTTCAGCGTCAACAGGTCCGGGTCGCCCGGCCCCGAGCCGACAAAGGAGACAAAGCCGCTCATGATCCCGCCTCTGCGATCAGGTGAAAGAAGGTGCCGGTGACATTCCCGCGCACGGACCCGGTTTGCGGCCCCTCGACGCCTTCGGCATCGAACACACGGGCCAGCGGCGCGTCGGGTTGTTCCAGGATCGAGGAATAGTGGAACTCGTGCCCGCGCAGGGTGGTGCCGGTGCCATAGCCGGGCAGGGGCGCCAGCAGTTCGGCCCGGCGATAGCCCAGGTTGAACTTGCGCTTTTCATACGAGGTGACGAGGCCCAACAGACCCGCCATCCGGTGGCGGGTGCCATCCTTGTCGATCAGCGCCTCACCCAATGCCATGTAGCCGCCGCATTCGCCATGCACGGGCCGGGTTTCGGCATGCCGTCTCAGCCCCGCGCGAAAGGTTTCGGCGGCGGCAAGTGTGCCCGCATGCAGTTCGGGATAGCCGCCGGGCAGCCAGACCAGATCGGCATCGGGTGCGGGGGCCTCGTCAGCCAGCGGCGAAAACGGCAGGATCTCGGCGCCGCCCGCGCGCCAGCCTTCCAGCAGATGCGGATAGGTGAACGAGAACGCGGCGTCCCGCGCCAATGCGATGCGCTGGGCCGGGGGCGGCGGCAGCGCGGTCGACGATGGCCCATTGGGGCCTGAGGAGACCGCTGCCCCCTTGATCGCCTCCAGATCCACATGGTCGCGCAGGAAGGCGGCATAGCCCGCGATGGCGGCCTCCAGGTCGGGGTGTTCGACCGCCTGAATGAGGCCCAGATGCCGCTCGGGCAGGGTCAGGTCGCCGCGCCGGGGCAGCACGCCCAGAACCGGCAGGCCCGCGCGCTCCATTCCCAGCCGGGTCAGCCGCTCGTGCCGGGGGCTGGCACAGCGGTTCAGGATCACTCCGGCAAAGGGCAGGTCGGGGTTGTACATCCGGAACCCCAGCGCGGTCGCCGCCGCCGATTGCGCCTGTCCGCCCACATCGAGAACCAGCACTACCGGCCAGCCCATCCTGAGCGCGGTTTCGGCGCTCGACCCGTGGCCGGTTTCGCCCGGTTTCGCCACGCCGTCGAACAGGCCCATGGACCCTTCGGCCACCACGATATCGGCGCCCGACGCCTGCGCGGCCACAGCATCCAGCAGACCCTTGCCCATCGCCCAGCTGTCGAGGTTGAACGAGGCCCGTCCCGCCGCCGCCAGATGAAAGGCGGGGTCGATATAGTCCGGTCCGCTCTTGAAGGGTTGCACGGTCAGCCCATCCTCGGCCAGCGCGCGCAACAACCCCAGCATGACCGTGGTCTTGCCGGTGCCCGAGGCCGGGGCCGAGATCATCAGGCCGCGGGGGTTAGTCATCGCCATGGCTCCAGCTCGACCAGGGGCTGTCGGCGCTTTGCGGCCGGTAACGGCGGTCGTATTCGCGGGAATAGAGGCAGCTTTCGTCGAACCCTTCGCCCTTCAGCACCGGCCCCACCAGGATCAGCGCGGTGCGCGAGATGCTTTCGTCCAGCGCCTCTTTGAGCGTCTCCAGCGTGGCGCGGATGATCCGCTCGTCGGGCCAGCTGGCACGATAGACCACCGCCACCGGGCAATCGGCGCCGTAATGCGGCACCAGATCGGCGACCACCTTATCCAGATTGCCGATCGACAGGTGGATGGCCAGCGTGGCGCCGGTACGGGCGAAATTCTCCAGGCTCTCGCCCTCGGGCATTGACGAGGCGCGACCGGGCGTGCGGGTCAGTACCACCGATTGCCCCAGACCCGGCAGGGTCAGCTCGGTCCCCAGCGCGGCGGCGGCGGCGGCAAACGAGGGCACGCCGGGCGTCACGCTGACCGGGATGCCCATCTGTTTCAGCCGCCGGATCTGCTCGCCCATGGCCGACCAGACCGACAGGTCGCCCGAATGCAGCCGTGCCACATCCTGGCCTGCCTTATGCGCAGCCTCGATCTCGGCCATGATCTGATCCAGATCCATCGGCGCGGTGTTGACGATCCTGGCCCCCTCGGGGCAATGGCTCAGGATCTCCTCGGGCACCAGCGACCCGGCATAGAGGCAGACCGGGCAAGAGGCGATGATATCGCGGCCACGCAGGGTCAGCAGGTCGGCGGCGCCCGGTCCGGCGCCGATGAAATGAACGGTCATGTCTTGTCTCCGATGGCGAGGGCGCAGGTGGCGCGCCGGTCGTCCGATATCTGTCTGGGGGTGATCAGCCGCGCGCCCGGCCCGGCGGCGACCAGTGCTGCGGCCTCGGCCACGCTGCCGGTGCCATAGCTGGCGCGGCTTTGCGGCGAGCAGGTGAGGGTGCGCTGCCCTGCAAGTTCAGCGGCGGGGATCAGGTGCAAGGGTAGGGCGAGTTCCTCAGCCAGCGCCTCCAGCGCCGGGTGCCCGGCCTTGTCGGCAACGGTGGCGAGCGCGGCCACCGCCTGTCCGGCGGCGGCCTTGTCATAGGCCGCGCGCAGGCTGACCGCCTCAGCCGTGGTTGTGAAACCCAGTCCCGCGACGATCATAGCGTGACGCTCCACTGCACCACCGGATAGGCCGATTTCCAACCCCGGCGCGGCCCCAGCGGAGCAGCCTGCGCCAGTTCGATCCGCAGCAGATCGCCGCCCTTGTCGGCCTGCCATTGCGCCAGCAAAGCCTCGCTTTCCAGCGTCACCGCATTGGCGACAAGCCGGGTGCCGGGGGGCAGTTGCGCAAAGAGCCATTCCAGCAGTGACACGCTGAGACCGCCACCGATAAACACGGCATCGGGCCGCGCAAGGCTACCCAGAACCTCGGGCGCGCTGCCCTCGACCACGCGCAGGTGGTCCTGACCCAATGCGTCGGCATTGGCGCGGATGCGCGCGGCGCGGCCGGCGCGGGGTTCGACCGTGGTGGCGCTCAGCGTCGGATCGCTCATCAACCACTCGATCCCGATCGAGCCACTGCCGCCGCCGATATCCCACAGGTGTTCGCCCCGTTGCGGTGCCAGTGCCGAAAGCGTCAGCGCCCGCACCGGGCGCTTGGTGATCTGTCCGTCGGTGTCAAAGATCGCGTCGGGCCTGCCGCTGGCCTTTGGGATCGCGGCGCCATCCCCCGCCACCTCGATGCCGACACAGACCGGGTGGGCAAAATCGCCCGCCTGCGCCTCGGTCAGAGACAGCGCTTGCACGCGCTCGCGCGGCCCCCCCAGCGCCTCCATCACATGCAGGCGGCTGGTGGTAAAGCCGATCCGGTCCAGATAGCGCGCCAGTTCGGTGACCGCCGCGCCGTCGCGCAGCAGGACCAGCGCGCGCAGGCCGGATGCCAGATGCGGGCGCAACCGGGTCAGCGGGGCAGCGTGCAGGCCAAGCGTCAGGGTCTTCTCCAGCGGCCAGCCCAGTCGCGCTGCCGCCAGCGAAAAGGTCGACGCTCCCGGTAGTGCGCGCCACTCGCCCGCATTGAAATGCCGGGCAATGACCGCGCCCGCGCCAAACCAGAACGGATCGCCCGAGGCCAGCACCGCGACACGGCGTCCGCGCAGCCCGACCAGAATCTCCAACCCGTCGGCATAGGGGACAGGCCAGGCGATGCGCTCTTGCGGTCCCTCGGGCAGCAGCGACAGGTGCCGGGGCGGCGCCATGATCACATCGGCCGCGTCCAGGGCTTGACGGCTTGCGGGTGGCAGGCCATCCAGTCCATCCTCGCCCATGCCGATCACGCTCAGCCACGGAGCATCAGACATGTCCCACCTCCTGATCCTGGGCGGTACCACCGAAGCGAACGCCTTGGCGCGCGCCGTGGCAGACACGGGCCTGCGCGCGACCTATTCCTATGCCGGCCGGGTCGAGGCGCCGCGCGAGCAGCCGATCCCGGTGCGGGTCGGCGGATTCGGTGGTGTGACCGGTCTGGTGGATTTCATTCACAGCAACAACGTCACGCATCTTGTTGATGCGACGCATCCTTTTGCCGCGCAGATGAGCATCAATGCCTACACTGCCTGCGCCCAAACGGGCACGCCGCTGGCCGCGCTGACGCGGCCCGCCTGGCAGCCCGTCGATGGAGACAACTGGCGCCACGTTCGCGATATCCCTGCCGCTGTAGCCGCACTCGCGGGGACGCCGCAGCGCGTGTTTCTGGCGGTTGGACGGATGCATCTGGACGACTTTGCCGCCCAGCCGCAGCACGACTATCTGCTGCGTCTCGTCGATGCACCCGGCGGTCCGCTGCCCTTGCCCAAGGCGCAGGTCGTGGTGTCGCGGGGGCCCTTCAAAAGAGAGGGAGACAAGGCCCTGATGCAACAGCATAAAACGCAGCTTGTAGTCAGCAAGAACGCAGGCGGAGCGGGCGCGCGGGCCAAGCTGGACGCGGCGCGCGATCTGGGCCTGCCGGTGCTGATGATCGACCGCCCCGTTCTGCCCCCCCGGATCGAGCTTGCCACCCCCGCCGATGTGCTGCGCTGGCTGCGTCATTCCGGCGTGAACCTCGGCGTGTAAACGATTGGTGCGCCATCTCTTTCGATGAGACGGGTGCGTGACGATCCCACCAGAACCACGGTCTGCATATCGGCCATCTCGGGTGTCGCCTCGGCCAGCTGCGTGACACGCAGCGCCTCGTCCGGGCGCGACACCGCGCGGGCGAACAGGATCAGCCGCTCAGGCTCACATTCCTCGCGCAGGATTTGCAGCGTCTTTTCAAACCCTTCGGGCCTGGACTTCGAGCGCGGATTGTAGAAGGCCATGGCAAAATCCGCCTGTGCGGCCAGCCGCAAGCGGTGTTCGATCAACGGCCATGGCTTCAGGTTGTCGCTGAGATTGATGCAGCAGAAATCATGGCCCAGCGGCGCGCCAGCGCGCGCAGCAGCGGCGAGCATGGAGGTGATGCCGGGCAGCACCTGAATATCCAGATCGCGCCATGCGCGCGGCCCAGAGTCCACCGCCTCGAACACTGCCGAGGCCATGGCGAACACGCCGGGATCGCCCGACGAGACCACGACAACCCGGTGTCCCTCGGCAGCCATCTCCAGCGCGTGGCGCGACCGGTCGATCTCGACCCGGTTGTCGCTGGCATGCAGCGTCAGGCCGGGCCGTTCAGCCACCCGCGCGACGTAGGGAATATAGCCCACCACATCGGTGGCCTCGGCCAGCACCGCCGTCACCTCGGGCGTCACCAGTGCCTCGGCGCCCGGGCCAAGTCCGACAATCCGCAGCCAGCCGCTCATGGCCGCCGCCCCTGGCCATGCACGATGATGATCGAGAAATAGGGCGTGATGCCGGTGCATTTCTCGGACAGGCGCGAGACCTGCTGATTGGCCATCTGGGCGTATTCGACGATCCAGGCGCGTTCGAACAGACCGGAGGTCTTGAGCGCGCGCACCACCTTGTCGAGGTTGCGGCCCAGCTTCATCACCACCAGCGCGTCGGTTTCGGCCATGCGGGCGGCCAGCACATCCTCGGGCAGGGTACCGGGCAGCACGGTCAACACATCGTCGCCCCAGGTGATCGGGGTGCCGGTTGCGGTCCAGGCGCCGGACATGCCGGTGATGGCGGGGATCACCTCGACCGGGACCAGATCGCGCAGGCGCGTATAAAGATGCATGAACGAGCCGTAGAAGAACGGGTCACCCTCACACAGGACAACCACATCCTCGCCCGCGTCCGCCAGCGCGCGCAGATGGGCGGCGGCACCCTCGTAGAACTCGGACAGCAGCTGGTTATAGCGGGGGTCGGTGACCGGGATCTCGGTCGTCACCGGGTATTCCATCGGAAACTCGACAGCGGCCTCGGGGACCATGCCGTTGACGATCTTGCGGGCCTGACCGCTGCGGCCGGGCTTGCGGAAATAGGCCACGTGGCGGGCGCCGCGCAGCAGGCGGTCGGCCTTGACGCTCATCAGGTCGGGGTCGCCGGGGCCCAGGCCCAGACCGTATATGGTGCCCGCGCTCATTCGGCGCGGCTCGCGATGGCGTTGATCGCCGCAACGGTGATGGCGCTGCCGCCCAGTCGGCCCTTGACGATGCAGCAGGGCACCGGCTGGGCCTCCCACAGGGCGTCTTTCGACTCGACCGCGCCGACAAAACCCACCGGGCAGCCGATGATCGCGGCGGGGCGGGGGCAGTCGGGGTCCTCGAGCATGTTCAACAGGTGAAAGAGGGCGGTGGGCGCATTGCCGATCGCCACCACGGCGCCCGCCAGGTGAGGACGCCACAGTTCCAGCGCGGCGGCCGAGCGGGTATTGCCCATCTCGGTGGCCAGCGGGCGCACGCGCTCGTCATGCAGGGTACAGATCACCTCGTTATCGGCCGGCAGGCGAAACCGGGTCACGCCCTCGCTGACCATGCGCGCATCGCAGAGGATCGGCGCGCCCGCCTCCAGAGCATCCCGCGCGGCGCTGACGAAGCCGGGCGAGAAATGCACGAACTCCTCCAGCCCGACCATGCCGGCGGCATGGATCATCCGTACCGCGACCTGTTCCTCGTCCGCGTCAAAGCGGGCGAGATCGGCCTCGGCCCGGATGGTGGCAAAGGACTGTTTGTAGATCGCCGCTCCATCGGTTTCGTATTCATAGGGCATCAGGTCAGGTCCATCGTCTTCAGTGTTTCGGGTGTCAGGCCGCGTTGGCAGGGCTCATCCCCCGCGCGGCCCTGTTTTACAAGGTCAAATTGCCCGCCATTCCCGACAAGCGTGATATCGGCGCGTCCCATCCGGGCGCAGCCCTTGGCGCAGCCCGAGACATGCAGGCTGCCGCTCACGCGCCCGGCCAGGGCGCGGGCCAGATCGCGGGTCTCGGCCTGGGCCTGCGGGCAATAGGGCGCACCGGGGCAGGCGTCTGTAGTTAGAAGAGGGTCGCCGGTGCGGGTGACGAAATCGGCGGCGGGGATGGCCCGAGCGCCTTCCAGCAGGATCAGCCGCCAGGGGGTGACGCGCAAAGCGACCGCGCCGCTGTCGCGCAAGAGCGCAGCCAGCGATTGCGCGGGCAACTGACCAAAGGCCGCACCATAAAGCGGGCCAAGTGTGGTGTCACCGGGCGCAAGCGGTTCACCAACCGGCCCCGTTTGCGTGCCCTGCCAGATCGCCGGCAAGCGTTCGGCCCGCACCAGCCGCGCCATGCGGCGGGTGTCGGGGGTAAACCGGTCAGCAAACCAGCGCGCCAGTTCGATCAGGCGATCAATCGCCTCGCCCTCGGTCACTTCGCGCCCCGTGGCCATGCCATCGGCGCGCAGGATCAGGCCATTTCCGCCGGTTTCCAGCCGGATATCCGCCGAGTCCCCGCTCAGCAGGCGGCCCGCCCCGGTGTCGATGGCAAAGCCGAATTTCGCCGGCAGCGCGGGGAGTTCGCCCAATCGCGCCGTCAACTCGCATCCCAGCCGGTCGGTCATGTCGCCGTCGCGGTAAAGCGGAGAGAACAGGATGTTGCGCCGTACCTCGATCCCCGGTTCACCGTCCAACAGGTCAAGCGCCGCCAGTTCCGCCAAGAGCGGCTGATGATCCGCCTCACCCACCCCGCGCAGTTGCAGGTTGGCGCGGTTGGTCAGGTCGATGGTGCCATTGCCGAACCGGTCTGCCAGCACGCAAAGACCCAGCGCCTGCGCCACGCTCAGCCGGGCGAGGCGCGGGCGCACCCGCACCACCAGCCCGTCGCCCGACATCATCGGGCGATGCGCGCCGGGGCACCAGCCCTGTACGATGGGTGCGGTCATGCCAGCCCCTCCAGATCGGCCCGGATCGAGTTGCGCCTGGTCTGCCACAGACCCGCCTCGTAGAGCGCGCGGAACCGGTCCAGCATGGCCTGATAGGCCTGCGGATTGGCCTCTTGCAGGAAGGCCGCGACCTGCGCGTCTCCCAAAGTGGCATCGTGGTAGAGGTCAAAGAGATGCGGCGCCACGCTGTCGGCCAGATGCGCGAACGAGGCCATGTGGTCGAGCGTCGCCGCGATCTCGGCGGCGCCCCGGAACCCGTGCCGCATCATGCCCGCGATCCAGCCGGGATGGGCGGCGCGGGCGCGCACCACGCGGGCGATTTCCTCGGGCAGGGTCCGGGCGCGCGGGGTGTCGGGGTTGGTGTTGTCGAGGTGATAAAGTTGCGCGGTGCCCCCTGTCACCCGTTTGGCGGCGGCAAAGCCTGCCTCATGCGTGGCATAGTCGGCGGCCAGGAGAAGGTCGGTCTCGGCCAGGTCCTGCAAATGCACGAACCCGTCGGCCTTGGCGACGCGGTCGCGGATGCCCTCGGCATCGCGGGCGATGTTCTCGCCCTCGAGCGCAAAGGAACTGGCCGCCAGCCAGGCCTCTCCCGCCTGTTGGCGGGCCTCGTCCGTATAGGTCTCGGGCAGGTGGCCCATGCCCAGCCCATAGCTGCCCGGCGCCGGGCCATAGACGCGGGCGGCGGGCGCGTGTCCGGCATAGGGGTTCCAGTCGGGCGCCTCGTCACGCGCGCAAAGCGCGCGCACCGCCTGACCGAAGAGCGCCGAAAGGGTCGGAAACACGTCGCGGAACAGGCCCGAAACGCGCAGGGTCACGTCGAGCCGGGGCCGGTCCAGGTCGGTGATCGGCAGCACCTCGATCCCCGAAACCCGCTCGGACCCCTGATCCCACACCGGTTTTACACCGAGCAGATGCAGCGCCATAGCGAATTCCTCGCCCGCCGTGCGCATGGTGGCCGAGCCCCAGAGATCGACGATCAGCCCCTTGGGGTAATCGCCTTCTTCCTGCAAATGCCGCCGCACCAGTTCCTCGGCCAGCTTCACGCCCTGCGCATAGGCCGCGCGGGTGGGGACCGACCGTGGATCGGTGGTATAAAGGTTGCGCCCCGTGGGCAGCACATCGGTCCGCCCCCGATAAGGCGACCCCGACGGCCCCGCCGCGATCCGCTTGCCCGCCAGCGCGTCGATCAGCGCGCGCGCCTCGCCCTGCGCCGAAGGAGCGGGATCGAACGGGCCGCTGACCTCGGGCAGGCGGCCATAGACATGCAGCCCGTCGCCATACTGGCTTTCCTTCACGTCGCAGACAAAGCGGTCGATGCGGGTGATCGCCTCGGCGGTCGAGGTGGCGCGATCAAGGCCCAGATCGTCTTCCAGCCCCAGCGCCTGCGCCTCGGCCCGGATATCTCCCTGCAAGCGGTCGCGGCGCTTGGGGTCCAGCCCGTCGGCATTGGAAAACTCGTCCAGCAGTGCTTCGAGTTGCACCATCCGGTCCGGCGTGCCGCTGCTGCGCAGGGCTGGGGGGATATGGCCCAGCGTCACCGCGCCGATGCGGCGCTTGGCCTGTGCGGCCTCGCCCGGATCGTTGACGATAAAGGGATAGATCACCGGCAGATCGCCGATCAGCACCTCGGGCCAGCAGGCCCCCGACAGCGCCACCGCCTTGCCCGGCAGCCATTCCAGCGTGCCATGGGCGCCGATATGGATCAGCGCATCGGTCCCCAGCGCCTGCCGCAGCCAGAGATAGAAGGCGACATAGCCGTGGCGCGGAGTGCGGGAGAGGTCGTGATAATCGTCATCGCGCGCCTCGGGCGTGCCCCGTTCCGGTTGCAGGGCGACCAGCGCCTTGCCACGCCGGATGGCGCGAAACTGCAAATTACCTTGCGAAAATGCCGGATCACTTTCGGGCTCACCCCAGACGTCTTGCAGATTTTGGCGCAATTGTGGCGGAAAGCTGGCCAAAGCTTTGCGGTATTCCGCGATTGGCCACGAAATCGACACATTTTGCAGGTCTTCCGCAATCGGTTGCCCTGATGCGACGCCGTACCCTTCATCCTGCAAATCACTCAGGATCGCCTCGGCCGAGGCCAGCGCGTCCAGACCCACCGCATGGGCCATCTGCCAGTCCTTGCCGGGATAGGTGGACAGAACCAGCGCCAGCACCCGCTCGGCAGCGGGTTTGGCCGCCAGCCGCAGCCAGCCCGACACCCGGTTCACCACCGCCTCGATCCGGTCGGGTTCTGGGCGGTGCGCGAAACGGGAATACTCCAACTCCGGGTCGCGTTTGCCCGGCTCCTTGAACGAGATCAGGCCTGCGTCGATGCGCCCGTCGACCTCGGGCAGGACCACATGCATGGCCAGATCTGCAGGCGACAGACCACGCTCGGCCTCGGCCCAGGCCTTGCGGCGCGAGGTGGCCAGCGCCACCTGGAACACCGGTACACCGGCGGCATCAAGCGGCGAGGCGCCATTGGCGCCCTTGCCGGAGAAAGAGGTGGCATTGACGATGGCCGCCGGGGCCAGCCCCTGCATCTGCCCGGCAATCCAGTCGGCAGCGGCGGGCGCCTTCAGTGAGGGCGCGAACATGCCCATCGCCTGAAACCCACGCGCGCGAAAGGCGCGGATCAGCGCCGCGACCGAGGCCGTGTCGGCCGAAGTCAGGTAGGCGCGGTAAAAGGTCACCAGAATGCGCGGGGCGTCGCCCTCGAACACGGTCTCGGGGGCGATCACGCCGCGCTCGGGGCACCAGAACCCGCATTCGGGTAGTATCTTTGACCCGACCACTGGCCCGGCATAAAGCCCGGTCGCCAGAGCCATCTGTGCCAGTGCCGCCTGCGCCGCCACCTCGCCGCCGGTATCGCACAGATGTTGCAGCCTCCGCAGGGTGGACACTGGCAGGGTGGAAAAGGCGTCAAGGCGCGTATCCTCGCGCCCGTCCGCCGGCAACACCGCCAGCGCCAGCCCCTTTTCCTGCGCCAGCGCCAGCACCTGTTGCAGCCCATAGGCCCAATAGGGCACCCCGCCGATCAGCCGGATCAGAATGCCCTTGGCCCCTGACAAGGTATTTTCCACATAGGTATCGACCGACAGAGGATGCTTGAGTGCCGTCAGGTTGGCCAGTCGTAGGGTGGGCATTCTGCCCACCGTCCCGCCGCCGCGATGCCAGCCCGCCGCAAAAGCCCCCAGGTCGCTGTCCGAGAACGACAAAACCACCAGATCCGCCGGGCTCTGGCCCAGGTCGGTCGGGGTCTCGGTCTCTTCCAGCCCGTGGCTTTCGCGGAAAACGACATGCATGGCGTGTGCTTACTCCGCAGGCTCGGAAACGCCGGTCAGGATGGCACGGATCGCGATCGGGTCGATGTCGTGATGCTCGGCGATCACCACCATGCGCGAGCGGCGCTCCTCTCCGGGTTGCCACGGACGGTCATACTGGTGGCGCACCCGCGCGCCCACCGCCTGCACCAGCAGGCGCATGGGCTTGCCCGCAACGGCGGCATAGCCCTTGACGCGCAGGATGTTCAACTCGTTGGCCAACCGTTCGATCCGCGCGACCAGCTCCGCCGGGTCGGCCTGTTCGGGCAGTTCCACCACGATGCTTTCGAAATCGTCATGCTCGTGATCGTCATGGCCGTCGTGATGGCTGGGGCGGGCGTCCATGTCGTCCTCGGCGGCGGCGCCAAGGCCCAGGATCACCCGCACATCCACCGCGCCCTCGGCCACCTCGACCACCGGCAGCGGGCGGGGGGCCTCGGCCGCGATCACTTCGCGCGCGCGGGCCACGCCGTCGGGGCCGGCCAGATCGGGCTTGGTCAGCAGGATGATGTCGGCGCAAGAAATCTGATCCTCGAACACCTCGGACAGGGGCGTTTCATGGTCGATCGAGTCGTCTGCCAGCCGCTGGGCATCCACCGCCGCGACATTGGGCGCGAAGCGGCCTGCCGCCACCGCCTCGGCATCGGCCAGCGCGATGACGCCATCCACGGTGATCTTGGACCGGATATCGGGCCAGTCGAACGCCTTCAAGAGCGGTTTCGGCAGCGCCAGGCCCGAGGTCTCGATCAGGATGTGATCGGGGCGCGGCTCCAGCGCCATCAGCGCCTCGATGGTAGGAATGAAATCATCGGCCACGGTGCAGCAGATGCAGCCATTGGCCAGTTCCATGATGTTTTCCGCCGGGCATTCCGGGATGGCGCAGCTTTTCAGGATCTCGCCATCGACGCCAACATCGCCAAACTCGTTGACCACCACGGCCAGCCGCTTGCCCTGCGGGTTCTGCATCAGGTGGCGGATCAGCGTGGTCTTGCCCGAGCCGAGAAAGCCGGTGATCACGGTAACGGGGAGTTTTTCAAGGGTGCTCATGGCTCAGGCTCCGATCGGGGGGATGCGCGCGGCGCAGTTCTTGCGGAAATGGACGGGACGCTCGCGCCAGGGCACCAGCCCGTCGGCGGTGGCGTGATACTTGGTGACGCCCTCGACGATGGTGGCCACGTCGTCGGCCTCGTTGAGGTTCTCATAAACAAAGGTCCAGCGCGCCGGGCCGCCGCGCAACACGATGGAACAGCCCTGATCGCAATTGGACAGGCATTCGACCGGCCTCACGGTGACCCCTTCGGGCAGTTCGGCCGCGCTCAGCGCGCGGTGCAGCAGGGCGCCGGGGCGCTGGGCATCGTCCTCGACCGGCAAACCGCGGCGGCAGGTGGTGCAGACCAGCAGTTCGACTGGTGCAGCTTCGGTCATGTCTCTCATCCCCCCTCGTCTGGTGCGGGGGACGGGGCTTGCGCGGGCCACGCTCTCGGACATGGACCCGACACCGGAACACCCCGTCCGGTCTTGTCTTCGGGTGCTGGCAGGTCTCCCGGCTTGCGGATGTCAGGGTCTTGCCCTGTCGGGCGTCCCGCCTTCCCGGCCAATCGGCCAGTGGCTTGGGCACCCTCTCCGGTCACGGTCGCGGGGGCGGCTGCGCTTGACGTCCGGCCTTGGGGCCGATCCGCTGGCGCATTCCCTTTTCATCCGGTTTCCCGGACACCAACAGGGCGGACATGCGGCATGGGCAGGGGCCTTGTCAAGCGCGCTTGGCGGTGCGCCTGAGGGGGCAGGGGAAAAGCGACCTCTGACGTTCAGCCAGCGGCATCCGCCGCCAGCCGCGTACGCAGCCAGTCGAGATAGAGCTGTGCCGGGGCCCCGGGCGCGGCGGCGCGTTCAGGCCGAACCAAGTAATGCGCCTGCGAAAAGGGAATCGGCGGTCCCGCCAGCCGAAGCGGAGCCCCCTGGGCGATGGCGCCCTGGGCAAAGCGGGTCAGCACGATGGCCAGCCCGGCACCCGCCATCACCAGTTGCAGCGCCGCGACGGTGGTATCGACTGAATAAAGGCTGCCGCCGGTCGGAGCGGGCAGGCCCTGCGCCGCGAACCAGCGCGGCCAGTTGTCCTCGTAACCCAGGATGTGGATCAACTGGTGCGCCTGTAACGCCGCGAGGGGCTGCTCCGGCGCCCCGGCCCGGACCACCGGCACGATGGTCTCATCGCAGAGCTTCTCGGTCACCAGCCCTGCCCAGTCGCCGCGCCCCAGCCGGATATCCACATCCACGCCGCCCGCCGCCGGACCGTCATCCCAGATGTTCGAAACCAGCCGGACCGGGATGCCGGGATGATCGGTGGCAAAATCAGGCAGGGTGGCGGCCAGCCAGTAGGTCGCCGAGGAGATCGGCGCACGGATGCGCAGGATGCCGCGCCTGGCCGGGCCGAACAGGCTGGAGGTCGACAACGCCACATCCGCCAGCGCCTGCCGCACCGACAGCGCATAGCTGCGCCCCAGCTCGGTCAGGCCCAGCCGCCGGGCGGCGCGCGTGAAGAGCGGCTCGCCCAGTTCCGCCTCGAGCGAACGGATATGCAGGGATACGGCGGTCTGGGTCAGCCCCAATTCGCGCGCGGCCTCGGTGAAGTTCAGATGGCGCGCGGCGGCCTCGAACGTCCGCAGCCAGACCGGGTTGGGCAGGCGGGCCATCTCAGCGTGGCTCGGGACCGAGGATCGGGGCGGGGCCCAGAAAATTCAAATTTTCTGGGACAAAATTTCCGGGGAAATTTTGTCGGCTGCGCTGGTTCGACATCCATCACCAAAAAATTCATGGCATCTTTCGATTTTTTATTCGTTTCTCTTGGCTAAATCCAGCTTTCATACTGCGCGCGAACCATGACCCCGGCAGGACCGGCAAGGGAGGACGCAATGAAAGTAGGCTTTATCGGACTGGGCAATGTGGGTGGCAAGCTCTCGGGCTCGCTCCTGCGCAATGGCATCGACCTGACGGTGCACGATCTCAACCCCGATCTTGTCGCGGGTTTCGTCTCGCGCGGCGCCAAGGCGGCTGAAGGGCCGGCGCAGATGATGCGCGATTGCGACGCGGTGATCACCTGTCTGCCGTCGCCCGCCGCCAGTGCCGCGGTGATGGAGGAGATGTTGCCCGAGGTCGGACCCGGCAAGATCTGGATGGAAATGTCCACCACCGACGAGGCCGAGGTCAAACGGCTGGGTGAACAGGTGATCGCGCGCGGCGGGGCCGCGGTCGACTGCCCGGTCTCGGGGGGCTGTCACCGGGCCGATACCGGCAATATCTCGATTTTCGCGGGCTGCGACCGGGCCACGTTCGAGCGCATCCTGCCCTTTCTGACCGTCATGGGCCGTCGCATCCTGCATACCGGACCGCTGGGCAGCGCCTCGGTCCTGAAGGTGATGACCAACTATCTGGCCACCGCAAACCTGCTGACCTGCTGCGAGGCGCTGGTGACGATGAAGGCCGCCGGCATGGATCTGAACACCACCTACGAGGCGATCAAGATCAGCTCGGGCACCTCCTTCGTGCACGAGACGGAAAGCCAGGTGATCCTGAACGGCAGTCGCGACATCAACTTCACCATGGACCTGGTGAAAAAGGATATCGGCCTGTTTCAGTCGATTGCCGACCGCACCGGCGTACCGCTGGAAATCTCGCCGCTGATGATCAGCATCTTCGAGGACGGGATCGCCCGCTATGGCATGCGGGCCCAGTCCGACGACATCATCCGCCGCCTGGAAGAGGCGACCGGCCTCGACATCACCGCGCCGGGCTTTCCGCCCGAGATGGTGGACGACGAACCCGAAGAGCCGGGGTACGAGGTGGTTCCGCAGGGGCTTGTGCGCGCGGCAGGCTAAGGGGCACGTCCCAAAAGGCACGACGCCGTGCAGGAGCAAGGTCCTGCACGGCGTTTCTTTTCGTTCAGATCTGTTCCACCTTGACGCTGTCGCTCAGCACAAAGGCCAGATGGCCCTTGATCCGCTCCATCGCGGGCAGCGGGTCCTCATAGCTCCAGACCGCGTCCTTGGTCACCGAAGACCGGTTGACGATCGAGTAATAGCTGGCATCGCCCTTGTGCGGGCAATGGGTGGTTTTGTCGCTGCGGTCCAGGAAGGCCATGGCGATATCGGCGCGCGGGAAATAGATCACCGGCGGCAGATCGCCCTCGCTCAGTTCCAGCGCGTTGCTGCTTTCGCCCAGGATGGCGCCGCCCGACCGGACGCTCCATTTGCCCGGCGCCTTGCGGATGGTGATGTGATCGCTCATGTTCCGTTTCCTTCCCCGTATCTCGTATCTCGTATCTCGTATTTTTCGGTCCGGCGGCGAGTGTTGCCCCGCCGGTGTAACAGCCGCGTGTCAAAGCGGCGCGGTTGCGGCATCCAACCACATCCGCGTCTCGGCGCCCAGACGTGGACCGATCTTTGCCGCGACGTCGGCATGATAGGCGTTCAGCCAGTCGCGTTCCTCAACCGTCAGCATCTCCGCGACGATCAGCCGCCGATCAATCGGGACATAGGTCAGGGTGCGCCAATTCAGCATGGCGCGCTCTGCGTCGCCACCGGGCAGGGGGGCGGCCTCTTGCACCACCACCAGGTTCTCGATGCGGATGCCGAATGCGCCCTCGCGATAATATCCCGGCTCGTTCGACAGGATCATGCCCGGTTCCAGCGGCACGTGGCTGACCCGTGCCAGCCGCTGCGGCCCCTCATGCACGCTCAGATACGCACCGACGCCATGCCCGACCCCGTGGTTGAAATCCTGTCCCGCCAGCCACAGAGGCAGCCGCGCCACGCATTCGATATCGCGCCCCGCCAGCCCCACGGGCCAGCGCAGCATGGACATGGCGATCATGCCTTTCAGCACCCGCGTGAAACAGGTTTTCTCCTCGTCCCCCACGGTGCCGATGGCGATGGTGCGGGTGATGTCGGTGGTCCCGTCCAGATACTGGCCGCCGCTGTCCAGCACCAGAAGATGCCCGTCCTCGAGACGGCTGTCGGTCTCCTCGGTCACCCGGTAATGCATGATCGCACCATTGGGCCCGGTGCCCGCGATGGTCTCAAAGCTGATATCCTGGAGCGCGTTGTCACGGCGGCGGCAGGCCTCCAGCTGGCTGACCACCTGCGTTTCAGTCAGGCTGCCGGGCTCTTGCGCATCGAGCCAGGCCAGCAGGTCCACCATCGCGGCCCCGTCGCGCAGATGTGCCTCGGCGGCGCCTGCGATCTCGGCGGCGTTTTTGCGGGCCTTGGGCAGGGCGCAGGGATCCCCCCCCTTGGCCAGCCGGTGTCCCAGCCGATCTGCGACAATCTGCGGTACCGTGCTCAGGTCAACCCGCACCGGACCTGCCAGTGCCTCTACCGCATCAAGAAACGCATCCGGCTCGTACTGCGTCACCATCGGCCCCAGATGCTCCTCCAGACCGGTCAGCTTGGCCGCTGCCATGAACAGGTCGACCCGCCCGTCGTCATGCAGGATGGCAAAGCCATGTGCCACCGGGTTGCGTGGAATATCGGCGCCGCGAATGTTCAACAGCCACATGATCGAATCCGGCAGGGTGATCACAGCCGCCTTCTGGCCGGCGCTGCGCAGGTCCTCGGCCAGCCGCGCCGCCTTGTCGGCGGCGGTTTCACCTGCGAATTCCAGCGGATGCACCTTGACCGGTTCCATCGGTGGGCTGGGTTGATCCGGCCAGATCCGATCCACCAGATTGTCGCAGCGCACCAGTTCGATCCCGCTGCCCTTCAACTCGCTTACCGCGGTGCGGATCTGACCGGCTGCATGCAGCCAGGGATCGAACCCCACACGCCCGCCCTGCGGCAACTGCTTCTTGAGCCAGTCGGTCAGGCTTACATCGGGCCAGGGAACGGGTGTAAAGACATCAGACACCTGCGCCTTGACCTGAGTACGATAGCGCCCGTCGATGAACACGCCCGCCGCATCCTTGAGCGCGGCGCAGAACCCGGCCGAGCCGGTAAAGCCGGTGAGCCAGGCCAGACGCTCGTCATGGGCGGCGACATATTCGCCCTGATGCGCATCCGCGCGCGGCACCAGGAACCCGCTCAGAGCCTCGGCCTCGATTTCGGCGCGCAGGCGCTCCAGCCGCGGTGGCCCCTGTTCCGGGCGGGCGGTCACCTCGAAGCTCTGGTACATGCTGCGCCTCCGTGTTGCTGTTGCCGCGAAAGGTGCGGCGTGGAACCGGAAATGTCCAGCACCTCCGCGACGCTCTTGTGATGCGCGCGACTTGGCCTATCATGCCGGCATGATCCGTTTGCCTGCCCTGATTGTCCTTGCCAGCCTTGCCCTGCCGCTTGCCGCGCAGGAGGAAAAGCGGCCAACACCCGAGATCGCCCGCCGCAATGCGGCCGATGCCATCGGCAAGAAGCTTGCAAACCCGGCAAATCCCGGACAGGCGCGGGTCTCGCGGCTTGTCAAGCAAGGCGATACGATCAAGCTTTGCGCCACGTCGGATGCCCGCAATGCCCGAGGTACCTATATCGGTCGCGACTATTGGGAGGTCACGCTCAGCGCGGATGGCGAGACCGTATTGAGGACCCGGAACGTTACCGGCCTGTTGTCCCACTGTTATGGGGCCGATTACAAACCCTTCAGGGAAATGCTGGGCGAGTGACCCCTTGGGCGGGCGACCGTTCCCGTTCCCCAAGGAAACCCAACAAGGTCGATTGATATTCGTCCCAGACCGCATTGCCCGGTATCGGGATGTGGTTGGCGGTTTCCAGCACCATCAGTTCGGCCCCTGGAATGCCAGCCGCCAGTTTCTGTGCCTCGGACAGCGGATGCACATTGTCATGCCGGGCATGGATGATCAGGGTCGGGCATCGCACCTGGGGCAACAGCGGCAACAGCGAGACATCGTGGATCGCCGCCCGAACCTTCAGCATGGTCTCGCGCGACGAAGCATTGATCATGTTGCGCGCCATGTCGTGGATCGCCTCCAGCGGACCTTCGGGAAAATAGCTCAGCATCATCGCCGAGACGAAACTGATCTCCTGCGCGGTCCAGCCCTCGGTGACCAGCGAATGCATCACGTCGGCCTTCAGGTCGGGGTTTCGCCTCCCGCGCCCTTCGGCATAGCCGCCGACAATGGCCAGGCGGCTGACCCGCTCGGGGTACTTGACCGCAAAGCGCAGCGCCGACAGAACGCCGCCGGATTCGCTGTAGAGCGCGAACCGTTCGAACCCCGCCGCATCCGCTGCCAGCTTCAGGTTCTCGGCCAGGGTATCGAACGAGAATTCCTCCAGCGCCCGGTCCGACCGCCCGAACCCGATCGGATCGAACCGCAACAGGCTGTGGCGCTCGGCAATTGCATCGAACATCGCCCGTTCCGAGGGCGTGTTCCACTCTGCTTCCAGATCGGTGGTGTTGTAGCCGCCGCGCACCACCGGTGGGCCGGCTCCGATGACGGCATATGCCAGCGACTTCCCCTCCGCCGTGCGTGTGTACCGGATGCGCTGCACCATGTGGGCAGGCCGGAGCAGGGCAGGCGGCGTGTCCGCCGTCACCTCGGCTACGAATTTCAGCCCCCGCCGGGTGACCGTCTGAATGATCCGTTGCGCCTTGCCATCGTCACCCACCGCCTTGCGTGCCGCCGCGATGCGGGCGCTGATCGCGCTTTCCGAAACGATGCGCCCGTTCCAGACCTCGGCCAGGATTTCATCTCGGGTCACCAGCCGTCCGGGATTGCGCGCCAGCAGGTGTAACAGGTCGAATACCTGCGGCTCGACGGCAATCTCCTCGGCGTCCCGAACCAGCGTCAACTCGTCGGTATCCAGCAGGCAGTTGGCAAAAGCATAGCGCATGGCGGTCTAGCCCACCCCCGCCGCAAGGAACCGGGTCAGCGTTTCCAGGTAGGTGTCATAGGCCGCATTGCCCTGCCAGGGAATGTGATTGGCGCAGTCGAGCACCACCATTTCCGCATCCGCGATGCCAGCGGCCAGCTTGCGGGCCTCGGAGAGTGGATGAACCGCATCGTGGCGGGAATGCAGGATCAGCGTCGGACAAGTGATCCGTGACAGGAAGTCCAGGCTCGAATGATGATTGATCACGTGGCGGTGGCGCAGGTCATGTTCTCTGGTCGCCGAATCCAGCATCATCCGGGCATAGGCCCGGACGGAGTCCAGTGGCCCTTCGGGCTGATATGCCAGCAGGAAGGCTTCGAAAAAGGTGCTATCCGACCGCGACCGCGCGGTTTGCAACATGGCTTGCAAGGGTTCGGCCTCCTTGCCATCCGCATTGTCGCGCACCGCGCGCCCTTCGGCATAGGCGCCCATCATGGCCAGACGTGTTACGCGTTCAGGGTGATGCGCTGCGATGTAAAGGCCCTGAGCACAACCACCGGATTGGGAATAGAGCGCGAACCGGTCGAGCCCCAGCGCGTCGGCAAGGCACAGGACATCTTCGGCCTGCTCATCAATCGTGGAACGATCGGACCGGGGGTCGGATTGCCCCGAACCAATGGCGTCGAACCGGATCAGCGCGTTTTGGCGTGACAAGGCTTCGAAGCGATGACGTTCGAAAGGCAGCCGCCACTCCGCGGCAATATCCGAACGTGTTTGGCCGAGCAGGATCACAGGAGGGCCGGGACCCGAAACCGAATAGGCCATGGAATGTCCGGTGGGCAGAATGATGTAACGAATGCGTGGCTCGTCTGTCCTGTCCCCGGTCGCCATGGGGGCGGTCTCGTGGGTTCGTTCCGTGACCTCGGTCACCATCTGCAACCCCCGCCGGGCGATTGTACGGATGACCCGCTGTGCCTTGCCGTCGTCGCCTACGGCTTTGCGCGCGGCGGCGATGCGGGCGCTGACGGCGCTTTCCGAGACGATGCGCCCGTTCCAGACCTCGGCCAGGATTTCGTCACGGGTGACCAGCTGCCCGGCATTGCGTGCCAGCAGGTGTAGCAGGTCGAATACCTGCGGCTCGACGGCAACCGGCGCATCGCCCCGCATCAAGACATGCCGCCCGGTATCCAGAACGCAATCGCGAAACACATAGCGCATGGTGAATTAACACCCCGCTTTCGGTGTTTCGGCAAGCCCCAAGCAAAAAATAAGGATTCAGGCAGGGGTTTCCCAAGGCTGTCTGAAAGCGCCGCGCGCCCGATGCTGCCATGCTGGGAACACAACAAGGAGACCTGACATGATCCTGCATACCGATACCGCGCTTCTCAGCCACCGCCCTGTCCATCTGCAACCGCCGAGTGAGGAAGAAAGGACGGCCGCCCGATACGTGACACCGCGTCGGACCGCAAAAGCTTGGCGGGCAGGACGGATCGCCCGACTGTTCGCCTTTCGGCGTCTTGTCAGCCTGTCTTGACGGGCTGAGGGGGGAGACGGACCCTGTGCTTCTTTCTGGTCGGAAATACTCCCGCCGGAGGCGCCCGGAAGCAAGACAGGCGCCACCGATCCGGGTCAGCTGGCGCGTTTCATGCCCATCACCCGCGCGCGGGCGCGCGGGTCGCTGTCGAACAGCGCCGCCAGCTGCTCGGTCATGGCACCGGCCAGCTGCTCGACATCGGTGATCGTCACCGCGCGCTGGTAATAGCGGGTCACGTCATGGCCGATACCGATGGCCAGCAGTTCGACCTGCTTGCGCTTTTCCACCATGGCGATCACGTCGCGCAGGTGTTTTTCCAGGTAATTCGCCGGGTTCACACTCAGGGTGGAATCGTCCACCGGCGCCCCGTCCGAGATCACCATCAGGATCTTGCGCTGCTCGCGGCGGCCCAGCATCCGGCGATGCGCCCATTCCAGCGCCTCGCCGTCGATGTTTTCCTTCAAGAGGCCCTCTTTCATCATCAGGCCCAGGTTCTGCCGTGTGCGCCGCATCGGCGCGTCGGCGGCCTTGTAGATGATGTGGCGCAGGTCATTGAGGCGACCGGGCTGCTGCGGGCGGCCTTCGTTCAGCCAGGCCTCGCGCGCCAGCCCGCCCTTCCAGGCGCGGGTGGTAAAGCCCAGGATCTCGACCTTGACGTTGCAGCGTTCCAGCGTGCGCGCCAGCACATCGGCGCAGATCGCCGCGATCGAAATCGGGCGTCCCCGCATCGAGCCCGAGTTATCCAAGAGCAGCGTCACCACCGTATCACGGAACTCGGTATCCTTCTCCACCTTGAACGACAGCGGCGTGGTCGGGTTGGCCACAACCCGCGCCAGTCGGCCGGCATCCAGAATGCCCTCTTCGCGGTCAAATTCCCAGCTGCGGTTCTGCTGCGCCTGAAGGCGGCGTTGCAGCTTGTTGGCAAGGCGCGACACCGCGCCTTTCAGCGGCTCCAGCTGCTGGTCGAGATAGGCGCGCAGCCGCTCCAGCTCGGCCGGTTCGGCCAGCTCTTCGGCGGCGATCTCCTCGTCATGGGTATCGAGATAGACCTTGTAGTTCGGATCGGCCTCCGAGGCGGGCGGCGGCGGGGGCGGCTCCAGCGGCGCCTCGCCATCGGGCATCTCGGTTTCTTCGGCCAGCTCCTCGTCGGCCAGCTCGTCCATCGAGACCTGGGCCTGGCTTTCGTCCTGCTGCTGTTCCTGGCTCTGCTCGGGATCGGCGTCGGCGTCCTGATCATCCTGATCGTCCTGGCCGGTGCTGTCCGGATCGGGCTGCTCGTCGGCGTCGTCCTCGGCCTGATCCTCCTGATCCTCGTCCATTTCGTCCGGGTCATCGCCCAGCTGGTCGCCATAGCCGAGGTCCTTGATCACCTGGCGCGCGAATTTGGCGAATTCGGCCTGATCTGAGAGGATATCGCTCAGGTTTTCCAGCGTGCCGCCGGCCTGTTCCTCGATAAAGCCGCGCCACAGGTTCATCACATTGGCCGCCGCCGCCGGCAGGTCGCGCCCGGTCGCCAGATGCCGCACCAGATAGCCCGCCGCCACCGGCAGCGGTGCCTCGGAGGGCTGCTTGCACTGGTCATAGCCGCGCCGCAGCGCCTCATGGGTGATCTTGACGTCGATGTTGGACGCGGTGCCGGGCATGTCGCGGGCGCCCATCGCCTCGCAACGGGCGGTCTCCATCGCTTCGTAGAGGTCGCGCGCCATGTCGCCCGGCGGGGCATAGCGGCTGTGGGTGGCGTCGTCGTGATAGCGGCGATAGAGCGCCAGCGCATCCGCCGTGCCGCGCGCCAGCAACACCTCGTCGCGGGTCATCCGGCGGCTGACCTGCGGCAGGCGCATCGCGTCGCCGCTGACACCCGAGGGATCGACCGTATAGCTGACCGACAGATCCGGGTCGTCGGCCATCACCTTGGTCGCCTCGGCCAGCGCCTTCTTGAACGGATCGGCGGGGTTGTCGGTCGGTTTGCTCATGTCACTTCGGTCCTGCAAACAGGCGGTCGCGGCCCATGGTGGGCCGCAAGGCGGATATGGCGGCCGCCCGGATCACCCCAGGCTCGTGCTTGCCGCGCTTTCGGGCAGTTCCTCGTCGAAACAGCGCTGATAGAACTCGGCCACCGTCTGGCGCTCCAGCTCGTCGCATTTGTTGAGGAAGGTCAGCCGGAAGGCATAGCCCACATCGCGGAAGATCTCGGCATTCTGCGCCCAGTTGATCACGGTCCGGGGCGACATCACGGTCGACAGATCGCCGTTCATGAAGGCGGTCCGGGTCAGGTCGGCCACGGTCACCATCTGGCTGACCTGCTTGCGGCCCTTCTCGGTGTTGTAATGCGGCGCCTTGCTGAGCACGATCATCGTTTCGGCGTCATGGCTGAGATAGTTCAGCGTCGCCACCAGCGACCAGCGGTCCATCTGGGCCTGGTTGATCTGCTGGGTGCCGTGATAGAGGCCGGTGGTGTCGCCCAGTCCCACCGTGTTGGCGGTGGCGAACAGGCGGAAACAGGGGTTCGGCGTGATGATCTCGTTCTGGTCCAGCAGGGTCAGCTTGCCGTCATGTTCCAGCACCCGCTGGATCACGAACATCACGTCGGCGCGGCCCGCGTCGTATTCGTCGAACACGATGGCCACCGGGTTGCGCAGCGCCCAGGGCAGGATGCCTTCGTGGAACTCGGTAACCTGCTTGCCGTCGCGCAGCTTGATCGCGTCCTTGCCGATCAGGTCGATCCGGCTGATATGGCTGTCGAGGTTGACGCGCACGCAGGGCCAGTTCAGCCGCGCGGCGACCTGTTCGATATGGGTCGATTTGCCGGTGCCGTGATAGCCCTGCACCATGACGCGGCGGTTGTGG
This sequence comes from Ruegeria alba, assembly GCF_022321465.1. NCBI lineage: Bacteria > Pseudomonadati > Pseudomonadota > Alphaproteobacteria > Rhodobacterales > Roseobacteraceae > Ruegeria > Ruegeria alba. The sequence continues at coordinate 142,778 of NZ_JAKOEM010000003.1, read as the reverse complement.
CTGAAGCCCGCCAGAATGGCCAGCGTGGTATCGGGATCGAACTTGTAGGTCTGATCGATCTCGGGCACCCGGTCGCTGCGCTCGGCAAAGCCCTTGACCACCATCGGCGTGTCGATGCCAAAGACTTCGCGGACGGAAATCTCCTCGGTGGGTTTTGCGTTCATCGGGATCGTTCCGTCAGCCATACCAATCGTCCTTATCGCCTTGCCGCGCCGCGTCGGGGCGGGCCAATCTTGTCGGGGTGCACCATATCGCCCCCAGCCGCAAGGAAAAGGCGAAAAGCGCCGCGCGGGCGCTTTTTGCCGTCACGATCTCGGGGGCATCAGTCGAGCAGTGCCGCGCGCATCCGAATGAGCCCTATCGACGGATTGTCACGGCCGTATCACGCCCCCAACGCGCGGACAGGCGCTGATGGGGCCGGTCGGCGCCGGAGCCGGCGCCTATTTGAAGTTCCGGCTGTCCTTGATCTGGTCCCAGGCCCAGACCACCTCTTGCAACTGCTCTTCCTGGCTGCGGTCGCCGCCGTTCATGTCCGGGTGCAGCACCTTGATGAGCTTCTTGTAGGCGGCGCGCACCTCGGCCTTGGTCCAGCTGTCCTTGGCTTCGAGAATCTCGATGGCGCGGCGCTCGGTCGGCGGCAGGCGGCGGCCGGTATTGACGCGGCCCGGATTCTGGGTGGCGTTGGCCCCCAGAACCTGATGCGGGTCCTCGATGCCCAGCCGTGCCCAGGCGCGCGCCTCGGGGTCGGTCATCGGTCGCGTCTTGCGTTCCCACACCTTGTCCTTGGACATTTGCGCGTTCATCTCGGCCTCGGTGGTGCCGTCGAAGAAGTTCCATTTCTGGTTATATTCGCGCACATGCTGCTGGCAGAACCAGAAATAGTCGTCCAGCACATCGGGGGCCTTGGGCGCGCGGAACTTGCCTGCCTCGGTGCAACCCTCGTGTTCGCAGACCCGGACCGAGGTTTCGGACGCGCCCGACATGCCCCGGCGCCCGCGCGGGTTCTTTTTCTTGGCGGAAGAGACGGACATATCGAATCCGAACGGATCTGATTTGCTCATGGCGGGCCCTTTCGGTTGCGGCTTCTCGACTCGGAGGCAGGAGTTTAGTCTAAGTGACGCCAGATAGAAGAGGGCGGCGGCAAGAAAATCGCGGCCGCGCGGAAAAGAGCGCAGATTGCGCGGGAATGTGAGGGCAGACGGGCATGACGATCGCAGAGGAAATGCGCACGCGGTTGCAGGCGGCATTCGCGCCGACCGAGCTGGAGGTGGTGGACGACAGTGAAAGCCATCGCGGCCACGCCGGATTTCGCGAGGGCGGTCAGAGCCATTTCAACATCCGCATCCGTGCCGCCGCCTTTGCCGGGCAAAGCCGGGTGGCGCGGCATCGCGCGGTGCATCAGGCGCTGGGCGATATCGTGCCGCGCATCCATGCGCTGGCACTGGATATCGGCACCTAGTCCTTCTCGACCTTGGCCTCGGGCTCTGTGCTGCCGGCGTCCGTGGTCTTGGCACCATGCATCGGCGGATCGTTGACCGGCGCCGCGATGGGCGCGGGCGCGCGGCGATCCGCCTCGGACGGGCCGGGTACGGGCCGGGCCAGCGGCGGGCTGTCGGCACTCAGGGGCGCGGTCGCCTCGGCCACGGGCTCTGCCGCGACCTCGGCCTCGGGCAATACTTCGGGACCTGCGGGCAGGGGGCGGCGGAACACCAGCACGTTGCGCCAGTTGGTGGTCGAGCCGGTCAGGCCCGAGCGCTCCTCGCTGGGCAGCAACTCGGCCCGCTGATATTCCCAGCCCTCGGCGGCCATTTGGTTCAGCGCCTGTTCCACCGACAGCGCGAACCGCGCCGGCGCGGTCTTGACGCCCTTGGCCTTGATGCCCTTCTCCGGGGCGGGGACAACCTTGTATTCGTAGCGGATCATGCTCAGAGCCTCTTTGGATCGCGCGCAGACTACTCCAGGCGGATGCAAAAAGACCAGAGGTGCCGGACAGGACAGCGACGTCCCGCCGGCACCACCTGAGCGCGGGCAGGAGCGCGCGCGCCAGGGGGTTACTCTAGAGCGACACCCAGTGTTTCGGCGGCGTCCAGGTTCATTTGCAGGTGATGCTGAAAGGCAGGCAGCACCGCCTCGAAATGTGCCTTCAGCTCGGGGCTGTCGGCGCTGGGCAAGAGCAATCCCTCGACCGCGCTGATGGCAGCGGTGTGAAAGGCGATCTCGTGGCGCAGATAGGCGGCATCGAACTCGGCGCCCTCCAGCTTGTGCAGGCTCAGGATCACCGCGTCATGGTCGCGCGCCGCGTCGATGCGCGCGGGCGGCAGTTCCGGGGTCACCCCGATGCTGGCGGCCAGCTGATGCGCCGCCGCGCGCACGCCGGTATGATCGGCCGACACCATGGCACCGATGGCGCGCACCTCGTCCGAGGCGCCTTTGAGCTGCCCCAGCAGCGCGGTTTCTATGTCGAAACTGTTGACCTGGGAATAAATGCCAAGGATCTGCGCGTCGCTCAGGTCCCCAGCCATTGCCCCATCGGTTGTCACGGCCAGCATCAGTGCCGCGCCCGAAATCTGGCCCAAGAGCTTGTTCCGAAAATCAAATGCCATTTCATTGTCCCTTCTGGTTGGCTTTCCCCGGCACTGTCGCTCTGGCTGCTTCAAAAGAGAAATTGCATTAATGGATATCATTGATAGGTATTGTGTATTAATCGGGCGGGGTTCGGCATGAAACTCAGACAGATCGAATTTGTGGTGACAGTGGCGCGCGAGCAATCGTTCAGCCGGGCCGCCGATATCTGCCACGCGACCCAGCCCAGCTTGTCCAGCGCGGTGGCGCAGATCGAGGAGGAACTGGGCGCCAAACTCTTTGCCCGGACCACGCGCAAGGTGGCGCTGACCCCGTTCGGGCGGCATATCCTGCCCCATCTCGAAAGCGTCCTGTCCGCGCGTGACGAGGTCACAGCCGCCGCCGCCGCCTTTCACAACCCCGCGCGCAAACTGCTGCGGCTGGGATTTTCCCCGCTGGTGGACATGCGGATGCTGACTGGCGTGACCGATCCGTTCTGCCGCCTGCACCAAGGGGTCGAGGTGTTTTTCAAGGAATGCCTGCTGGACGATCTGGCCGGGCGGCTGGAGAGCGGTGCCATCGACATGGCGATCCTGCCGCGCGACAGTGTCCCGGACGGGATGCAACAGACGCCGTTCTATTCCGATCCGCTCTACTATCTGCCGCAATCGGGGCAAAGGGTTGAACCGCCCGTGGCCCTGTGTCTGACCGATCTGCCCAATGATCCGGTCATCATGACAGCGGGTGGGTGCGGTCTCAATCGCTCGCTTGAGGTGTTGTTCGAGGCCGAAGGCATCTCGCCGCCCGCCTATCCGGGCTATGCGCTCAGCTATCAGGTGATCCAGGAATGGACCTGGCTGGGGCTGGGGGCGGGGATTTTGCCCCGGGCCAAGCTGCTGGCCGATGCCACGAGCGCGGTTCCGCTGCTGCGCGCCGACGGCGCTCCGGCCCGGTTCGAATTTGTCTGGGCATGGTCAGGCACCGGGCGACCGGCCGATCACGTGGTGGCGTTTCTGGATCACGTCCGCGATCGGAGCGTGAAACCGGTGGAGAGCAAGGTGGGTTGATCCGCTCCGTACCCCCTTGCTGTATCCGTTGGCGCAGCAAAAAGGGCGCCCGAGGGCGCCCTTGATCTCCGGTGTAAAACGGTCAAAGCCCCGTACAGATCACAGGCCCAGCTTGGCCGTGGCCAGATCCTAGACGGCCTTGGCGCGCGCTCGCACGATCCCTTGGATCATGCGAGAGCGGCTGTGTCAGCCATTCAGTTTCTTCGAAACCATCTGGTTGACGACACCCGGATTGGCCTTGCCGCCGGTGGCCTTCATCACCTGACCGACGAACCAGCCCGCCAGTTTCGGGTTCACCTTGGCCTTTTCCACCTGCGCCGGGTTGGCGGCGATGATCTCGTCCAGCGCGGCCTCGATGGCGCCGGTGTCGGTGACCTGCTTCATGCCGCGGGCCTCGACGATCTCGGCCGGGTCACCGCCTTCGGTATAGACGATTTCGAACAGGTCCTTGGCGATCTTGCCCGAGATTGCATCAGACGCGATCAGGTCGATGATGCCGCCCAGCTGCGCCGGGCTGACCGGGCTGTCGGTGATATCGTGGTCCTCTTTCTTCAGCCGTCCGAACAGCTCGTTGATGACCCAGTTGGCCGCCAGCTTGCCGTTGCGGCCCTTGGCCACGTCTTCGAAATAAGCGGCCGATTCCACCTCGGCGGTCAGCACCGAGGCGTCATAATCGGTCAGGCCGAAATCCTTGATGAAACGCGCCTTTTTGTCGTCTGGCAGTTCGGGCAGGTTGGCCGCGATATCGTCGACCCAGGCCTGCTCGATCTCCAGCGGCAACAGGTCGGGATCGGGGAAGTAGCGGTAATCATGCGCCTCTTCCTTGGACCGCATCGAGCGGGTCTCGTTCTTGTCCGGGTCATAGAGCCGGGTTTCCTGATCCACCTTGCCGCCCGCCTCGACAATGGCGATCTGGCGGCGCGCCTCGTATTCGATGGCCGCCTGGATGAACCGCATCGAGTTCATGTTCTTGATCTCGCAACGCGTGCCCAGATGCGAAAAGTCCTGTGTTTCCTGATACTTCTCATAGGCGCCCGGACGGCAGATCGACACGTTCACATCGGCCCGCAGGTTGCCGTTCTGCATGTTGCCGTCGCAGGTGCCCAGATAGCGCAGGATCTGGCGCAGCTTGGCGATATAGGCGGCGGCCTCTTCGGGGCCACGGATATCGGGACGGCTGACGATCTCCATCAGGCAGACGCCGGTCCGGTTCAGGTCGACAAAGGACATGTTCGGATCCATGTCGTGGATCGACTTGCCCGCGTCCTGTTCCATGTGGATACGTTCGATCCGGACCCGGCGCGCGGTGCCGTCTCCCATCTCGACCAGCACTTCTCCTTCGCCCACAATGGGATGATAAAGCTGGGAGATCTGGTATCCCTGTGGCAGGTCGGGGTAGAAATAGTTCTTGCGGTCAAAGGCCGATTTCAGGTTGATCTCGGCCTTCAGCCCCAGCCCGGTGCGCACCGCCTGTTCGACGCAGAACTCGTTGATCACAGGCAGCATGCCCGGCATCGCCGCATCCACGAAAGAGACGTTGGAATTGGGCTCGGCGCCAAAAGCGGTCGAGGCGCCCGAGAACAGTTTCGCCTGCGACGCGACCTGAGCATGCACCTCCATGCCAATCACCAGTTCCCAGTCGTGCTTGGCACCGGCGATGGTCTTGGGTTTGGGGGTCTCGAAGGTCAGGTCCAGCATGGGTGTGCCTCTTGTCCGCTTGGTTCAAACCGCCTTCTAGGCGCGTGCGCGGCGTTGGGCAAGGGGGCACGGGGAAAGGGGCTTGATCTCAACCATGGTTGAGGCGGCAGGTTGGGACGAATCCAGAAGGGAGGCACGGAAATGAGGCTGTTTGTGACAGGGGCCAGCGGGTTGGTCGGGGGGGCGGTTCTGCGCGCTGGCGTCGCGGCGGGGCACCAGGTGACCGGGCTGGCCCGGTCCGGCCACGCGGCCGCGCAGGTAGAGGGTGACGGAGGGCAGGTCTGTCGCGGCGATCTGCGTCAACCCGAGGTCTGGGCGGCAGAGGCCGTGGCGGCGGATGCCATCATCCATGCCGCGGCCACCTTTGGCCCGGATATGGGCGACGTCGACCGCGCCGCGATGGAGGCACTGGTAACGGCAGCGCGCCGGGCCGGGCGCCATCCGCGCCTGATTTATACAGGCGGCATATGGCTTTACGGCGATACCGGCGGGCAGGTCAGGGATGAAACCGCGCCCTTTGACCCTGCTACGCCCTGGGGCTGGATGCTTGATACCGTGGCGATGCTGGAAGCGAGCAATGCCACCGATCTGGCAGTGCTGCATCCGGGTGCGGTCTATGATAGCAACGCGGGTGGCATGCTGGAACGGTTCCACGCGCCCGAGGTCGAGATCCTGGGCGACCCGGCGATCCGCTGGCCACTGGTGCATGCCGATGACCTGGCACAAGCCTATCTGCTGCTGGCGGGGCTGCCGGGGCAGGGCGGAGATTTCCTCGCCACCGCCGAACCCGGCCGCCCGGTGGGCGAGATCGCGCGCGCCGTCGCCGGGCCCGATGCGTCCATCAGGGTGCTGGACCGGGCCGAGGCCTTGGTGCGTTATGGCGACAGCGCCTTGGGGCCGATGCTGGATCAAAGGCTGGCTGCACCGCGCCTGACCGCGCTGGGCTGGCGCCCCCGGTTCGACGATGTCACCCGAAGCGGGGGACCTCAGGCGCCGTGCAACTGAGGCCCCTCGGGCGTGAAAACGACCCGGTTGCCCTCGCGGATCTCGTCGCGGAACAGATTGGCGATGACCTGCAGGGCATCGGCCCGACCGCGCGCGGCGAACCGGCTGGGTGAACTGACGCGCATGTTGTTGTCGAAGCCATCGGCGGCATGCGCCCAGATCATCGGATGCACTTCGGTCAGGTGGTCGCGGATCAACCAGTCGGCCGCGTTGCAGATACGGATGCGGTTCAGATCCGCTTCTTCATGCAGGCCAAGATTGCCGCGCAGGGTCACCGCGCAATAGGACGCCAGCATGTTGATGGTCTCTTGCTCGGGGCGGGCGCGCACGATGTCCCGCAACCCGTCGACAAAGAAGTCGACATCGACGCGGGCACAGGCCTCTTCATCCTGGGCGATCGCGTCCAGGCTGACCCAAGTATAACCGCCGGCGCCCCAGATATCCTGTGTCCGCGCGGCGGTCCGGCGGGCCTCCAGTTCCAATTCCGCGTAGGAGCCGAACCAGCGCGGCAACAGGTGGTTGCCCAGCGCGCGCATGTGGCGGGGATTGTACGGATCGAGGTCGATCAGTGCCTCGTAGCAATCCGCGACCCTGCGTTGCGGCGTCCGGCGACCGGCCAGCAAGGCGCAGCAGGCCGATTGCAGGACCGGGCTGTCCATCCTGACGCCGCACCAGGGTGACAGGATCTCGATGGCGCGGTCGAAATGCGCGGCGCATTTCTCGCGGTGGAGTCGGGGCACGATCGTGTCCCATCCGGTGCCGCGCCAGGCCCAGGCCAGGTCGATATGGGTCAGCGCCACGATCAGCGCGATATAGGGATCGTCGGCATGATCCTGACGCACGAATTCCAGCGCCCGGATCCCGTTGATCAACGGGGCCTGATCGGTGCGATGGCTGTCCATCAGCGCCTCTTCGACGGCCAGCACCACGTCGGACCGGGCACCAAAGGCCAGCAGGTCGGCAACCGGGGTCCCGCCCGGCGTGGCTTCGCGAGTGGCATCGGCGGCGCGGATTTCATCCGACAGGTCCTGCCAGCGCTCTTGCCGGGCCAGGAACTGGCCATGAGCGCGCAGCCTGGCGCGGATGTCTTCGTCCTGTCCGTGCTCGGCGATCGGGATCGACAGGAAATCTTCGAGCCGGATCGGAGGGCGCGGTTCTGTCTGAGCCGAGAAGTCGACCGCGCGACCGAACAGTCGCGCGGTCAGATCAGGCAAAGAACTCAGAACGGTGCGGGATCTTTTCAGCATACTGATTAATGCTTGGCCTGTGTGGTGTCGTATTGGCTTCAGGCTGACGCTGATTTGCGGCACAAAAAAGGCCGGAGCGGGGTGTTTCGGGACAGGTTTTGCGGCGGGCTCTGGGGATTGCGCCCGGACTGGCATCAATCCGCTAACGACCGGCGAAATGATGCCGAACCACGGCCAGTCCACGCGCGGTCAGGATCTCTTCGAACTCACGATGCGGGGGCAGAGACTCTTGTGGCAGCCGTATCTCTTTGCCTGAATGCAGGCACAGCGTGGCGCGAATGCTGAAATCCCAGCGCGTATCCAGCCGAACCTGCGCGATCTCGTCCAGCGCGACAGACCCGTCCAGGCGCCCCGAGAACCAGCTGAGCCGAGCGGCGTCCAGATCGAGACCCGCGCGGCGGTCGGTGATGATCTCGGACAACAGCGGCAGGGTCGGCAGGGCGCACAGCGCGATCAGCCACCAGGCCGCTTGAAACAGAACCATCACTGTCGCAAGCCCCGTCCAGACCGCCAGCAGCAGCACGACATTGCGGGGGCTGCGGGCGTGGCGGACGTAGCGGAGCGGTTCGGTCATCGTGAGGGTCACCGCCCGCCGCTGACGTCGAGCGTGGTGCCGGTGATGTAAGACGCCGCGTCCGAGAGCAGGAAAAGCGCCGCTTCGGCCACCTCGGTCACGGTGCCGGTCCGCTGCATCGGGACACCCGGCGCCAACCGTTGCGCCCGATCCGGTTCGCCGCCCTTGGCATGGATCCCGGTCTCGATCAGACCGGGGCGGAGCGCGTTGACGCGGATCCCCTCTGCGGCGACCTCGTCGGCGAGGCCCTTGGTAAAGGTGTCGATCGCGGCCTTGCTGGCGGCGTAATCGACATATTGGTTGGCCGAGCCCAGACGCGCAGCGGCAGAGGAAAGATTGACGATGGCGCCGCCCCGGCCATGGGCCTGCATCCGCAGCACCGCCTCTTTGGCGACCAGAATGGCGCCGATCACGTTGACATCGAACATGCGCCGCAGGCGGTCATGAGTGAGGTCGGTGACACGGGCCGCGCGGTCGACGATGCCAGCATTGTTGACCAGCCCGTCGAGGCGGTCAAAGCCCTCATCCACCCGCGCATAGATGCGCCGGATGTCTTCGGGGTCGGCCACGTCGCCGGGGCACAGGATCACAGTAGCGCCCGCATGGCGGGCGGCCTCGGCCACCGACTCGGCCCCGGCCCGGTCCTGCCGGTAGTTGAGCGCAAGATCATAGCCGCGCGTGGCGGCGAGGCGGGCGATGGCGGCGCCGATCCCGGCGCTGGCCCCGGTGATGAGCAGGGTTCGGCGCATGGCTCAGCTGCCCCGGATGCGGGTCAGCATCTCGGTGGTGTCCCGGCTGAGGTTCGGCTGGGCCAGAATGCGATCCAGCTGGGCGCCGATCAGCAGCTGCCGGTCGTTGTCATACCGTCGCCAGGTCTGATAGGCCGAGCACATCCGCGCGGTGGTCTGCGGGTTTACCGGATCCAGCCGGATCAGCCAGTCCGCCAACAGCTGGTATGCCGCGCCCGAGGCATGATGGAAGCCGGCATGGTGCATGGCCAGCGCGCCGAAGACGGCACGGAACCGGTTCGGATTGCGCCAGTTGAACTCGGCATGCGCGCTCAGGCGCCGGGCGGTTTCCGCCGCCTGTTCGGGCGCCGCCAGTGCCACCTGAAGCCCGAACCATTTGTCGATCACCAGCCGGTCGCCGCGCCACTGGTCATAAAAGGCGGCCAGTTCGACTTCGCCCTTGCCCGCCTTGAGCAGACAGGACAGCGCCGAAAGTTGCAGCGTCATGTTGTCGGCGCAGGCATAATCCGCCGCCGCCTGCGTACCGCTATCGAGCCGCGACAGCAGAGCCAGTGCGGCGCTGCCCAATGCGCGCTTGCCGGCCTGGTCTGCATCGGGCCGGAACGGTGCCTCGATCTGTGCCTCGGCCCTGAGCCGTGGCAGCAGGTCCTGCATGTGTTGGGCGGTGGTCTGGCGCAGGGTCTCGGTCGCCTCCCAGATCGCCTGCGGATCGGGGATCAGGCCGCGCTGATGCAGGGTGGCGGCCAGTTCCGACTGGCTGGGCAGGCCCAGCATCAGCGCGCGATAGGCCGGGTCCAGCCCATCGTCGCGCAGCACCGCCGTCAACCCGTCCAGATAGGCGGTATCGGGCGCGGCGTCCTCGGTGATCATGTCGAGCAGGCATTGCCCGGCCAGCGCACGGCCCGCTTCCCAACGGTTGAAGGGATCGGTGTCATGGGCCAACAGAAAGGCGCGCTGCTCGGGCGAGAGGTCATGGTCCAGAACCACCGGCGCCGAGAAATCGCGCAGCACCGAGGCCACTGGACGTGCCGCCAGCCCGTCAAACGAGAAGCTCTGACGCGCCTGCGTCAGTTCCAGCACCTCGGTGGCGCGCACCTCGTCGCCATTGGGGTTGAGCAGTCCGACGGCGACCGGGATCACCTGTGGCAGCTTGTCGGGCTGGCCGGGCGTGGCGGGGGTCTCTTGCGACAGGGTCAGGGTAAAGGTGCCGTCCTGCCACGCCTCCTCGACCGTCAGGCGCGGGGTGCCGGCCTGGCTGTACCAGCGCTTGAACTGCGACAGGTCGCGCCCTGTGACATCCTCGAACACCTTGAGCCAGTCCTCGATGGTGCAGGCCTGCCCGTCATGGCGGGCGAAATAGAGGTCCAGCGCCTCGGCATAGGCGGCATCGCCCACCAGCCGTTTCAGCATGCCGATCACCTCGGCGCCCTTTTCATAGACGGTGGCGGTGTAAAAGTTGTTGATCTCCTGAAAGCTTTCGGGCCGCACCGGGTGGCTGAGCGGGCCCTGATCCTCGGGGAACTGGCGGGCGCGCAGGTCGATCACGTCGCGGATGCGTTTGACGGGCGCGCTGCGCAGGTCCGAGGTGAACTGGGCGTCGCGGAACACGGTCAGCCCTTCCTTGAGGCAGAGCTGGAACCAGTCGCGGCAGGTGATGCGGTTGCCGGTCCAGTTGTGGAAATACTCATGCGCGATGATCGCCTCGATCCGTTCGAAATTGTCGTCGGTCGAGGTTTCGGGGCTGGCCAGCACGGCGGCCGAATTGAAGATGTTCAGCCCCTTGTTCTCCATCGCGCCCATGTTGAAATCGTCGACCGCAACGATGTTGAACACGTCCAGATCGTATTCGCGGCCATAGACCTCTTCATCCCAGCGCATGGATTTCTTCAGCGCCTCCATGCCAAAGGCGCATTTGCCCTCGTCTCCGGGACGGACCCAGAGGTTCAGATCCACTACGCGGCCCGAAACGGTGGTGAACGTGTCGGAATGAGCCAGCAGGTCCCCCGCCACCAGTGCAAAGAGATAGGCCGGTTTTGGCCATGGGTCATGCCATTCTGCAAAGCCCTCGCCGCTATCGACCGGGTTGCCATTGGACAAGAGCACCGGATGCGTGCCGTTGATACGCACGGTAAAGGTGCTCATGACATCGGGGCGGTCGGGGTAATAGGTGATCTTGCGAAAGCCTTCGGCCTCGCATTGGGTGCAGTACATCCCGTTCGAGAGATAAAGTCCTTCGAGCGCGGTATTGGCGGCCGGTGCGATCTCGACCTCGGCTTCCCAGACAAAGGGCGCATCGGGAACGGCGCAGATCAGACCCTCGTCGGTGATTTCGGGGGCGATCTCGGCACCGTCGATGGCGGCGCGCAGCAGGCGCAGTTCCTCGCCATGCAGAAAGAACCGGCGGTCGGTCGTCTCGGGATTGGGGCGAAAGGCGATGCGCGAGGTGACGCGGGTTGCGTCGGGCGCCAGGTCAAAGGTCAGGCGCACCTCGTCCACCAGATAGCCGAACGGGGTGTAATCCTTGAGGTGGATGGTTTTCGGGGCGGCGTCGCGCATGGGAACCTCGGCTGCTGTCGGTTTGGCGAGACGTTAGGTAGAACACGCCGGGGGTGCAAGCGGCGCTCCTTTGCCGTTCATGGTCTGCGCTGTTCGGGAATGGTGGAAACTGCCTTCGGCTTCATTGGTAAATCCGGCGTGCCATTTTGTTGTTTGACCGCTGCATTCGCGATAACTGGAGTATGCGATTGTACACAGGCGGCAAGGCGGAGGCGCGATGATGAGCGGCAGAGTGGAACGGAACGGGCTGAAAGTCGCTGGGGAACTGGCGGATTTCATCGAGACGCGCGCCTTGCCCGGTACCGGGGTGGAACCCGCCGATTTCTGGGCCGGGATGGCGCGGATGGTGGCCGAACTGGCACCGGTGAACCGCGCATTGCTGGCGCGGCGCGAGGCGCTTCAGGAGCAGATCGACGCCTGGCATGTCGCCCATCGCGACCGGCCGCATGATCACGAAGCGTACAAGGCGTTTCTGGCCCAGATCGGTTATCTGCTGCCCGAAGGCGCGGCCTTCGAGATCGAAACGGCCGATACCGACCCTGAAATCGCATCGGTGCCGGGGCCGCAGCTGGTGGTGCCGATCACCAATGCCCGCTACGCGCTCAACGCCGCCAATGCCCGCTGGGGCAGCCTGTATGATGCGCTTTATGGCACCGACGCCATGGCCGGGCCGATACCGGCGGGCGGCTACGACCGGGGTCGTGGCGCCCGTGTGGTGGCGCGCGCGCGTGTCTTTCTGGACGAGGCGTTTCCGGTGCAGGGCGTCAGCCATGCCGATGCCCGCCGCTATCACATCCGTGAAGGCGCGTTGCTGGTCGATGGTCAGCCGCTGATCGACCCGGCGAAATTCGCAGGCTATCGCGGTCACCCCAAGGCGCCCGACGCGGTGCTCTTGCGCAACAACGGGTTGCATGTGGAGCTGGTCTTTGACCGCACCCATCCGGTGGGCTGCCACGATCAGGCGGGTCTGGCCGATGTGCGGCTGGAAAGCGCGGTCTCGGCGATCATGGATTGCGAGGATTCGGTGGCCTGTGTCGACGCCGAGGACAAGGTGTTGGCCTATGGCAACTGGCTGGGCCTGATGCGTGGTGACCTGAGCGAGGAGGTGACCAAGGGTGGTGCCACCTTCACCCGCGCGCTGGCCGGCGATCTGGACTATCTTGCCCCCGATGGCAGCGCGATGAGCGTCAAGGGCCGGGCGCTGATGCTGGTGCGCAATGTCGGTCACCTGATGACCAACCCGGCGGTGCTGGATGCGGATGGGGCGGAAATCTTCGAAGGCTTGATGGACGCGCTGGTCACCGTCGCCATCGCGATGCATGACCTGAACCGGGCGGGCGGCAATTCGCTTGCCGGCTCGGTCTATGTGGTCAAGCCCAAGATGCACGGGCCGGAAGAGGTGGGTTTTGCCGTCCGGACCTTTGACATGGTCGAGGATATTCTTGGCCTGCCGCGCAACACGGTCAAGATCGGCATCATGGACGAAGAGCGGCGCACCAGCGTCAACCTCAAGGAATGTATCCGTGCCGCCAGATCGCGGGTCTGCTTCATCAACACCGGGTTCCTCGACCGGACCGGCGACGAAATCCATACCTCGATGGAGGCGGGGCCGTTCAGCCGTAAGGATTTCATCAAGCGCAAATCCTGGATCACCGCCTATGAGAACCTGAATGTCGATATCGGTCTGGAATGCGGCCTCTCGGGCAAGGCGCAGATCGGCAAGGGCATGTGGGCGATGCCGGACCGGATGGCGGCCATGATCGAGACCAAGATCGAGCATCCCAAGGCAGGCGCCAATTGCGCCTGGGTGCCCAGCCCGACGGCGGCCACCCTGCATGCGCTGCATTATCACAAGGTCGACGTGTTCGCGGTACAGGCCGCGCTGCGCGCCGGCGGACGGCGGGCGCATGTGGACGGGATCCTGGAAATCCCTCTGGCCAGCTTCCGCAAATGGTCGTCCGATCAGATCCGCCGCGAGGTCGAGAACAACGCGCAGGGCATTCTCGGCTATGTCGTGCGCTGGGTCGATCAGGGCGTTGGTTGCTCCAAGGTGCCGGATATCAACAACGTGGGCCTGATGGAGGACCGCGCCACCTGCCGCATCTCGGCGCAGCACATCGCCAACTGGCTGCATCATGGCGTGGTGGACGCGCAGGAGGTGATGGCGGCCATGCGCAAGATGGCGGCGGTGGTCGATGATCAGAACGCGGACGACCCGGCCTATCGCCCGATGGCGCCGGGGTTCGACGGCATCGCCTTCCAGGCGGCCTGCGATCTGGTGTTCAAGGGGCGGGTGCAGCCCTCGGGCTATACCGAGCCGGTTCTGCATGCCCGCCGGCTGGAACTGAAGGCCAGCCTTGGCGCCTGATCCCGCAAGCCGGTCACGCCCCTGTGTGCGCAGGTGAACACGCGCCTGCGCGCTTGCTGCGATGCGGCCGCTGTTGCAGCGCTTGTGAGGCGCGGCTAGGCTGCGTCGAAAGGGGCAAGCGCAAGGGGACGGGATGACGCGGCCAGTCGTAGGGATCATCGGCAACTCGTATCTGCTGAACGATCAGTATCCGACCCATGCGGGCGGGACGATGAATTCGGACGCGGTGGCCAATGTCTCGGGCTGTCTGCCGCTGCTGATCCCGGCCGACCCGCGTTATGTCTCGGTTTCCGAACTGCTTGATGTCTGCGACGGGTTCCTGCTGACCGGCGGTCGCCCCAATGTTCATCCCGAGGAATATGGCGAGAGCGAAACCGCCGCGCATGGCGAATTCGACCGTGCCCGCGATGCCATCACCCTGCCGCTGGTGCGCGCCTGTGTCGAGCGGGGCCAGCCCTTTCTGGGCATCTGCCGCGGCTTTCAAGAGGTGAACGTGGCGATGGGCGGCACGCTCTACCCCGAGATCCGCGACCTGCCGGGCCGGATGAACCACCGGATGCCGCCGGATGGCACGCTGGAAGAGAAGTTCGCCCTGCGCCATATCGTCAGCGTGACCGAAGGCGGCGTGTTCCACCGTGTTTTCGGCGCCCGCGAGGTAATGACCAACACGCTGCACGGGCAGGGGATCAAGACCGCGGGTGCCCGCATCGAGATCGACGGTCATGCCCCGGACGGTACTCCCGAGGCGATCTATGTGCGCGACGCGCCGGGCTTTACCCTGTCGGTGCAATGGCATCCCGAATGGGACGCGGCCAGCGATCCGGTCTCGCGGCCGCTGTTCACCGCCTTCGGCGACGCCGTGCGCGCCTGGGCCGCGCGCGGAACCGGGCCCGTTTTGCAGAAAACGGGCTAGAGTTTTTCACCTGACGGCAACCCGCGCAACTGGAAGCCACCTGGCGGGCACATCGGGCGTTTGGTCGATACAAGGTTGTCCAACAACGGCTGCAAGCCCGCACCTGCTCCTGCAAATTGTCGTTCGGGGCGCGGAGCTGCCGTTTGCTGTTGGTGCGAACTGGTCACCGCGTATCTGAGGATGCGGACATTGTTGGACCATCAGTGCCAGCGGTTTCTGCGCCCGCCTGGATGTGAGCGATCGCTATAATCTCTACACGTACATCCGGGCTGGCCAGCGCGACTCCTGCTGTTGCTCTGGCTGGCGGGTTTTCCGAGTCTACCCAAGACTCCCAGACGATGTTCATCCCCGCAAAATCCGTCATGTCGCTCAGCCAGATCTGAACTGAGACGAGGTCGGACTTGGTGCCGCCCATCTCGGCCAAAAGCGCGTCAATCTTGCCCAGAGTTTCGGCAGTTTGGCCCATGATGTCGGTCGTCCGATCATCGGGAATCTGCCCGGCGAAGTATACCATGTCGCCCGCGCGCACGGCCTGACTCATGCGCGGACCAATCTTGTGACGGACTGCCTTCATTTCGTTTTCTTTCAGATTTGCCGAATCTCAGATTTCGGAGCGGCTTTCCCACTCGACCAGTTTCATGCGTCCGCTGACACCGAGCGAACGGAATGGATCCGGTGGAATCGTCGAAGGCCGGCCACTGACGGCGATGATGTCTTCGAGCGCCTGCGAGGATCTCCCGAGCGCGAGATCGACCAGAAGACGACCCGAGCTGGTGCCGCGCGTCATGCCGACACCATTGTAACAGTTCGCCGAATAGACCCCTGGAGCCATTTCGCCGAAGAATGTCGCATGGTTCCGCGACAGGCTGACGACCCCGCCCCAGCTCGAGCTGATCGGGACGTTGGCCAAGGCCGGGAACCGGTTGTCGAGCCCCTGCCGGTGCGCTTCGGCCACCTTGCCGAGGTCGCGCGAAGACGCCTTGTAGTTCGGGGCAAAGCCATAGTGGTTACGGATCAGGAGCCGCCCGTCCGATGTCATCCTGAGCGTGGTTCCACCCGCATCGGCCGGGGTCAGTCCCCAGTTCATCTTGCCGGTGTAGCGCTTGCGCTCGGCGGGAGTGAGCGCCCGCGTGATGCTTGCATAGGTGATCGTTGGCAGAATCCGGTCTTTCATATAGCCGAACTCCGGCGTGTAGGGGTCGGTCCCGAGAATGACCTTATTGGCCGAAACGGAGACTGTGCTCCCATCGGCCAAACGCAGCTCGGCCGCAAATCCCCCGGCCTTTTCCGAAAACTCGACGACTGCCGCATCGTCGCGCAGGGTCACGTTTTCCGGCAGCTGCCGCGCCAATCCTCTGACCAGCAGGAAAGGGTCCACCAGCACAGCGCCGGGGGTAAAGACGGCGCCAGCGTAGTATTCCGTTCCCATGATGGCAGCGCAACTTTGCCGGTCGAGAACCTCGTAAGGTTCGCCAATCTTGTCCAGCGCCGCGCAGAACTTGCGCATCATGCCCGTTCCGCGCTCACGTACCGCACCTTGCAGCTTGCCGACGGGCGACCAGTCGCAATCGATTCCCAAGCGCTCGGTCTGCTCCCCAAGCACCGAAATCGCGCTGCGGTTCAGAGCCATGATCTTGCGAAGCCTCGTGGCATCGGGGTGATCCAGGTCGAACTTGTGCGGCAGATCGAGAAGAAAACCAGAGTTTCGCCCCGATGCCCCCCAGCCGACCGGGCGCGCATCGACGAGCAGAATGCGGTCCTGTGGCACCAGTTCACCCAGACGATGCGCCGCGGACAGCCCGGTGATGCCAGCGCCAACGATGAGCCAGTCATAGTTGGCGCCGATCTCGGAAACTTCGTTGATGGGGACGATTTCATCTGCCGGGCGCCAGCCGGACGGTCGGTCAAGTGGCGGAATTACCGGAGTGTGGCTTGCATAGGCCATCGCGATGCTTTCTATCTAGCCGGGTGTTCAAGCGATCTTCGGGAACGGCGGTGTTGCGAGGTCAAACCGCTCTAGATCCTGCAAGAAGTCGAAGTCGGACTTGCGCAGATGAACGGCGGAGGTGTCGATTGTCGCCAACACCATGTCCTCCCGGCCGGACGCGCGGCAAAGGTGCTGTCCATCCGGGGCGCAGATCGAACTGGTTCCACTGAATTCTGAATTGGCTTCGTCGGCCGCGAAATCGCAATAGCCGATGAACATGGCGTTTTCATACGCCCGCGACGGCACGATGGCATCCGAGACAAAGCGCCACTTGGCCCGAAGCGCTGTCGGCACGAGCAAGAGTTCAGTTCCCAACAGCGCAGCCCGCCGCGCCAGTTCAGGGAATTCGATGTCATAGCAGATCAGGACCGAACAGCGGATGCCTTCAAAGTCGAACGCTTCCGGTCCGGCCCCCGGCGTGAAACAGTCCCTTTCGAAGTCGTTCGGCAACGCCACCTTGCGATAGTTGCTGATCAGGTGCCCGGCCCGGTCAAAGACGGCGGCGCTGTTATAGAGCGCGCAGCCGCTTTGTTCCGGGTATCCGAGAACCAGCCCGACGCGATGCCGTGCCGCAAGCTGTCCGGCAGCGCGTAGAAATTGCGATCCCTGGACCTGGGCCGTTGCTCGCACGGCGCCAGCAGAGCCATAGCCTGAAAGGTACAACTCTGGTGTGATCAGCATGCCGGCGCCTGCTGCTGCGGCACGCGACATTGCCAGATCTAGATCGGTGAGAGCGTCGTCAGCGGAACGAAACGCTGGGCGAGCTTGAAAAAGGGCAAGAGTGAGCAGTGGCATTTTGGTTCTCTGTTCTCAGTGCAAGCCCAACAGTCGCGGGACAAAAAGCGACAGCTCCGGGAAAAACGTAACCAGAAGCATCACGGGAAGTGCCACGTAGAAGATGATTTGCAAGGCTGGCTTGACCGCTTCATGAATAGAAACCTTGCCGATGCGGCAGGCCATGTAAAGGATCGGGGCGACCGGCGGGCTGTTGGCACCGATCACGACCGAACAGGCCACGATAGAGGCATAGTGGACCGGGTCGACGCCATGATGAACCATCAGGGGCATCATCAGCGGCGCGATCACCACGGTCACCGACAGGTCGTCCATGATCATTCCGACGAAGATCAGGAATGCGTTGACCAAGAGCAGGATCAGGATCTTGTTCTCTGTCAGGTGCGTGACGGCTTCGGTCAGTTCCTGCGGCACGCTTTCGGCCACCATGATGCGTCCGATCATGAAGGAAAACAGCAGGATAAGAATGATCGTGCCCGTCGTTTCGCCGGCCTCGACCAGGCTTTGACGGAAGCGCGACAAGGTAAGATCGCGGTAGATGAAGAAGCCGATCAGGATCGCCATGAACAAGGCAACCGCTGCGGCCTCGGTCGGGGTGAACACGCCGCCATAGATGCCGCCCAGAATGACCACCGGCATCATCAGGGCCGGAAGGGCCTGAAGCGTGGCACGCAGCGGGCCATGGGGTGATTTCTGTGCCGAAATCGCCGCCATGCGTTCGGGCGTGTCGACCAGCATGCGTGCGGTCACGATCTTGTTGAAGAGCATCAGGCCAAACATCAGCAGCAGACCTGGCACGATCGTCGCCGCGAAGAGGGCGGTGATGGACTGGCGCGTGACAACGCCGAAAAGGATGAGCGTGATCGACGGAGGGATCAGGATGCCCAGAAGCGAGGACACGCCAAGCAGGGCGCTGGTGTAACCGCGGGGATAGCCGCGAGCGGCCAGCGGATCGCCCATGATGGTGCCGATCGAGGCAACGGCGGCGGTCGCCGTTCCTGAAATCGCACCGAATACTCCGGAGGATCCGATCAGGGCTGCACCCAAGCCACCCTTGCGGCCCCGCATCGCCATGGACATGAAGCTGATCAGACGTGCGGCAACCCCGCCGCTTTGCATCAGATAGCCGGCCAGAACGAATAGCGGCAGCGCCAGCAGGATAACCGAGTCGAGCGACCGGAACCCCTGCAAAAGCAATGTCGACGTGCTGACATCATAGGCCCAAACCAGAAACATCAGGACGCCCGCGAAAGACCATGCAACCGGTACCCCGAAGATCATCAGGGCCATCAGAAGCAAGATACCAAAAAGAGCTTCCATGGTTCAGACCTCTCCTGTTTCTTGATCGGTTTTGCCAAAAACGGCAGCAGCGGCGAGGATGGCGTCCCGGACGGCATAGACAGCACAGAGTACGGCAGCGAGGACGACCGCAGACTGTGGAACGATGAGGGGAATGCTGAGAGCGGCGGTTGTTTGCGGCCGCTTGATCGACCAGGCGACCATGTCATTGGCCAGGCTCAGAAAGAACAGGCTTAGTACGACCATGATCACGGATACGGCAAAGGTGTGCAGGGCCTTGTGCTTTGGAGTTTTCAAAGACAGGGCAAGGAAATCGACCACCAGATGTTCATGGTTGCGGGCCGCGACGACGGCGCCGCACATGTAAAGCCACATTGCCGAAAGGGTGGCGAGCTCCAGCACGCCCACGACCGACCAGCCAAGCACGAAACGGGCGAGAACCAGAAACAGGATCAGCCCGGTGATCGCGAGACTTGTCACAATCACGATGAGGTTGAGAATGCCGATCAGCCCGGCATCGAGCTTTCTGAGAAGGTCGACCATGTCGCGTTTCTCCCGGTTCGCAGCATGTTTGATAGGAGGGCGGCCGGAACCGTCAGATCCCGGCCACGGTGCAGGTCAGTTCACCTGGGCGCGGATCAGGTCCATGATGTCTTTGCCGACATCGGGTTCCATTTGCGGCCAGACTTCGGCACGAACCTTCTCGGCGAGCGGCGCAATCTGCTCGTCCGTGAGTTCGAAATATTCCATGCCCGACTGGACGGCCAGATCAACATAATGCTGGTCTTCGTCACGGGCGGCCTTGAAACGCGCCTCCATGACGGCGACAGCGGCGTCTTCGATCAGCTTCTTGTGTTCGTCCGAGAGGCCCTCGTAGGTCTCGAGGTTGACCAGCAGGTTTCCGGTGACAAAGGTGTGTTTCGTGCGGACATAGTAGTCCAGCACGTCGCGGAAATATTCGTAGTCCCAGTAGATCACGTTGCCCGCGTCACCGTCGACCACACCGGTCTGGATCGAGGTGTATACTTCGCCCCAGTCGATCGCGGCGGTCTGGTAGCCCATCGATTCCAGAATCTGCGGAAAGGGGAACAGCGGCGGCGTCCGCACCTTGATGTTCGCGGCACCGGCGACATCGGTGGCATAGGCGCCGCGGGTTGCGACACCGCTGAAACCTTCGGGCCAGGCGCCGAAATACTTCAGCCCGATGTCGTTGAACACCGTGTTCAGCACGCCATTGGCCCAGCCGCCGGGCTTGTATGCGTCCAGCGCCTCTTCCCAAGAGGTGACCATGTAAGGGGTGTTCAGGATACCGATCCGCTTGTCATATGAGGTCGAAGGCCATGAAATCATGGCATTGACTTCGCCGGCGACGAACAGATCGAACACCTCAAGCTGGCCGCCGAGTTCATTCTGGTAGAAGATCTTGACGTCGATCTCACCGTTGGACCCTTCCTTCACGGCATTCGCCCAGGCGGCAAGAGCGACGCCCGACGGAGATTCGCGGTCCCCGGAATCGGTGGCAAACTTCAGTTCGATTTCCGCCGAGGCGGCCGTTGCGGCCAGCGCGGTTCCGAACACGACAGCCGAAAAAAAGCTTCGAAACATCTCAATCCTCCTTGTTGGGTTGTTCTACGGCGCTTCTACATAACAGGTGTTACGTATATTGCGTAACATGCGTTATGTCCTGTAGGTGAGTCAATAAATTTTTCCGGGCGCCCCCAGGTCCGGCAACAGGAGCTGGCATGGCGGAGCGAAAACCGAGGAAAGACAGGAACCTAGACAAGGCAAGCTGGATTGCGGCTGCGCGCAAGATGCTGATAGAAAAGGGCATCGCCGGTATCAGCCTGCGCCAACTTGCAGAAGAGTTGGGCGCAACAACCGGGGCCTTCTACTGGCAATTCGCCAATCTCGAAGAGCTTCTGGAAGACGTGCGGCAGGACTGGGCACAACGCAATACCGCACCGTTCACGAGAGCGATCGAGGCCGCAGGCGATGACGGTTGGGAGCAGTACCTCGCCTATGTGGGCGTGCTGCTGAAAGAGGAAGAATACATACCCCAATATGACAACGCGATCCGGGACTGGGCACATAGCTCAAAGCGAACGGCCGAAGTACTGAAAGAAATCGAGGCGCTCAGGATCCAGCAACTGCATCAGGTATTTCTGGCAATGGGATTCACTGGTCGGGCCGCACAGGTTCGAGCCTATGTCACCTATTTCCATCAGACCGGCTACAATGCGATGCAGGTGTCTGAGCCAAGGGAAGAGCGGCTATTGAACATTCCCTACTATGCCGAGGTCCTTGCCGACAGGGCCGACCTTCTTGACTTGCAGACAGCTGAGGCCGTTTCAGAACATTTTGCAGCCAGGGACAGCGAAACCTGAACGCCAGGCATTCAGGGGCGCAGCCCCATAGGAACGTCATTGGCTCGCCGCGCTTGTATGGCGCGCGACAGCACCCGAGCAATCCGCCCGCCAGAGGCACCAAGAAGTCCAGAGGTGCCAATACCTGTAGCTTGGCTGGTATCGTCAGGTTGTCGGTACTGTCGTTCGGTCATGGCGCCGAGCTTTGCTGAATCTGTCTGATCTCTCCAGCTTCATGGAATTCGGTTTCCCACGCTCGATTATCGGCCATGCAGTCCGGGCGAACCATCGGTTTGCGCTGAGCCCGCGTGAGGTTGAAGATTTGCTGGCCACAGGGCCTTTGACGCAAAGTCGATTTGTATGCCCTTGGCGCGTTGCCAACCTGCAAGTGCTGTTGCAACTTGCCGCCGGAGCGGATGGTTTCTCTCACGAGCGGCACCCGCACCCGCAGCAACGGCAACCACGGTCGGACGGCAGCTTCGGCCCGTTTGCGAAGCTGGCAGTGTGCTTGCTCTGCGCTTGGTTGCTGCTCTGATCGTTGTTTACCGGATTAGGCAGCGCATCACCGCTTACGCCGCCAGAATGCGCGCCTCATGCGCCTTGAGGCAGAGCCGCGCGGTATCGCCAAAGGCACCGGCGTGGCTGCGGAGTTCGGGGAACAGGTCGAAGACTTCCTGCCGGGACCGGTCGCTGAGTGCGTCCAGACCCTCGTCGCCGGGAAAGAAGCTCTCGGTCGCGGCATCGTTGGCATAGATCACCTCGTGCCGGTCCAGCATCAGATGCATATAGGTGACGTTGCCACCTTCGATCCGGCGTGCTGCCGGGCTGCTCAGCAGGTGGGTTGCGGCCACCAGAACCTCGCTCTCGCCGAAATACATCTGAGCCCGTGATCCCGTCCACAGCATCCGGTGCTGGGGCGACACCAGCAGGGGGGCGCTGGCGCCCTGCAACAGGGTCGGGTCCAGTTGGATCGGGGCGTGTTTGCCCTTGGCGGCCACGGCGCGGCTGCCGACCCAGCGCAGCGGTTGCAGGCCGTTGTCGCGGGTGACGATCAGGTCACCCGGACGCAGCGTTTCGATCGCGCGCGGGCCATGGGCGGTGGCGATCAGCGTTCCGGGAGTAAAGCAGATTATATTCTCGATGTTCGAAAAGGTGACCAGCGTGCCGTCGGTCAGTTCAACCGTGCCGGCCAGTTCGCCGGGCAGGTTGGTGGTCAGGTTCAGGGTGTTACGGTCGGCGACGCCTCCAAGGTCGAGCGTGTCGCCATTGATCTCGTTCTCCTCGTTCCCGATGATCGAGATGGTGCCGCTGCCCGCTTCGCCAAGCTCGGTGAGGATGAAAAGGTCATCGCCCGCACCGCCTTCGGCTGCGTCTCCCTGTGCGGCTTCGATGGTATCGTTGCCATCGCCGCCGAACACCTGATCGGCACCGGTATTGCCAAGCAGAAGATCGTCACCACCCTGGCCCGAAAGCGTGTCATCGCCGCTGCCGCCGTCGATCGTGTCGTTGCCGTCCTGTGGGACGCGCGTGTCGAAGTAGACGTCACTGACCCAAACGGCCTGAGTTCCGTTGAGTGTGTTTGAGTAGACGATCTCGATCGCTTGAACCGGTCCGGCAATCTCGACGAGGACGGACCCGGATTCGTCCAGGGCGCTGTCGGACTGGCTCCCGGCAGTAATCGTATTGCCCGAGACAGTGTCGGGGCTGGTGCCCGCGCCGGTAGGGGTAAGGGTGACGGCAACCGGATTGCCGTTGGCGTCATATGCATTGACCTCGAGAATATCGCGGTGATTGCGGTTGGCCCAGTCAATATCGTTGATGCGGAACATCACGTTCTCGACTTCGTTTTCGACATCGAAATCGGTACGGGCTGCAAACTCTATCCGGGTCGTCGAGGTTGCTCCGCGGCCTTGTCCGGCAAGATAGAGAGAAGAGAACTCGGACTGCGTCTCGCCGCTGCGGACATAGCTTTCTTCACCGGTATCGACCTCGAAAGCCGGGCTGTTATTACCATCATCGGTAAAACTGACCGACACGTTCATACGTCCGGTCGCCTGCGTGAAACCGGCCGAAAGGTCGGTGCCGTCGGTGCCTTCGGCGAACCAGTTCAGGGATTCGGTGCTGCCACCCTGACCGTCACCATACAGCAGGTCATCGCCGTCGCCGCCCTGGATGTCATCATCGCCGCTGCCACCATAGACGATATCGTTCCCGAGGCCCGCATCGACGGTGTCGTTCCCCTTGGAGGCAAAGACCTGATCGCCATTGCCGTCAGGGCCGGTACCCTCACCGCTGTCGACCGAGTTGCCGTTGTTATCGACATAAGTATCGTCGATCAGGTCGTCGTTGGTCGTGCCCTGAACCTTGTTGAAGGGCGAGAAATAGGGTGCTGCCACCGGCTCGGCGCTGGACAACGTGCCGACCGGGCCCAGATCGGGCACGAAGTACAGGTTTCCGTCCGTGGCCAGGTAATATTGGCCGGTTTCCAGTTCGTTGTTGTACGAGGTGCTGCCGACTGACCCCGTCCAGGCCCATTCGCCGGTGCCGATCAGTTGGGCGGTGGTGAAATTGACCAGCGCGCCGCCGATGCTGGCGGCAAGCGACAGGTCCTGATCGACTCCGAGCGTGACGAGATAGCCGCTGGGCATGGGTTCACCTCAATCGCGGCCTGGGACCGCCTGTTCCTTGTTCATGCTGCGGCTGGGTCGAAACCTTTGCCGTCATGGTCAGGAATAGAGAGGGGGCGTGGCAAATCCGGGGTCGGATTTTGTCCGATCTGGAAACAAATTTGGGTAAAATTGTGGTGAGTTTCGCCCGTATCCGACCGGATACGGGCGAGGTGCAGGGTCAGACCAGCAGGTTGAAATGCTCGGCAAAGGGCATGCTGCGCACACGTTTGCCGGTCAGATCGAACAAGGCATTGCCCAGGGCGGGCATCGCGGGGGGCGTGCCGGGTTCGCCCGCGCCCCCCATATGGCGGTTTGTTTCCAGAACGCGAACCTCGACCTGCGGCGTGTTGTGCATGCGCAGGGCGTCGTAATCGGGGAAATTGCCCTGTTCGACCGCGCCACCGGCAAAGGTGATCTTGCCATGGGCCGCCGCCGACAGGCCATAGACCATGCCGCCGAACATCTGCGCCTTGACCGTTTCGGGGTCGAGCGCCAGACCGATATCGCAGGCGATCCAGGCGCGCGCGATGCGGATGGTGCCGTCTTCGTCGACCACTTCGATCACCTGCGCGACCGAGGTGCCGAAACTATAGGTAAAGGCAACGCCGCGTCCGACACCCTCGGGTGTCTTGCCGGTCCAGCCCGACATCTCGCGCACCGCCTCCAGGCACCCGGCCGAGGGCGCGTGTTCGGCGCGCATCAGTTCCAGCCGGAACTCCAGCGGGTCGCGCCCGGCCGCATGGGCCATTTCGTCGACAAAGGTCTCGTGGAAAAACCCGTTATGGCTGTTACCGACCGAACGCCAGAAGCCGACGGGAACCGCCAGTTCGGCGATATGGCCGCTGATCCGGTAATTGGGTACCGCATAGGGTTGGTTGAAGAACCCCTCGACCAGCACCTTGTCGGGGCCGGCGCCGGGCATCCCCGTGACCCGCTGCATCGCCTGGCGCGAGGGCGATTGCGTGGCCAGTCGCCCGTCGATCATCACTGCCTTGCCATCCTTGACCGCGCCGCGCATCCGGGCCAGCGCGCCGGGGCGGTAGAAATCGTGGCGCATGTCCTCTTCACGGCTCCAGGTGGTCTGCACCGGCACGCCGGGCAAGGCCATCGCGACGCGGGTGGCGATCACGCCGAAATCGAACTCGGCCCGGCGGCCAAAACCGCCACCCAGATAGGTGGTGTGCACCTCGACCGCCTCGGTCTCGAGGCCCGCGGTCTCGGCGATCTTGCTCTGGATGATCGTCGGCGCCTGGTTGCCGCCCCAGAACTCCACCCGGTCGCCGGTGTAAAGCGCGGTGCCGTTCATCGGCTCCATCGTGGCATGGGCCAGGTAGGGGGCGCTGTACTCGGCCTCGATCACCGTCGCGCCCTCGGGCAGGGTGGTGACATCGCCGTCGTCGCGCATGGTCGAGTTGGGGCTGTCGTCAAAGGCGCGGGCAATCTGAGCAAAGATGGCGTCGGTTTCGGGCGGATAGGGCGCCGCTTCCCACTCGACCGCGATCGCCTCGACCGCCTGCATCGCCAGCCAGGTGTTGGAGGCGATGACCGCCACACCGGTGCCCAGATCGACCACCTGTTCCACCCCGGGCATGGCGCGGGCGGCGCTGTCGTCAAAACCTTTCATGCCGCCGCCCAGATTGGGGTTCATCCGCACGCTGGCGAATTTCATCCCCGGCAGTCGCACATCGACCCCGAATTCGGCGGTGCCTGTGGATTTGGCCACCATGTCGAGCCGGGGCAGGGTGCGGCCCAGATAGCGCCATTCCGACGGGTCGCGCAGCGGCGCCTCGACCGGGTCCAGCTTGGCCGCGTCCTCTGCCAGCTCGGGATAGGGGATGCGACTGCCATCGGGGGCGATCACCGCGCCCGCCTCGGTCCGCAAGGTATCGCGCGCCACGCCCAGCCGGTTGGCAGCGGCCTGTTTAAGGGTCTCGCGGGCGCTGGCGCCGGCCTCGCGCATCCGCACGAACCCGTCCTTCATCGAGGTCGAACCGCCGGTCACCTGAAGGCTCAGCACCTTGCCGATCACCCCCAGCGCCTCGCCCAGGCTGTGTTGGAAATTCGAGGTGTCATAACCCTTGCCGGGCAGGGCGTCGCCCATCAGGGCGCTGTTGTAATAGGCCGCTGCCGCCGGGCCGTGCAGCACCCGCACCTGATCGGGGATCACGTCCAGCTCTTCGGCGATCAGCGCGGCCCAGGTGGTCATCACCCCCTGACCCATCTCGGCGCGCGGGGCAAACAGCGTGACGCCTTGCTGGTCGATCAGCACAAAGGGGTTGAGCGCCGCCTCGCCCAGGCCGGGCTTCAACGGGTTGGGGGCAGGGCGCGAGACGTAATAGGCGCCAAAAGCCACGCCGCCGATGATGGCGGCGGAACCGATCAGAAAGGTACGGCGAACGATCTTGCCAATGCGGGCCATGGATCAGACCTCCTGCAGCTTGGCGGCGGCGCCGTGGATGGCGGCGCGAATGCGGGGATAGGTACCGCAGCGGCACAGGTTGCCCTGCATCGCGTCGTCGATCTCGGCGTCGCTGGGGGCGGGGGTCTCTGCCAGCAGCGCGGCGGCCTGCATGATCTGGCCGGACTGGCAATAGCCGCATTGCGCCACCTGATGCTCGACCCAGGCCTGTTGCAGGACCGACAGCGCCTCGGGCGTGCCGGTGCCTTCGATCGTGGTGACCTGGCCCCAGACATCGCCCAGCGACACCTGGCAACTGCGCACCGCCTCGCCGTCGATATGCACGGTGCAGGCGCCACAGGCGGCGACACCACAGCCGAATTTGGTACCGGTCAGTCCGATCTCGTCGCGCAGCACCCACAAGAGCGGGACATCGTCGGGCAGGTCGACCCGATGCGTTTCTCCGTTGACGGTCAGGGAAGTGGCCATTGTGGTCCTCGCTTTGCTGTGCTGATGGCTGTCAGATGAGTTTCTGACAAAATTAGCGCTATTTGTCAGAGTGTCAATTGACAAAATCGCGAAAAACTGTCAGAGGTCGGACATGAAAGACGACGTTATCGACCCCAAGCAACAAGCGATCCTCGACTCTGCCTGGCAGGTCTTTGCCGCCTATGGGTTCCGCAAGACCTCGATGGACGACATAGCCCGCGGCGCCCGCATGTCGCGGCCTGCGGTCTATCTGTATTACAAGAACAAAGAGGCGATTTTTCGCGCCGTGGTCCAGTATTGCTATGACCTGACCGCCGAGGCGGTGGCCGCCGCGCTGGGCGCAGGCGGCGCTGTGCCCGAGGTGCTGGAACGCGCCTTTGCCGCCCATGGGCAAACGGTGATGGCCTTGCTTGACTCCCCGCATGGGGTGGAGTTGCTGGATGCCGGCAGCTCGACCGCGCCTGATATCGTCGAGGCGGGCGAGGCCGGGCTTTGCGCGCTTTATGCCGACTGGCTGACGCGCGAGGCGACCGCCGGGCGGGTCATGCTGTCGGGGCCGGCGCCCGAGGTGGCGGCGACCATCGCCGCCGCGCTGAAAGGGGTCAAGATGACGACCCCCGATTTTGCGACCTATCAGACCCGCATCGCGCAACTGGCGCAGATCCTCGGCGCCGGGCTTATGCGCGGGTAATCCGCGCTCAGGTCACACGGGCGCGGGTCTTGTATTCCGGTTTGTCCCACAGCCGGTTCTGCATCACATCGGCGATGATCGCCACGGCGGCCTCGACATCGCCTGCGTCGATGAACAGCGGGGTAAAGCCGAACCGCATGATATCGGGCGCCCGGAAATCGCCGATCACACCGCGCGCGATCAGCGCCTGCATGGCGGCATAGCCATCGGCAAAGCGGAACGAGACCTGACTGCCGCGCTGGGCGGGGTCACGCGGGCTGGCCAGTTCCAGATCGGGGCAGGTGGTCTCGACCCCGGCGATGAACATCTCGGTCAGTTCGATGGATTTGGCGCGCACGTCGGCCATATCGGCCATGTCCCAGACATCGAGCGCTGCCGACAGCGCCGCCATCTGGATCACCGGCGGGGTGCCGACCCGCATCCGCTCGATTCCGGCGCCGGGGCGATAGTCGAGGTCAAAGGCAAACGGCGCCTGATGACCCAGCCAGCCCGACAGCGCCGGACGCACCTGCTCCGCATGGCGGGGGGCGACATAGATGAAGGCGGGCGCGCCGGGGCCGCCGTTGAGGTATTTATAAGTGCAACCCACCGCGAAATCGGCGCCGCATCCGGCCAGATCGACCGGCAGCGCCCCGGCGGAATGGGCCAGATCCCAGACCGTCAACGCGCCCGCCGCATGGGCGCGCGCGGTGAGCGCCGCCATGTCATGCTTGCGCCCGGTGCGGTAATCGACCTCGGTCAGCATCAGCACTGCGATCTCGTCGGTGATCGCCGCCTCGACCTCTTCGGGGGCGACCACGCGCAACTCGTATCCCGGACCCATCGAGCGCAGCAGCCCCTCGACCATGTAAAGGTCGGTGGGAAAGTTGCCGTTGTCCGACAACACCACCTTGCGGTCCGGGTTCAGTTCCAGCGCCGAGGCAACCGCCTGATAGACCTTGATCGACAGGGTGTCGCCGGTGACCACGTGACCCGGTTCGGCGCCGATCAGCCGACCGATGCGGTCTCCCAGCTCGCTGGGCTGCGCCATCCATCCGGCCTTGTTCCAACCGGTGATCAGCATCTGGCCCCATTCGTCGGTCACCGCCTGCTGTACCCGCGCGGCCGCAGCCCGCGGCAGCGGTCCCAGCGAATTGCCGTCGAGATAGAGCACCCCCTGGGGCAGGTCGAACATGGCCTTGGTGGCGGCAAAGTCGGTCATGAGTCCTCACATGGATATTTTAAGCCTAAAGCATCTGGGGCAGGGATACGCATCGCCGCCCGGTCTGTCCAGCTTTTGTTGGGGAAATTGCCCATGCGCAAGGGGGCAGGGGCGCGGGGCATCTCTGCCCTGCGTCGAAGGGATGTTTTTGAAAACAAACGGTTACAGTGATCTGTGCGGGCGCTATTCTGTTTTGGAAACCGCCCGCGCCAAAATGCGATACCGGCTCAGGTCTGACCGCCGGCAATCTCGATGCACTGGCCGTTGATGCTCTGCGAACCGGGGCGCACCAGCCACAGGGCGGCGGCGGCCACCTCTTCGGGGGCGATCAGCCGCTTGTGCCGGTTCTGGTTCACCATCAGTTGCAGGGCGTCATCGGCTGCCATGCCGGTGCGTTGCGAGATCGAGGCGGTATTGCGCTCGACGATCGGCGTGTCGACATATCCGGGGCAAAGCGCGTTGAACGTGTAGGGCGTTCCCATGAACTCTTCCGAGTAGGTCCGGGTCAGCCCGATCATGCCGTGTTTGGAGGCCGCGTAGGCGCCCGCGCCGGGGGCGCCGCGCAGCCCGGCAATCGAGGCGACCGTGATCACCCGGCCCCAGTCGGTTTCCAGCATCGAACGCAGGCTTTCGCGGATGGTCAGGAAAGCGCCATCGAGATTGGTCGCCATGATATCGCGCCAGAACGCCATGTCGGTCTTTTGCAGGGTCTTGCCCACGGCGATGCCGGCATTGGCGACACAGATCTGCACAGGGCCGCGTGCCTCGACCGCGCGGGCAATGCCGGTGACAACCTCCTCTTCGTGGCGCACGTCCATTGCCAGCGGATGCAGCCCCTCGGTTGCCACCTGCTCCAACACCTCGGCCCGGCGTCCGGTGATGGTGACCTGGGCGCCCTCGGCGGCCAGCGCCTGCGCAATCGCCAGACCGATGCCGGTGCCGCCACCGGTCACCAGCGCATGTTTGCCGTTCAGATGCATTGCGGGTCCTCCCTGTTCGCCGGATCAGCCTATCGGCGCGCTACCCTGTGACAAGGGGTTCCGTATCGTTCCGTTCCGTCCTATGCAAACATATGAATGATTCATTGGGAGGAGAGTGACATGACACGATTTCTGGGCACGACGCTGATCTTTGCCGCCACCGCGGCGGCGGCCAGCGAGGATATCGCCGACCAGTATCCGCAGTCCGAGCTTTACTCCAAACCGGTCGAGGTCATTCCGCATGTCTTCTCGGCCATCGGCGCCACCGCGCCACCGACCTATGAAAATGCCGGACATAACAACAACCTGTCGTTCATCGTCACGGATGAGGGGGTGGTGGTGATCAATGCCGGGGCCTCGGCCCGGCTGGCCGCTGCGCTGCATGACGAGATCAAGCAAGTCACCGACCAACCCGTGGTTCTGGTCATCAACGAGAACGGGCAGGGCCATGCCATGCTGGGCAACAGCTATTGGCGCGACCTTGGGGTCGATGTCCTGGCCCATGTGGACGCGGTCGAGGAAACCACCCAGAACGGCGATTTCATCCTGATGGGGATGGAGAACTACAACCGCGACCGGGCCGAGGGTACACGGGTGGAGCACGCCAACCTGACCTTCGAGGACCGGTATGACCTGACGCTGGGGGGTGTGGCGATCGAGGTGATGCATATGGGCCCGGCGCATGATCCGGGCGATATCCAGGTCTGGATCCCCGAATGGAAGATCCTGATCGCGGGCGACATCGCCTTTCACGAGCGTATGCTGCCGATCTTTGAACATACCTGCACCAGTTGCTGGCTGGAAACCTGGGAGACCAAGATGGAGCCGCTGGCCCCCACCTATGTGATCCCCGGCCATGGGCATCCGACCAATCTGGATCAGGTGCGGCGCTATACCTATGACTATCTTGTCGACCTGCGCGAAAAGATCGGCGCCCATATCGAAGAGGGCGGTGACCTGGCCAGCGCCTATTACGTGGATCAGGAGCGCTGGCGCAATCTGGACACGTTCGAGGAACTGGCCACCAAGAACGCGGGCCGTGTCTTTGCCGAGATGGAATGGGAGTAAGCGGCGGAACAATCGTTCCGATCCGACCCAAATTCGGGAATATCTGCCCTGGTTGTGGCACGGCTGCCGCCGCTGCCTCCCTAATTGTCGCAGGCGGGTCGGTTTTTTTGCAAATCCCGTCGCAACCGGGTAGAGGTGCGCCATGAACGCTTGGGGATATTCGGGCGAGTGCCCGGAAAGGAACGGCCATGCACCGCATTGACCTGCCGCCGATATGGCTGGCGGCCTTCATTGCCGTGGCCTGGCTCCAACAGCGCTATTTCTCTCTTGGCCTCTCGCTGGACAGCGGACTTGCCGACCTGATTGCCGGTCTGTTGATCGGGGGCGGGGTGCTGTTGATGCTGATGGCGGCGGTCGAGTTCCGTCGCCACCGGACCACCATCATTCCCCATCGCGCCCCTTCGGCCATGGTACAGAGCGGCATCTACAAACGCAGCCGCAACCCGATCTATCTGGGCGATGTGCTGGTTCTGGCCGGCGTGATTCTGCATCTTGACGCGGTTCTGTCGCTGGTGCTGGTGCCGGTCTTTGCCTGGCTGCTGGAAAAACGCTTCATTGTTCCCGAGGAGAACCGCCTCCGACGGCAATTCCGGGCGGATTTTGCCCGATACGCACAGAAAACGCGGCGTTGGATATAGGACATGACAGGTTCGGACCCAACGTCGCGCATGCTGCGCTTGCGAAATAAAATTGCGCAAGATACATCTTTGCTTTGCAAACCTAACTGTGGCGCGTCCGATCTCCGGGCCGAATAGGGGGACCTGACTGGTGAAAATAGGCACACCAAAGGAAATTTTCGAGGGCGAGAACCGCGTCGCGATGACACCGGATTCCGCTGTGCAGTTGCAGAAACTGGGCTATGACTGCGCGATCGAGAGCGGGGCCGGGGCGGCCGCGGGCTTCTCGGACGCGCTGTACGAGGCGGCTGGCGTTCAGATCGTGAAGACCGCGGCGGCGCTGTGGAAAGAGGTCGATATCGTCGCCAAGGTGCGCCAGCCCGATGCGACCGAGCTGAAGCGGCTGAGCAAGGGCAAGACGCTGATCTCCTTCTTCAACCCGGCGGGGAACGAAGAGGGGATGGAAGCGGCCAAGTCCAAGGGCGCCAATGTGATCGCCATGGAAATGGTGCCGCGTATCAGCCGCGCCCAAAAGATGGACGCGCTGTCGTCGATGGCCAATATCGCGGGTTACCGCGCGGTGATCGAGGCGGGCAACAACTTTGGTCGTTTCTTCACCGGTCAGGTGACGGCCGCGGGCAAGGTGCCCCCTGCCAAGGTGCTGATCGTGGGCGCCGGTGTGGCCGGTCTGGCCGCCATCGGCACCTCGACCAGCCTGGGTGCGATCACCTATGCGTTCGATGTGCGGCCCGAAGTGGCCGAACAGGTCGAGTCGATGGGCGCCGAGTTCGTCTATCTCGATTTCGAGGAAGAACAGCAGGATGGCGCGGCCACCGGCGGGTATGCCTCGGTCTCGTCCCCGGAATTCGCCGCCGCGCAGCTGGCCAAGTTCCGCGAACTGGCGCCCGAGATGGACATCGTCATCACCACCGCGCTGATCCCCAACCGAGAGGCGCCGGAGCTGTGGACCGAGGACATGGTCGCGGCGATGAAGCCCGGCTCGGTCATCGTGGACCTTGCGGCGGAAAAGGGCGGCAACTGCAAGCTGACCGTCAAGGACGAGAAGATCGTTACCGAAAACGGCGTCACCATCATCGGTTACACCGATTTCCCCAGCCGCATGGCGGCGCAGGCCTCGACGCTTTATGCCACCAATATCCGTCACATGATGACCGATCTGACGCCCGAAAAGGACGGCCAGATCAACCACAACATGGAAGACGACGTGATCCGGGGCGCCACGGTGACGTTCGAGGGGGACATCACCTTCCCGCCGCCACCGCCCAAGGTTCAGGCGATTGCGGCCAAGTCCAAGGAAAAGCCGAAAGAGCTGACCCCCGAGGAGAAGCGCGCGCAAGAGGTTGCGGCCTTCAAGGCGCAGACCAAGAACCAGGTGACGCTGCTGACCGTGGGTGGCCTGTTGCTGCTGCTGGTGGGTCTGGTGGCCCCGGCCAGCTTCATGCAGCATTTCATCGTCTTCGTGCTGGCGGTGTTCGTGGGCTTCCAGGTGATCTGGAACGTCTCGCATTCGCTGCACACGCCGCTGATGGCCGTGACCAACGCCATTTCGTCGATCATCATCCTGGGCGCGCTGATGCAGATCGGGTCGGGGTCGTTCCTGGTGATCCTGCTGGCCGGTCTGTCGGTCTTCATGGCCGGGATCAACATCTTCGGCGGCTTCCTCGTGACGCGGCGCATGCTCGCCATGTTCCAGAAATCCTAAAGGAGTAGAGGGCTATGGACTTTGGATTTACCACTGCCGCCTATGTCGTGGCGGCCGTTCTCTTCATCCTTTCGCTGGGTGGCCTGTCGGGCCAGGAAAGCGCCAAGCGCGCTGTCTGGTACGGCATTGTCGGTATGGGACTGGCGGTGTTCGCAACCCTCATCGGGCCCGGCGCGGGCCTGTGGTGGCTGTCGATCATCCTGGTCGCGCTTGGTGGCATGATCGGCTTTCAGCTGGCGTCAAAGGTCGAGATGACCCAGATGCCGGAACTTGTGGCCGGTATGCACGCCCTGGTCGGTCTGGCGGCCGTGTTCGTGGGCTTCAATGCGCATTTCGAGCTGGGCCGCGTTCTGCTCATGGATGACAGTGCAAAGAAGGCACTGGAAGGTTTTGCGGCGCTTCTTGCCAAGAAGGACGCCGTCGAAATCAACATCCTGCGGGTCGAGGCGGCGCTGGGCATCTGGATCGGGGCGGTGACCTTTACCGGTTCCGTGATCGCCTATGGCAAGCTCTCGGGCAAGGTGACCTCGGCGGCGACCAAACTGCCGGGCGGTCATGCGCTGAACGCTGGCGCGGCCATCCTGTCGCTGATCTGCCTGATCTGGTATCTGAACTCGGGTGGATTCTTCCCGCTTCTGATCCTGACAATCGCCGCGCTTTTCATCGGCTATCACCTGATCATGGGCATCGGCGGCGCCGACATGCCGGTGGTGGTGTCGATGCTGAACAGCTATTCGGGCTGGGCGGCGGCGGCCATCGGTTTCAGCCTCGGCAATGACCTGTTGATCGTGGTCGGCGCGCTGGTCGGCTCGTCCGGTGCGATCCTGTCCTACATCATGTGCAAGGCGATGAACCGGTCGTTCATCTCGGTGATCCTGGGCGGCTTTGGCGGCACCTCGGGCCCGGCGATGGAGGTCGAGGGCGAACAGATCGCCATCGACGCCGAGGGCGTGGCCGCGGCGCTGAACGATGCCGACTCGGTCATCATCATCCCCGGCTACGGCATGGCGGTGGCGCAGGCGCAGCAATCGGTCAGCGAACTGACCCGCAAGCTGCGCGCCAAGGGCAAGAACGTACGTTTCGCCATCCACCCGGTGGCGGGCCGTCTGCCCGGGCACATGAACGTGCTCTTGGCCGAGGCCAAGGTGCCTTATGACATCGTGCTGGAAATGGACGAGATCAACGAGGACTTCCCCGATACCGATGTGGCCATCGTGATCGGCTCGAACGACATCGTGAACCCGGCCGCGCAGGAAGACCCCAACAGCCCCATCGCCGGCATGCCGGTTCTGGAATGCTGGAAGGCGAAACAGGTGTTTGTCTCTAAGCGCGGGCAGGGCACCGGCTATTCGGGCATCGAGAACCCGCTGTTCTACAAGGAGAACACGCGCATGTTCTATGGCGACGCCAAACAGTCGCTGGACAAGCTGTTGCCGATGATCGACTGATCCGGCTGAAACAGTTGGGGAAAGGGGCGTCCATGCGGCGCCCCTTTTCGTTTCCGGGCCGGCCGTGCGGTGGGTTTTCTTGCTCAAGAGGCGGGATGTATGCCAATGTATCCTGTAACTGCCTGAAATAAATAAATATTTGCTGTATCGCCTTGCTCGCGTATAGTGCGCGAATACCGGAGAGCCCCCAATGACGCCCATTCAGGACCATCCCTTGCGCTTTGCGCTGGCCAACGAGCTGCACGCGCGCCCCTTTCCCATTTCGCGCGCGCCCTGCACGGTGGCCTATCTGGCAGTGAAGCAGCCGGATGCGGCTGTGGGGCGCGACCGCGAGGCGGACCGGGCGCATCTGATCGACCTGCTCGACCGGCATGGCGCGGCGCATCCACAGCCGGGGGCCACGCACTATGCGGGCCAGATCGGGCGCCACTGGCTGAAATGGGAGAGCCATACCGAGTTCGTGACCTATACGGCCTTTGCCACGGGTGTCAGCGCGCGTCCCTTCGATCCGGTCGATTTCGAGGTCTTTCCGCCTGACTGGCTGGCCGCCGCGCCGGGCCAACGGGTGACCTCGGCCCTTCTCAGGGTCGAGGAACAGCCGCCCGAGGCGGATATCATCGCTGCGTTGGCCGACTGGTTCGTGCCTGAAAGCCTGGCCGCCGCGCATGTGCTGGACCGGGCCGCGGTGGCGGCGGGCGATTTCCGCATCGACCCGGCGGGCCACATGCGGTTTGCCGTCTTTGTGGCGCCGGACACCGGCGAGCGCCGGATTGGCCGCATCATCCAGCGCCTGTGCGAGATCGAGACCTACAAGGCGATGTCGATGCTGGGCTTTGCCCGGGTCAAGGCGCTGGGGCCGAAGCTGGGTGAACTGGATGCCGCGTTGACCGCGCTGATGGTCAAGATGACAGATGGCGACCACCCGGCCGAGGAATTGCTGCCGCAATTGCTGTCCACATCTGCCGAACTGGAGACCATGGCCGCGCGGGCTGAATTCCGTCTGGGCGCCACCGGTGCCTATGAGGCCATCGTGGGGCAGCGCATCAGCTCCTTGCGAGAGGAGCGGTTCGGCGGGCGCCAGACCTTTGCCGATTTCATGCTGCGCCGCTACGAACCCGCGATGCGGACGGTGAAATCCACCGAACAACGGTTGAAGCGTTTGTCGGACCGGGCGATCCGGGCCGGCGACCTGCTGCGTACCCGCGTGGATGTGGAACGCAGCGCCCAGAACCAGGCGCTGCTGGAGAGCATGGACCGCCGCGCCGACCTGGCCCTGCGCCTGCAACACACGGTCGAGGGCCTGTCTGTGGTCGCGGTCAGCTACTATGCGGTCTCATTGGTCTCGGCCTTTCTGCTGCCGTTGTCAGAGTGGTACGGGATCGACAAGAAGACCTTGATCGCGCTGGTCACTCTGCCGGTTGTTGGGCTGGTGTGGCTGGGTATCCAGAGGATCCGGAAGAAGCTGCATTAAGCACCGCATCGGTCAGTTTTGCACCCAGCGCGATGGCAGCGAGCGCCAGCAGCGCGGCAAGGCTGAGCGTGGGAATACCGGCCAGACCGGCGCCCAAGGTGCAGCCACCCGCCAGCACGCCGCCCATGCCCATCATCGCCGCACCAGCCAGATAGCGGCCGGTCTGGCGTGGGCTGTCAAAGCTCTGCCAGCGGAAGCTGCCGAACAGCAGCGCCGCCGCCAGCGCGCCCAGCAGCACGCCACCCACCAGCCCGGTGCCGAAACCGGGCGCGATCGAGGTCGAGGCGATGGTGTAGAACAGCGTATCGGCGGCAGGGGCGGTGAATGAGAGGCTCTCCATCGCGATGGGGTCGAATTCGTCAAAGAGGACATAGCCGGTGCCGAGCCAGCCCAGCGGCACCAGCAGGCCGATCAGGGCCGCGCCCAGCAAGGGGAGCGCCCGATTGC
Organism: Ruegeria alba; assembly: GCF_022321465.1. Taxonomy (NCBI): domain Bacteria; kingdom Pseudomonadati; phylum Pseudomonadota; class Alphaproteobacteria; order Rhodobacterales; family Roseobacteraceae; genus Ruegeria; species Ruegeria alba. The sequence goes on along the minus strand of NZ_JAKOEM010000003.1, from coordinate 106,393 downwards.
CCGAGCGTGCCGCGACCAGCAGCGCGGCCAGCGCCAACAGGGCCGTCCAGAGCGCAGCGCCGCCGGGCAGGGCGGCCAGCGAGACGGTCTCGCCCAGGTCGATGGTGAAGGTGCCCAACGTAGTGCGCAGCGGTGCCAGCACGCCTTTCAGCATCGCATGGGCCACTACGGCAAAGACCAGAAGAACTGTCAGCGCCCGCAGGTTGCCGGTTCCGCCCAGCACGGTGAGCCGCGAGATACAGCCGCGTGTCAGCACCATGCCGGCGCCGAACATCAGCCCGCCCAGCACCACCGCCAGAACCGCCAGGTCCGATGCGAGGAGGCGGTGATCGGCAAAGCCGATCAGCCCGGACGCCACGGCGGCCTGAGTGCCCAGGATGGCGGTGGCGAGTGCGGTGAACCAGACACCGGCGGCCTGGCGCGCGTCCGCACCCACCACGGCGCGGCGGAAACAGAACCGCGTCCGTTCGGCCAGAAGGCCAAACAGAACGCCCAGGATCAGGCCCAGAAGAACGCTGATCTCTTTTGCGGTGGTCTCTTCGAAACCAAGGGACTCGAACATGGCAGCCTCACGGAGAATTGAGAATATTTTCCCAGATGCGGGCAAAATGCACGACAATCAAGCACATCAGAATGTGTGCTGACGTTCTCTTGTGGGAGATTCTCCCGTCCGCGAGGGGGGCTTCGAAAATGCTGTTCCGGCCTTGCCGGTTGCAGGAAACCAAAAGGCCGCCCCGGATCGGAGCGGCCTTTCTTTCGTTCTTTTTTGCCTCAGCGGCCCCGGATGCGCGGGTCGAGCGCGTCGCGCAGGCCGTCGCCCAGATAGTTGACGCTCAGCACCGTCAGCGAGATCGCCATACCGGGCCAGATCACCCGTTCGGGGAATTGTTGCAGATAGTCGACGCCATCGAACAGCAACCGCCCCCAGGTCGGGAAGTCGGGCGGGAAGCCGAGGCCCAGGAAGCTGAGCGCGCTTTCGGTGATGATCGCGGTGGCGATGCCCAGCGTTGCCGAGACCATGATCGGAGACAGCACGTTGGGCAGGATATGCCGGGTGATCAGCCGCGTGTTCGTGGTCCCGATCGAGCGGGCCGCCAGCACGAATTCCCGCTCTTTCAGCGCCAGCACATCGCCGCGCACGATCCGCGCCGTGGGCATCCACGAGGTGATGCCGATGGCCGACACGATGAGGATGAATATCCCCCGCTCCAGCCCGAAGGCGGCGTTAAGCGGCTCGCGGAACAGCAGCATCATGACCAGCAGCAGCGGCAGCAGGGGCAGGGCGAGGAACAGGTCGGTGAGCCGCATCAGCGGCCCGTCGAGCTTGCGAAAGAACCCGGCCAGCACGCCGACGAAAGAGCCAAGGAACAGCGCCAGCAGCATCGCGGTGATCCCCACCGAGACAGAAGTGGCGCCGCCCGCCATCATCCGGGCGAGCAGATCGCGTCCCAGCTGATCGGTGCCAAAGGGATGGGCCAGGCTGGGCCCTTGATTGCGTTCCCGGATCGCCGTCTTGGTTGGGTCGAGGTCCCAAAGATACGGACCCAGATAGACAGCGGCCACGATCAGGAAGAACAGGGTCGCCCCCATCATCGCGCCCTTGTGCTGACGGAACTGGTCCCACACGTCATACCATTGGCTGCGCGGCGGTTTGGTGGGTTGGGGTTGGCTCAACTCAGTCATAGCGGATCCGCGGGTCAAGGATGCCGTAAAGAACGTCGGCGATCAGGTTGAATAGGACGATCAGCACGGCAAAGATAAAGGTCAGGGTCTGCACCATCGGCAGGTCGTTGGCCTGAAGCGCACCGATCAGCAGCTGGCCGATGCCGTTCACCTTGAACACCTGCTCGGTGATGATGGCGCCGCCAAAGATCGAGGGAATGCCCAGCGCGATCACGGTCACCACCGGGATCATCGAGTTCCGCAGCACGTGGACCATCACGACGACATATTCGCTGAGCCCCTTGGCGCGGGCGGTGCGGACGTAATCCTGGTTCAGGTTGTCCAGCATCGAGGCGCGCATGAAACGGGAAAGCTGTGCCGTGATCTGGAGCGCCAGCACCATTACCGGCATGATCATCTGTTTGAGCTGGTAGACGAAACTGTCCCAACTGTTGACCACATGCGTGGTGTCATAGATCGACGGGAACCAGCCAAGCTGCACCGAGAAGATCACGATCACCAGCACGCCCGAGAAGAAGGGGGGCACCGAGAAGCCCACCATCGAGACAAAGGTCCCGAGCTGGTCGAACCAGCTGTATTGCCGATAGGCGGAATAGATGCCGATGGGCAGGGCGATGATGATGGCCACCACATAGGCGGTGCCGACCACCCACAGGGTCTGGGGGATGCGCTGCACCACGATGTCCATCACCGGCGAACGGGTCTGCCACGAGATCACCCGCAGCTTGCCCTCGGAAAGGGCTGTACCAAAGTAATGGTCGATCAGGACCTGTGGCTCGATCCAGAAGAACTGCACGATCCATTTCCAGAACCGGATATGCAGCGGCTGGCCCAGGCCCAGCGCCTCGCGCATCTTTTCCTTGACCTCGGGCGGCACCGTCAGCGGCACCTGCGCCATCGGATCGCCAGGGGCGAGTTCAAGCAGCAGGAAGATGACAAGACTGATGAACAAAAGCGTCGGGACGGCCAGGACCAGACGACGGATGGTGAAGGTCAGCATTCGGGTGCGCCTTTGTTTACGAGTCTTTTTGTTGGGACGGATGCCAGAATGCCGCGCCCCGATGTTGGATCGGGACGCGGCTGAATGGTGTTGGCGTTACTTGATGCGGTGCCAGTCGGCTGCGTTCCACAGCTCGCTGTCCCACACGTTCAGGACGACGCCGCCCAGCGTGTTGGAATGGGCCGACAGACGACCACGGTGCACCAGCGGGATCATGCCGCCGTTTTCAACCATGATGTCGTTCAGACGCTTGGCGATTTCCGCGCGCGCATCCGCACCAGCCGTTTTGGTGAGTTCCGCATGCAGCGCGTCGAACTCTTCGTTGCAGAAGCGGCTGATGTTCTCACCCTGCCACTGGCTTTCCGGCCTGGGGGCCTTGTCGCACAGGCCGTTGCCCAGGTAGGACTGCGGGTCGGTGCCGTTGAAGGTGTTGGCGTACATTTCAACGTCGGCATAGAACTTCTGGAAGGTGTCGGGCGAGCCCGGGTCACCACCGAAGAACACGGATGCGTTGATGTTGCGCAGTTCGGTTTCGATACCGATCTCGGCCCACCACTCCTTGATCAGCGCCTGGAAGTCCTGACGCACGGCGTTGGTCGAGGTCTGGTAGACCACTTTCAGCGGCACGCCGTCCTTTTCACGCACGCCGTCGCCGTTGGTGTCGACGATGCCGGCATCATCCAGCAGCTTCTTGGCGCCTTCGATGTCCTGGGTGTCGCAGGAGAAAGTGTCCGAGTTCACCGCGGCAGGTGCCGGAACCCAGTTGCAGGTGACCTTGCCGGCCTGGCCATAGCCGATCTCAACCAGCAGCGGCCGGTCGATGGCCATCGACATCGCCTTGTAGACAGCCGGATCCTGCAGGAAGGGATGCGGATGCTTGGCGGTCGAACGCTCGCCTTCGGGCAGGTCGGGCGAGGGGTTGGTCTGGTTCAGCATGATGCGCTCGACCAGCGGGCCGAAGCCCGCGACCGGGGTACCCTTGCCGCCAGCCTGCATCTGCTGGATCACCTCGGGCGCCAGCTGCAGGTTCCAGGCATAGTCGAACTCGCCGGTTTCCATCACGGCACGACCGGCCGCGGTGGCATCGCCGCCGCCCTTGAAGGTCAGCGTGGCAAAGGCCGGTTTGTTCGGGTCACGATAGTTGTCGTTGGCCTTCATCGTGATCACGTCGTTCGGCTTGAACTCGGTGACGACAAAGGGGCCGGTGCCGATCGGGCCAAAGTTCTCGGTGGTGCATTCGGGGGCCTTGGCGCCCATGCAGTTCTCGAACTGGGCCTTCTGGATGATCGGGCTTTCGCCACCCACGAAGGGGCCATAGGGGAACGGGGTCGGCTTGTCGAAGGTGACCTTGACGGTCATGTCATCGAGCGCCTCGACCGAGGTCACGCCTTCGAACTTGGTCAACTGCGCGCAGCCGCCTTCGGGATGCATGCAGTAATCGGCGGTGAATTTCACGTCATGGGCGGTAAAGGCGCTGCCATCCGACCACTTGATACCGGGTGCGATCTTCCAGGTGATCGAGGTCAGATCCTCGCTCACGCCGCCATTCTCGACGGTCGGGATCTCGGCCGCCAGGAAGGGCACCATGCCACCGTTTTCGTCGTAGCGGGCCAGCGGTTCGATGATCAGCGAGGCGGATTCAACGTCCTTGGTGCCGCCCGACAGGAACGGGTTCAGGATCGAGGGTGCCTGCCAGTAGATGATGCTGACATTGCCGTCCGCACCACGCTCGGCAAAGGCTGCCGGGGCGAGGGCCGTGCTGGCGATTGCACCCATCAAAAGGGCCTTGAGTTTCATACTACACTCCTTGTTGGACACGGATGTGTCGTGATTTTTTCCACGGTTAACCGTGGCTTGGGTGTTGCCGCCCGTTGGGTAAATCCTTGAAAGACAAATCCTAATCCATTCGCGCTACGCGAAAGAACCAGGCTCCCCCAGGAACGGTTACGGGTCGTATCGAAACAGAGTTTTGGAAAATTGCAAGCCTTGCCGTCGGGAAAACGGTCAATGGGTTTGACTCCCCCCCCGCGAGGGCCTTAGCGTTTGCCAACAACCAAAAAGGGCGACCAAGGGGAGCGCGCGCGTGCTGGATCAGCCTATTGCACAGATCAAGAAGCTCAGAGTCGAGTTCCAGACCAAGGACGGCCCGGTTGTCGGGGTCGAGGATGTCTCGTTCGAGATCAATCCGGGCGAGACGGTCTGTGTTGTCGGCGAATCAGGCTCTGGCAAGTCTGTTTCTTCGTTGTCGTTGATGCGATTGGTGGAGTTCGGCGGCGGTGACATCGCCGGTGGCCAACTCTTGTTCGACCGCCGCGACGGCGGCGAGCTGGATCTGGCCACGGCCGACCAGGACTATATGCGCCACATTCGCGGCAACGAGATCGGCATGATCTTTCAGGAGCCGATGACGGCGCTGAACCCGGTCTTTACCGTCGGGCGCCAGCTGACCGAAGGCTTGCGCGTGCACAAGGGCATGAGCCAGTCTCAGGCCGAGGCGCGCGCGCTCGAGCTGTTGCGGCAGGTCCGCATTCCCGAACCCGAGCGGCGGCTGAAGCAGTATCCGCACGAACTCAGCGGCGGCATGCGCCAGCGGGTGGTGATCGCCATGGCGATGGCCTGCGAGCCGCGCCTGTTGATCGCCGATGAACCCACGACCGCGCTGGACGTGACCATTCAGGCCGAGATCCTGGCGCTGATGGACCGGTTGAAGCGCGAGACCGGCACCGCGGTGATGTTCATCACCCATGACATGGCGGTGGTGGCCCAGATGGCCGACCGCGTGGTGGTGATGTTCCGTGGCAACAAGGTCGAAGAGGGTACGGTCGAGGAAATCTTCGAGAACCCGCAGCACGACTATACCAAGGCGCTGCTGGCCGCCGTGCCCAAGCTGGGCGAAATGCGCGGCAAGGCAGCGCCCGAACCGATGAAGCTGATGGGGGTCGCCGATCAGAAGATCGAGCCGATCATGGGCACCGAAACCCCGCTGTTGACGGTCAAGGGGCTGACCACGCGGTTTCCGGTCAAGGGTGGTTTCTTCCGCCGCACGGTGGCCAATGTGCATGCGGTCGAGGATGTGTCGTTCACCCTCAACAAGGGGCAGACCCTCAGCCTGGTGGGCGAATCCGGTTGTGGCAAATCCTCGGCGGGTCGGTCGATCCTGCGCCTGGTCGAACCGATGGCGGGGCAGATCAATCTGGACGGCGTCGATATCATGCAGCTGGATCAGGCCGGGCTGCGCAAGGCCCGGCTCGACATGCAGATGATCTTTCAGGATCCGTTCGCCTCGCTGAACCCGCAGATGCAGTTGCTGGAGCAGGTGGCCGAACCCATGCGCAACTATGATGTTGCCAGCGGCTCGGAACTGGTGGACCGGGTCGCCTCGCTGTTTGACCGGGTGCAATTGCCGCGCAGCTTCATGCGCCGCTATCCGCATGAAATGTCGGGCGGACAGCGGCAGCGAATCGCGATTGCGCGCGCGCTGGCGCTGAACCCCAAGCTGATCGTCGCCGACGAGGCGGTCTCGGCGCTGGACGTGTCGGTGCAGGCGCAGGTGCTGAACCTGATGATGGAATTGCAGGCCGATCTGGGGCTCAGCTATCTGTTCATCAGCCATGACATGGCCGTCGTCGAACGGGTCAGCCACCATGTGGGCGTCATGTATCTGGGTCGCATCGTTGAACTCGGGCCGCGCGTGCGCGTGTTCGAAAACCCGCAGCATCCCTATACCCAGGCCCTGATGAAGGCGGTGCCGATCGCCGACCCGCGCCGGCGCAAGTCCGAGAAGGACCTGAACTTCAAACCGATTCCCTCGCCGATCCATCCCATCGGCTACGACCCCGATCCCTCGCGCTATATCGAGGTCGAGCCGGGCCATTACGTGCTGGATGGCGAATGGGCGGGCTATACGGTCGACCGCGATTCGATCAATGCGGCCGCTCTGTCGCTCGCGGGGCAGGGCGGACACTGACCCATGACTGAACGCCTGTCGCCGGTCGAGATCATGGGCGCGCTTGTCGCCTTTCCGACCGTCAGCCGCGATACCAACCTGCCGCTGGTGGACTGGGTCGAAACCTATCTGGCCGGGCACGGCATCACCGCGCATCGCTGGGTCGATCCCGAGCAGCCGCACAAGGCGGCGCTCTTTGCCCATGTCGGCCCTTGGGAAGAGGGGGCCGTGGTGCTCTCGGGCCATACCGATGTGGTGCCGGTCGACGGCCAGCCCTGGGACAGCGATCCGTTCACCGTGGTCGAGCGCGACGGCAAGTATTTCGGGCGCGGCACCTGCGACATGAAGGGTTTCGACGCGCTGGCGATCTGGGCGCTGGTCGAGGGGCGCTATCGCGATCTGAAACGCCCTCTGCAACTGGCGCTCAGCTTTGACGAGGAGGTCGGCTGTACCGGCGCGCCGCCGATGATCGTCGAGATGCAGAACCACCTGCCCAAGGGCAGCGCCGTGATCGTGGGCGAGCCGTCGATGATGCAGGCGGTGACCGGGCACAAGGGCGGTTTTGGCTATGACACCCGTGTTGTCGGCTTCGAGGTGCACAGCTCGATCATGCATACCGGGGTCAACGCGATCATGGCCGCCGCGCCGCTGATCGACTGGGCCAATCACCGCAATGCCGAAAACCGCGCGGCGACGCCTTCGGCGCTGGCGGCGATGTTCGATCCGCCCTGGACCACCTGCCATGTGGGCATGATCTCGGGTGGAACCGCGCATAACATCACCGCCAAGGACTGCCGCTTTGCGATGGATTTTCGCATCGTGCCCGGCGAGGCAAAGGAGCGGTGGCGCGACGCCTATTTCGAGGCGGTGCGCGAGGTCGAGGCGCAGATGCAGGCGGTGCATCCCGAGGCGCGGATTGATCTCTCCGAACAGTTCCACGTGCCGCCGCTGGTCCCCGAACCGGAGGGCGAGGCCGAGATGCTGGTGCGCGCCCTGACCGGCGACAATGCGGGTCATGTCGTCAGCTATGGCACCGAGGCCGGACAGTTCCAGGAGGCGGGTTACTCCGCCGTGATCTGCGGCCCCGGCGACATCGCCCAGGCGCATCAGCCCAACGAGTTCATCACCGTCGCCCAGTTCGAGGCGGGTCATGGTTTCATGGCGCGATTACTCGACCGATTGTCGGAGTAACGGCGATGCAGGTGCGACCGGGCGCAACAGGATGGACCCCAACAGGTCGGCGCACCGGCGCAGCCGCCAAGCCCCGTTTTCACGCGCCGTGCCCCCGGAACTCCGGGGCGCGGCGTTTTCGTTTGTGTCAGGTGCCCGGATGTATCCGGCAAGGAGAGCAATAAATGCCGATCAAGAACCGTCTTGCGGACATGAAAGAAGAAATCACCGGATGGCGCCGGCATCTGCATGCCCATCCCGAGCTGTTGTTCGATGTGCATCAGACCGCCGCATTCGTGGTCGAGCGTCTGCGTGAATTCGGTGTGGATGACATCACCACCGGCATCGGTCGCACCGGGGTTGTCGCCACCATCAAGGGCAAGACCGACACGGCGGGCAAGGTGATCGGGCTGCGCGCCGATATGGACGCGCTGCCGATCACCGAGGCGACGGGGCTTGACTATGCCTCGACCGTGCCGGGCAAGATGCATGCCTGCGGTCATGACGGGCATACGGCCATGTTGCTGGGTGCTGCCAAATACCTGGCCGAGACCCGCAATTTCGACGGCACGGCGGTTTTGATCTTTCAGCCCGCCGAAGAGGGCGGCGGCGGTGGCCGCGAAATGTGCGCCGATGGCATGATGGATCGCTGGAACATCCAGGAGGTTTACGGCATGCACAACACGCCGGGCCTGCCGGTCGGGCAATTCGCGATCCGGCCCGGCGCGCTTCTGGCCTCGTCCGACGAGTTCGAGATCGTGGTGACCGGCAAGGGCGGCCATGCCGCCGCCCCGCATGATGCCGTCGACACCACGCTGGTGGCCTCGCAGATCGTGGTCTCGCTGCATTCCATCGTCTCGCGCAACGTGGACCCGATCAAGCGGGTGGTGCTGACCGTCGGCACGTTCGAGACGGACAGCGTCGCCTCGAACATCATCGCCCATACCGCGCGGCTGTGCGGAACGGTGCGCACGCTTGATCCCGAATACCGCGCCCTGGCCGAGGCGCGGGTGCGCCGCGTGGCCGAGGATATCGCCTCGGCCTATGGTGCCACGGCGCAGGTGATCTGGACCCCCGGCTATCCCGCCACCATCAACAGCGAGACCGAAACGCAGCATGCCGCCGAGGCCGCGCTTGCCGTTTCAGGCGCGGTGGATGATGCCGTCGACCCGATAATGCCCAGCGAAGATTTCGCCTTTATGCTGGAAGAACGGCCTGGCGCCTATATCTTCCTTGGGAACGGGGACACGGCGCAATGCCATCACCCGGCCTATAACTTCGATGACGAGGCGATCCCGGCGGGTAGCAGCTGGTATGCCGAGATGGTCGAACGCCGCATGCCCGCGCGCTGAGCTGCTAAAAAGACGGGGAAGAGAACAAGATGCCGATCAAGAACCGCCTGGCGGAGATGCATGAGGAAATCGCGGGCTGGCGGCAGGACATCCACCAGCACCCCGAGATCCTGTACGAAACCCACCGGACCAGCGCGCTGGTGGCCGGCAAGCTGCGCGAATTCGGCTGTGACGAGGTGGTCACCGGCATCGGCCGCACCGGCGTTGTCGGTGTGATCCGGGGCAAGAGCGACACGGCGGGGCGGGTCGTGGGGCTGCGCGCGGACATGGACGCGCTGCCGATGCAGGAGCAGACCGGGCTGCCACATGCCTCGACCATTCCCGGCGCGATGCATGCCTGCGGCCATGATGGCCATACCGCGATGCTGCTGGGCGCGGCCAAGTACCTGGCCGAGACCCGCAACTTCGACGGCACCGTGGTGGTGATCTTCCAGCCCGCCGAAGAGGGCGGAAACGGCGCCGAGGCGATGGTCAAGGATGGCATGATGGACCGGTTCGGGGTGCAGGAGGTCTATGCCATGCACAACAATCCGGGCCTGGCCGCCGGCCAGTTCAAGATCCGGCCCGGTCCGCTGCTGGCCGCTGCCGACACGTTCGAAATCCATCTCGAAGGGCGCGGCGGCCACGCGGCCAAACCGCATGAGACAGTCGATACCACGGTGATGCTGTCGCAGATGATCGTGGCGCTGCAAACCGTGGTGTCGCGCAATACCGACCCGATCCTGCAGGCGGTTCTGTCGGTCACCTCGGTCGAGACCTCGTCCAAGGCGTTCAACGTGATCCCGCAGGCCGCCACCATCCGGGGCACCGTGCGCACCCATTCCGGCGAGATGCGCGACCTGATTGAACGGCGTCTTGGCGAGGTGGTGCAGGGCGTGGCCGCCACCTTTGGCGGCAAGGCTGATGTGAATTACGAACGCGGCGTGCCGGTGACGGTGAATGCCGAGGAACCCACCCGTTTCGCCGCCGAGGTGGCCACGGCGGTCTCGGGCGGTTGTGGCGAGGCGCGCATGGTGATGGGGGGCGAGGATTTCTCCTTCATGTTGGAGGCGCGCCCCGGCGCCTTCATCATGATCGGCAATGGCGACAGCGCCGGGCTGCATCACCCCGAATACGATTTCAACGACGAGATCATCCCGGCCGGATGCAGCTGGTTCGCCGAAATGGTCGAACGCCGCATGCCCGCCGCCTGAGAAGGACCCCGCCGATGCCGGTCAGAAACCGATTTGCCGAGTTGCAGGATCAGATCGCCGAATGGCGACGTGACATCCATGCCCATCCCGAGACCCGCTTTGAAGAGCACCGTACCAGTGCGCTGGTGGCCGAGCGGCTGCGCGCCTTTGGCTGCGACATGGTGGAAACCGGGGTCGGGCAGACCGGCGTTGTCGGCGTTATTCACGGACGCCAAACCGGCTCGGGCCGGGTGATGGCGTTCCGCGCCGATATGGACGCGCTGCCGATCACCGAGGCGACCGGGTTGCCGCATGCCTCGACCCATCCGGGCAAGATGCATGCATGCGGCCATGACGGGCATACAGCAATGCTGCTGGGCGCGGCGCAATATCTGGCCGAGACCCGCAATTTCGACGGCACCGTGGTGCTGTTGTTCCAGCCCGCCGAAGAGGGCGGCGGCGGCGCCAAGGCGATGCTGGCCGACGGGGTGATGGACCGCCACGGCGTGACCGAGGTCTATGGCCTGCACAATTGGCCCGGCCTGCCGGCGGGCCAGTTCGGCTTACGCGAAGGGCCGATGATGGCGGCCACGGATTTCTTTGAAATCCGGGTGCAGGGCCGTGGCGGGCACGGGGCCATGCCGCATCTGACCGCCGATGCCACGCTGGCCGCAGCGCAACTGACCGTGGCCCTGCAACAGGTGGTGGCGCGCAATGTCGATCCGCTGAAACCGGCGGTGCTGTCGGTCTGTTCGCTGCGCACCGACAGCGACGCTCATAACGTCATCGCCGACAGCGCTCTGATCAAGGGAACGGTGCGCTACCTGCACCCCGAGGTGCAGGCGCGGATCCGTGCACGCATCGCCGAGGTGGCCCGTGCCACAGCCGAGGCGCATGGCGCAACGGCCGAGCTGAACTACATGCAGCTGGTGCCGGTCACCAGCAACCCGGCCCCCGGTGCGGCCCATGCGGCCGAGGCGGCCCGGGCTGTGACCGGCCAGGCGCCGCTGGAGATCGACCCGGTGATGGGGGGCGAGGATTTTGCCGATATGCTGGCCGAACGCCCCGGCGCCTTCATCTTTCTGGGCAATGGCGACAGCGCCGATCTGCACCACCCCGCCTATGAATTCAACGACGCGGCCATCCCCGCCGGATGCAGCTGGTTCGCCACGCTGGCCGAGCAGCGAATGCCGCTTAATCCCTGATGTGACGCAAGAGGAAACACACTATGCCCGTCAAGAACCGCTTTGCAGAATTGCAATCCGAGATCACAGAATGGCGCCGGGATATCCATGAGAACCCGGAAATCCTGTTCGAAACCCATCGGACCAGCGCGCTGGTTGCCGAAAAATTGCAAGAGTTCGGCTGTGACGAGGTGGTCACTGGCATCGGCCGCACCGGCGTTGTCGGTGTCATCAAGGGCAAGAGCGACAGCAAGGGCAAGGTGATCGGGTTGCGCGCCGACATGGACGCGCTGCCGATCCACGAACAGACCGGGCTCGACTATGCCTCGAAAACGCCCAACGCCATGCATGCCTGCGGCCATGACGGCCATACCGCGATGCTGTTGGGGGCGGCCAAATACCTGGCCGAGACCCGGAATTTCGACGGTACCGTGGTGGTGATCTTCCAGCCCGCCGAAGAGGGCGGCGGTGGCGGTCGCGAGATGTGCGAGGATGGCATGATGGACCGCTGGAACATCCAGGAGGTTTACGGCATGCACAACTGGCCCGGCGCGCCCGTGGGTAGTTTCGCGATCCGGCCCGGTGCCTTCTTTGCCGCCACCGACCAGTTCGACATCACCTTCGAGGGACGCGGCGGCCATGCGGCCAAACCGCATGACACGATCGACACCACGGTGATGACCGCTCAGGCGGTGCTGGCGCTACAAACCATCGCCAGCCGTAACGCTGACCCGATTGATCAGGTGGTGGTCTCGGTCACCTCGTTCGAGACCTCGTCAAAGGCGTTCAACGTCATCCCGCAACGGGTGCAGATCAAGGGCACCGTGCGCACCATGTCCAGGGACATGCGCGATCTGGCCGAGAAGCGTATCAACGAGATCTGTTCGGGCATCGCGGCCACCTTCGGCGGTACCGCCGATATCCGCTATATCCGGGGCTATCCGGTGATGGTGAACTCGGACGAGCAGACCGAGTTCGCCGCAAAGGTGGCACGCGATGTGTCGGGCGGCTGTGACGAGGCGGCGCTGGTCATGGGCGGCGAGGATTTCGCCTATATGCTGGAGGAACGCCCCGGCGCCTATATTCTGGTCGGCAATGGCGACACCGCGATGGTGCATCACCCCGAATACAACTTCAACGACGAGGCCATTCCGGCGGGATGCAGCTGGTGGGCCGAGATCGTCGAACAGCGGATGCCCGCCGCCTGAGCAAGAAACAGGGAGAGGCGCCGCCTCTCCCATAGCCTCGCAAGGCGCGTGCCACCCAGATCGTTACCCGGTCTGCGGTGGTGCGAATGCGGTCTCGTCCAGTCCCGACCAGCCATCCGTGCCAGCCAGTTCATGGGTTACCGGAGCCGAGCGGCAGATCACCGCGCCCTTGCGGATGGTGGCCAGGCGATGGGCGCGCAGGCGGATCGCCTCGATCCGGTCGCGCGCCTGTAACAGCACGAAATTCGCGGCGCAGCCCTTGGCCAGACCATAACCGTCGAGCCCCATGATCCGGGCCGAATTCTCGGTGACCGCGTCAAAGCACCAGTCCATGTCGGCGCGGCTGGACAATTGCCCCACATGCAGCCCCATGAAAGCCACGTCGAGCATGCAGGCGCGGCCCAGAGAATACCACGGATCCATCACGCAATCCGAGCCGAAGCCCACGGTGATGCCCGCATCGCGCAGCTCGCGCACGCGCGTCTGGCCGCGCCGTTTGGGATAGCTGTCGTGCCGGCCCTGCAACATGATGTTGATCAGTGGGTTGGGGATGGCATGAACCCCGGCCTCGACCATCAGCGGGATCAGTTTCGAGACATAGTAGTTGTCCATCGAGTGCATCGAGGTCAGGTGCGAACCCGCCACCCGGCCCTGAAGGCCCAGGCGCCGGGTCTCATAGGCCAGCGTCTCGATATGGCGGCTCAGGGGATCGTCGCTCTCGTCGCAATGCATGTCGACCATCAACCCGCGCTCGGCCGCGATCTCGCACAAGAGGCGCACGCTTTCGGCGCCATCGGCCATGGTGCGCTCGAAATGCGGGATGCCGCCCACCACATCGACGCCCATGTCCAGCGCCCGCACGGTGTTGGCCATCGCGGTCGGGTCGCGCAGCACCCCGTCCTGGGGAAAGGCCACCAGTTGCAGGTCGAGCCGGTCCTTGACCCGCTCGCGCACCTCCAGAAGGGCCTGCACGCCTTTCAATTCGTCGTCGCAGGTGTCCACATGGCTGCGGATCGCGCCGATCCCCTTGGCCACCGCCAGATCGCAATAGCGCAGCGCGCGGGCAATGATGTCATCGATCGACTGGATCGGCTTCAACTCGCCCCACAGCGCGATCCCCTCCAGCAGCGTGCCCGAGACGTTCATGCGCGGCGTGCCCAGCGACAGGGTTGCGTCCATGTGGAAATGCGGATCGACAAAGGGCGGCGAGACCAGGTTGCCGCCCGCCTCGATCACCGTGCCCGCCTCGGCGGTGATGCCGGGTTCGACGGCGGCGATCAGGCCATCCTTGCAGGCGATATCGACGCCGCTCTGCCCGTCGGGCAGATTGGCGTTCTTGACGATCAGGTCGAACATGGCAGGCTCCTATCGTTGGCCCTTGAACCAGGGTTGCAGCAATGCGCGCGGATAGTCGGCAGAGCGCGCGGCGATGACAAGGGCGATGATGGAGAGGATATAGGGCGCCATCAGGAACACCTGTCCCGGCACCAGCGCACCCATCTCGGTCTGCAAACGGACCTGAAGTGCATCGAAGGCGCCAAACAACAGCGCCCCGAACAGCGCCTTGCCCGGTCGCCAGCTGGCAAAGATCACCAGCGCGATACAGACCCAGCCGCGTCCGTTGACCATGCCGAAAAAGAAGGCGTCGAACGCGCTCATCGTCAGGAAGGCGCCGCCAAGCGCCATCAGCGCCGACCCCGCCACGATGGCACCGATCCGCAGCCCATAGACCGACAGGCCCTGCGCATCGACACTGTCGGGATTGTCGCCCACCGCCTGAATGGCCACCCCCAGCGCGGTGCGGTTCAGCACGTACCAGACCAGCCCAACCATCATCAGTGCCAGCCAGGTCAGCGCCGTCTGCTGAAACAGGACCGGCCCGAGGAAGGGCAGATCGGACAGCATCGGCAGGTCCAGCGGCTGAAACGGCTCGATCCGGGGAGGGGACGAGACATTGGGCAGCGCGGTGCGATAGGTGAAATAACTGACCGAGGTGGCAAACAAGGTGATGCCAAGGCCCGAGACATGTTGCGACAGGCCCAGCGGCACGGTCAGGATCGCGTGCAGCAGGCCAAAGAAGGCCCCGGCCAGCGCCGCCACCAACACGCCGCCCCACAGGCCCGCGCCCAGCCAGACCGCCATCCAGCCGCACATGGCGCCGACCACGAATATCCCCTCGATACCAAGGTTCAGCACGCCCGCGCGTTCACAGATCAGCGCGCCCAGCACGCCGAAGATCAGCGGGGTCGCGATCCGCAGGCTTGCGGCCCAGAAGCTTTCGCTGAGCAGGATGTTCAAGATGTCCATCATGACGCGGCCCTTCCCGTGCCCGAGCGGATGATCCGGTAGCGGGCGATGAAGCCGCCCACCAGAACGCAGAGCAGCGACATCGACACCACCAGATCGGCCAGAAAGGACGATACTCCCATCGCCCGGCTCATGCTGTCTGCTCCGACAAAGACCGAGGCGATGAACAGGGCGGCGATGACCACCCCCACCGGCGACAGGCCCGCCAGCATGGCCACCACGATGCCGGTATAGCCGAAACCGGGCGACAGGTCGGCGGTCAGATAACCCTTGAGGCCCGCGACCTCGCTGACGCCCGCCAGCCCGGCCAGCCCGCCCGAGATGATCGCCACGCCAAACAGCGAACGGTTGACGTTGATCCCGGCATGGCGGGCGGCGGCGGCGTTCTCGCCCACCGCGCGCAGCCGGAACCCCCAGACCGAGCGCGCCAGCATGAACTGCGCCACCGCCGCCAGAACCAGCGCTAGGATCAGCCCGGAATGCACCCGCATCCGGTCCATCAGTGGCGGCAGCATGCCCTGGTCGAGGATCGGCGCCGATTGCGGCCAGCCGAGCCCCATCGGATCCTTGAGCGGTCCTTCGAGCATCATTTGCAGGAAAATCAGGATGATGAAGTTCAACAGAAGCGTGGTCACCACCTCGTCGGCGCCAAAGCGCGATTTGAGGTAGGTCGGCACCGCCATGCCCGCCGCCCCGGCCGCAGCACCAAGGATCACGATCAGCGGCACCAGCACCAGCCCCGGCAGGTCGAGCCAGCCGGCGCCGACCGCCACCGCCGCCATGGCGCCAAGGTAAAGCTGCCCCTCGGCTCCGATGTTCCAGAGCTTGGCGCGAAAGGCCAGCGCGGCGGCCAGTCCGGTAAAGATCAGCGGTGTCGCGCGGGTCAGCATCTCGGACAGGGCAAAGACCGAGCCAAAGACGCCCTTGACCATCTCGCCATAGGCCGTGATCGGGTTGGCGCCCGCCGCCATCAGCGGAATGGCGGCAAAGGCCAGCGCGATCACGGCAGAAAGCACCGGAATGCCCAGGTCCATGGTGCGCGACCTGTGTTGGCGCGGTTCAATCCGGATCATGCCGCCTCTCCTGCCATCATCAATCCAATCCGCTCGCGGTCATGGCTGCCGGTCTCGACAATCTGGCCGTCGCGGATCACCACGACCCGGTCGGCCAGGCCCAGGATCTCGTCCAGATCCTCGGAAATCAGCACGATCCCGGCGCCGCGTTCGCGGGCCTCGAGCAGGCGCCGCCCGACCTCGGCCGCCGCCCCCATGTCCAGGCCGCGTGTCGGCTGGTTGGCCAGGATCAGGCGGGGCGCGCGTTCGAACACCCGCGCAAGGATCAGTTTCTGGATGTTGCCACCAGAGAGCAGCCGCGCAGGTGCCGTCACGCCCGGACCACGCACGTCATAGGCACGGGCCAGTTCCTCGGCATGGGTCGCGATCGCCTCGCGCCGGAGCAGCCCGCGCGATTGCACCTGCGGGTCGTCAAGCCTCTCGATCACCATGTTCTCGGCCACGCTCATGGCGCCGACGATGCCCTCGTGATGGCGGTCCTCGGGGATGCGCCCGACACCGGCGCGCACCATCCTGGCGGGAGAGGGACGGGGGATCTCGCTCCCATCCACCCGGATATGCCCGGCGGTGGGGACGGAAAGGCCCGAGATCACGTTGGCCAGCGCGCTTTGCCCGTTGCCCGAGATACCCGCAACGCCAAGGATCTCATGGGCATGCACGGTCAGATCGGCCTGTTTCAGGCTGTCGCGCTGGGACCGGCCCGCGACCGAAACCCCCTGCAAATGCAGCACCGGGGCACCCGGCGCCATGGCGCTGCGCGCGATGCGGGGGGTGTCGGCGCCCACCATCATCCGGGCAATCGCCGCCTCGTCGGCCTCGGATGTGGCCATCTCTCCCACCTTGCGCCCATGGCGCAGCACCGCGATCCGGTCGGAAAAGGCCAGCACCTCGCGCAGCTTGTGCGAGATGAAGATCACCGACAGGCCCTCGGTCGTCATCGCCTTGATGCTGGCAAACAGCGTATCGGCCTCTTGCGGGGTCAGCACCGCGGTGGGTTCGTCCAGCACCAGGATGCGGGCATCGCGATAAAGCGCCTTGAGGATCTCGACCCTCTGCCGCTCGCCCACGGAAAGGCGGCCCACCGGCACGTTCAGCGGCGCCTTGAGCCCGCTATGGGCCATGATCGCCTCGATCCGTGTCCGCGCGCCGCGCCGGTCGCGGCGGATCGCGCGCAGCGGTTCCGCGCCCAGCGTGATGTTGTCCAGCGCATTCAGGTTCTCGGCCAGGGTGAAATGCTGGTGCACCATGCCCACGCCGGCGGCCAGCGCCGCCTGCGGATGGCCCAGCGGCAGGGGCGCAAGATGCCCGGCCTCGTCCGCCACCTCGACTGTTCCCGCGTCGGGCAGGTAATGCCCGAACAGCATGTTCATCAGCGTGGTCTTGCCCGCGCCGTTTTCGCCCAGCAACGCCAGCACCTCGCCGCGCGCCAGCGACAGGCTGACATCGTCATTGGCCACCACCGGGCCAAAGCGCTTGCTGAGCCCGTTCAGCCTGAGAACCGTTCTATCCGTCATGGGGAAACGGGCTGGCGGTCACCCCGCCAGCCCCGCTTTCATCAGTTGTCCGAGACCGGGCGGTCGTCGTTCACGTTGACACGGAACAGGCCGTCCAGAATCTCGGCTTCCTTGGCCTTGACCGCCGTGACCGTTTCCGGTGCGACCAGGGTCTCGTCCATCACCAGCGAACCGCCGCCATAGGCCATGAAACTGTACTGGCCATAATCGGCGGCCTCGAAACTGCCACCCGCGACATTCTCGATCGCCTTGTCGATGGTGGCCTCCATGTGCCACAGCGCCGAGGCGACGATGGTGCCGGGATAATCGCCCGAGGTGTCGATCACGTTGCCGACCGCCTTGACGCCGCGCTCGACCGCGGCGTCAGAGACGCCAAAGCGTTCGGCATACATCACGTCCGCGCCCGCATCCATCATCGCAAAGGCGCTTTCCTTGGCCTTGGGCGGGTCATACCAGCTGTCGATGAAATTGACGATGAACTTGACGTCGGGGTTGACCGAGCGCGCGCCGTCCATGAACGCATGCATCAGCCGGTTCACCTCGGGGATGGCATAGCCGCCGACCATGCCGATCACGTTCGATTCGGTGGCGGCACCGGCCACCATGCCGGTCAGATAGCTGGGTTCGTGGATCCAGTTGTCGAAGACCGAGAAATTCGGTGCCACCGGCCCGAAGGACGATCCCATCAGAAAGGCGGTGTCGGGATAGTCCTTGGCCACCTTGCGTGCGGCGCGTTCCAGACCGAACACCTCGCCCACGATCAGTTGTGCACCCTGTTCGGCATATTCGCGCATTACCCTTTCATAATCGGTATTTGCGACATTCTCCGAGAAGGTATAGTCGATATCGCCGCGGTCGGCGGCGGTGTTCAGCGCCTTGTGAATGCGGCTGATCCATTGCTGTTCGACCGGCAACGTGTAGATGGCCGCGACCTTGACCTTTTCGGCGGCGGCAGCCCCCGCCGTCATCAGGGCCGAAGCTGCGACTGCCGCAGCAAGCATGACCCTGCGCGTGATTGATGTGTTCTTCATGATCCTCTCCTGCTTTTTTCAGGAAGCGGAGCATTATTTTACCGATTAGTCAATTTTTTCACGCAGGTACCTGTGTAAACGGGGCTTGATTTCGGCCGTCCTGCCTCCGGTTTGCGCATCTGGCCGGGTCAGGCCTTGGGGGCAGCCTGCGACCAGAGCTGTTGATAGACTTCCTCGATCCCCGCGGCCTCGCGCGCGGCGCTGAAACTCTCGACCGCGATCTCACGGGCGGCAAGGGCGGCGGCACCGTGGATATCCTCGTCAACCAGCAGCGCACGGGCAACCTCGGCCCCTTGGCTCGGATTTTCCAGCGGCACCACCCGCCCGGTGCGGCCCTGGGCCGAGAATTCGCGAAAAAAGCCGGTGTCCGAGCCGACAAAGGGCACGCCCGAGGCCATCGCCTCGAGCGGGACCATGCCATAGCCCTCGTAGCGGGGCAGTTGCACCACCAGCGACAGGGCGCGCATCAGGTCCGGCAGGCGGTCGGGCGGCACCTCGTCGATGAAACGAATGCGGTCGATCATGCCGGCGCGCTGCACCTTGTCCTTGAGGGTCAGGGCGAATTTCTGGTGTTCCTTGGTGGCGCGGCCCACCACCAGCGCCACCGCGCCCGGCATTTCGGGCAAGAGGCGCAGCATCGCCTCGACAAAGAGATCGGTGCCCTTCTCCGGGCGCACCCGCCCGATGGTGGCAATGCCGAAGTCGCCGCCATAGCCCTGCGCCGCCCAGGCGGCGGGGCGGTCGGGGGCGGGGGAGAAGCGATCTGTATCGACGCCATGGGGCACCACCGCGCGCACATGCGGGACAAAGCTTGCCGCCGCGTCCGAGGTGGCCACCACCGCATCCATCCGGCTGATCAGCCAGCGCGGAAAGGCCGAATGCCGCCGGATCGCGGCCGAGGTAAAGACGATACGGATCGGCAGGCGCAGCACGTCGCGCGCCCAGAGCGCGGTCTGCATCTCGGGGTTGCGGCGCACATGCCAGATGGCAAAGGGCTTGCCCGGCGGCGGCGTGCGCGACAGCGCGCGGGCGGCGCGGGCGCTGATCGGTGCGGGGCAGCCGGGCAGGGCGTGGCCCACCAACGCCAGATCGTGGGTCGCGACCTGCTGTCGGATCACATTTGCCGCCGTGGCCGAGACGCCGGTGAAGTTGCGGTTGAAATTGGTGACGAAGAGATCGGGCATCAATCCAGTCCCAGCCGGGTTGTGAGCGTGTCGATGACCCCCTCCAGCGCGGTTTCCTGCGCGGCGACCAGTGCGCGCGCCTGGGTGCGGGCGGTGTCAAACGCCTCTGTATCGTCCAGCCAGCGGCGGACGGCGCGGGCCAGCGGAGCGGCGCCTGTTACCTCTATGGCGCCACCGCTCGCAATCAATGGCTGAAAGGTTTCGGCAAAGTTGAAATAGCCCGGTCCAGTAATCACCGCCGCGCCCGTCTGGGCCGGTTCGAACGGGTTATGGCCGCCGATCTCGCGCAGCGAGCCGCCGAGGAAGACCAGCGGGCAAAGCGCGTACCAGGTGCCGGTCTCGCCCAGCGTGTCGGCCAGATAGACCTGCGTGCCGGGGGTGATGCTCTCGCCGATGCTGCGGCGGGCGGATGTGAGTCCGGCACCTGTTATCAGCGTCGACACTTCAGTGCCGCGCTCGGGGTGGCGCGGGATCAGCAAGAGCAACAGGTCAGGGTGGTCGGCCAGCAATTGGCGATGCGCTTCCAGCACCACCTCTTCCTCGCCCGGATGGGTGGAACTGGCGACCCAGATCGGGCGGGGACCGATGGCGGCACGCATCTCTGTCAGCAGGGCGGTATCGACCGGCAGCGGCCCGGCCATAGCCTTGAGGTTGGTGCCAGGCGTGACCCGCGCCGGGTCGGCGCCCATGGCGATCAGGTTGTCGGCGGTCTGCCGGTTCTGGGTCAGGAACAGGCGAAAGCGATCGAGGAGAAAGCGCGCAGTCGAGGGGAACCGTTGCCAGCCGCGCACCGATTTCTCGGACAGGCGGGCATTCAAGAGGGCCAGCGGCACTCCGGCGCGGGCGCCCTCGACGATCATGCGCGGCCAAAGCTCGCTTTCGACAAACACCGCCGCGTCGGGGCGCCAGTGGCGATAGAAGCGCGCCACAGGGCCCGGCCCGTCGAGTGGGGCGAACTGGTGACGGCAGCGCGGCGGCATCCGCCGCGCGATCAGATCGGCCGAGGTGGGCGTACCCGAGGTGATCAGGAACTCGAGGTTCGGCAGCCGCTCGCCCATGCGGGTGATCAGGCGCAGCACCGACAGGCTCTCGCCGACGCTGGCGGCATGGAACCAAACGAGCCGACCTGGGGGGCGTGGCAGGCTGGCATGGCCCAGCCGCTCGTGTTGACGCTCCAAGGGCACTTCGGCGCGGCGCAGCTTTTTGCGGACCGCGCGCCACGCAAACGGAACCAGCACCGACGAGGCCGCGCGATAAAGATGATAGAGCGGGGTCGGCGACAGGCCGGGGCCGGACACGGTCAGCCGCCCGTGTGGCTCATGTGCCGGGACATCCTGCCGTCGACCTGCTGGCGGGAATAGTCGAAATCATGGCCCTTGGGTTTCAGCCCGATAGCGGCACGGATCGCCTGTTCCAGCGGTTCCTCGCTGCCCGGATGGTCGCGCAGCGGCTTGCGCAGGTCGGCCATGTCCTCTTGGCCGAGGCACATATACAGCTCACCCGTGCAGGTCAGGCGCACCCGGTTGCAGCTTTCGCAGAAATTATGGCTGAGCGGGGTGATGAAGCCGATCTTTTGCCCGGTCTCCTCCAGCCGCACATAGCGCGCCGGGCCACCGGTGCGTTCGGACAGGTCGGTGACACGGTAGTGGTTTTCATACTCCGCGCGCACGTCCTTGAGCGACCAGAACTGGCCCAGCCGGTTCTCGTTGCCGATATCGCCCATCGGCATGACCTCGATCCAGGTCAGGTCCATGTCGCGTTCGGCGCACCATTCGGTGATGCGCGGCAGTTCTTCCTCGTTGAAGCCCTTGAGCGCCACCGCGTTGATCTTGATCCTGAGGCCTGCCCGCTGGGCCGCGTCGATGCCGCGCAGAACCTGCGGCAGGCGGCCCCAGCGGGTGATGTCGGCGAATTTCTGATCGTCCAGCGTATCAAGCGAGACATTCACCCGGCGCACGCCCGCGGCATAAAGCTGATCGGCAAAGCGCTCCAGCTGCGAACCATTGGTGGTCAGTGTCAGCTCTTTCAGTGCGCCGCTGTCCAGATGCCGTGTCATGCCGTTGAAAAAGGTCATGATGTCGCGACGCACCAGCGGCTCGCCGCCGGTGATACGCAGCTTCTCCACTCCCATGCGGACAAAGGTCGAGCACATGCGGTCCAGCTCTTCCAGCGTCAGAAGCTCTTTCTTGGGCAGAAAGGTCATGTTTTCCGACATGCAATAGACGCAGCGGAAATCGCAGCGGTCTGTGACGGAGACGCGCAGATAGGTGATGGCGCGCTGGAACGGGTCGATAAGCGGAGCTGTCATGGCGACATAGGTAAAGCGGGTCGCTGCCAGCGGCAAGGGCGATGTGGGTTTGGGCTGGCGCAGGCCCGCTCTCTGGCGCTAGGGTCGGGCCATGAGATACCTGGTTCTGATTTCCCTCGTGGCGCTGGCGGGCTGTGACCGCGTGCGCACCACCACCGACAAGCTGTTCGGGGGCGACAAGGCCCCGGAAACCACCGCCGCGCCGCAGGCCGAAACCGCGCCCGAAGAGGCCGCCGAGGCCGCAACGCCCGAGGCCGAAACGGCCGCGCCACCTGCCGACATCCTTCCCGGATGGGAGGGCGCGCGACAGACCGTGGCCGGTCTGGGCGATCCCACGATTCCGGGCCGCTGGATGGAGACCGCGCTGGTCGAGCAGGAGCGCAATGGCCGTGTAGTGGTGCGCAAGACGGGCGCCATCGCCCATGTCACCCTGATTCCTGGCGGCGGCGATCCGGGCAGCGGCAGCCGCCTGTCACTTGAGGCGATGCGGGCGCTGCTGGCGCCGATCGACGAGCTGGTGGAACTCGACGTCTATTCCAACTGAGCTTTCAGGTATTTGCCCGCCTCTTTGCGGGCAAATGCCTTCATGGCGGGGCCGTGTTCGGCCAGAAAGGCGCGCACCGCTTCGGGATCGTGCTTGGAATGGTCGCGCAGCCACCAGGCCACCGATTTCTGGATGAACCAGTCGCGGTCGGGCACATAATCCGCCGCCCAGCCCAGGATGCGGTCGCGCGCGGCGGTATCGGCGGGTTTGGGGTTGCTCATCTTGGCCCAGGGCAGGGTGGTTACCAGCGCGGCGCGCCGGGTCCACATGTGGTCCGAGCGGGTCCAGTCTTCGACCTGGTCCAGCCGCGCCGGATCGGCCACCAGCCGTTTCTGCATCGCCATCGCCGCATGATCGGCAATTGCCCAGGCATCGAAATCGGGCAGCCACGACAGCAGCAGGTCCCAGACCGCGTCCTCAGGGCGGATGCGGGCCTGGGTCAATAGCTTGGCGGCAGCCACCCGCGCCTCGTGGATATCGGTCTGCCAAAGCGCCTTGGCCAGCGCCACCCGGTCGGGAACAGCCAACTGTTGCCGCCAGGCCCGGCTCAGATCGTTCAGCACCGGGTTGGCGACCCCCAGATAGACGCGCGGAGCCTTGTGATAGGCGGCCATCTCGGCGGCGCGTTCGGGGTCGGCATGGGCGCGGATCTGGTCGAGATAGGGGCTGAGCATGGCGTCCTCCACGGGCGGGGTAGTGACAACCGGCGCGGGCGCCGGTTGTCGTGAACCTGTCGCAGGCAGAGGCGCGTCAGGTGTCTTTCTGCTTGCGGGCCTTCTTGGCGCGCAGCATGTCAAACAGCTTGCGCGCGCGGTCGGGCTTGTTCTCCTGCTTGGTGCGGGCAACGGCCAGCGCGTCGGGTTCGACATCGCGGGTCACCACGGTGCCGGTCGCGGTCATCGCACCGTCGCCCAAGGTGACCGGCGCCACCAGCATCGTGTTCGAGCCGATAAAGACATTGGCGCCGATGGTGGTGCGGTGCTTCATCACGCCGTCATAATTGCAGGTGATGGTCCCGGCGCCGATATTGCTGTTCGCGCCGATGCTGGCATCGCCGATATAGGTCAGGTGGTTGACCTTGGCACCTTCGCCGATCTCGGCATTCTTGATCTCGACGAAATTGCCGATGCGGGCATTTTCGGCCAGTTCGGCACCGGGGCGCAGGCGGGCATAGGGGCCGACCACCGCGCCCTGGCTGACATGGCAGCCCTCGAGATGCGAGAATGCGCGGATGGTGGCACCGCTTTCCACCGTGACGCCGGGGCCGAACACCACGTTGGGCTCGATCACCGTGTCGCGTCCGATCACCGTATCGGCGGCAAGATAAACGGTGTCCGGCGCCATCAGGGTGACGCCCAGATCCAGCAACTCGGCCCGGGCGCGCTCCTGAAAGATCGCGTCTGCCGCTGCCAGATCGGCGCGCGAGTTGACGCCCAGCGTCTGCGCCTCGTCACAGGCCACCGCGGTCACCGCCAGCCCCTGTTTGCGCGCGATCTCGACCACGTCGGTCAGGTAATATTCGCCCGAGGCATTGTCATTGCCCACCGCCGCGATGAGGCCGAACAGGGTTTCCGCGTTGCAGGCCAAAAGGCCCGAGTTGCAGAAGCGGATCGCGCGCTCGGTTTCGGTGGCATCCTTGAACTCGACGATCCGTTCCAGGCTGTCGCCCTGCATCACGAGGCGACCATACCGGGCGGGGTCGGCGGCCTCGAACCCGAGGATGACCAGGTCGTGGGTCTTGCGGGCGGCCAGCATCCGCTCCAGCGTGTCGGGTTGCAGAAAGGGCGTGTCGCCATAGAGCACGACCACATCGCCCTCGAACCCCTCCAGCGCTGCACGCGCCTGATCGACGGCATGGGCGGTGCCCAGCTGTTCCTCTTGCAGGACGACCGTTGCGCCCTCATCCTCGTCCAGAGCGGCGGCGCGCACGGCTTCGGCACCATGGCCTGCCACGATTACGGTGCGCTCAGGCTCCAGCACGGCGCCGGCGCGCATCGCATGCACCAGCATCGGCACCTGGGCGATCGGGTGCAGAACCTTGGGCAGCTCGGAGTTCATCCGGGTTCCCTTGCCAGCGGCGAGAATGACCAGTGCGGTGCTCATGATGCGTTTTCTCTTTCGTTTTGCTTGCGCCCGTTTTATCCGCTGGGGGCACGGGCGCAAGCGATTGTGCGGACGGGCAGAGACAGGCAGGGGCGCAACATCGCCCGGAAAGGGGCGCGATGCGCACGGTGATCTTCGATCTGGACGGCACGCTGGCCGATACCTCGGGCGACCTGCTGGCCGCGGCCAATCACTGTTTCCGTGACATGGGGCTGGGCGATGTGCTGGTGCCGGGGCAGGATGCAGGCATCGCACTGCGGGGCGGGCGGATGATGCTGACGCGCGGGCTGGAGCGCGCGGGCGCTTATGATGCGGCGACGGTTGACCGCTATTACCCGGTGCTGCTGGAGGCCTATCGCGCGGCGATCGACCATCACAGTTTCCTCTATCCCGGCGCGATGGAGGCGGTCGAGGACCTGCGCGGTCTGGGCTACGGCGTCGGCATCTGCACCAACAAGCCCGAGGCGCTGGCCGACCTGCTGTTGCAACGGCTGGGGGTACGCGACGTCTTTGCCGCGCTGATCGGCGCCGATACGCTGCCGGTGCGCAAGCCCGACCCCGAACCGCTGCGCGCCGCCGCGCGGGCGGCGGGGGGCGATCCGGCGGCCTGCGTCCTGGTGGGTGACAGCGATACCGACCGCAACACCGCGCGTGCCGCTGGCGTGCCCTCGATCCTTGTCACCTTCGGCCCTTCGGGGGCCGATATGGCGGCGCTGGAACCCGAGGCGCTGCTGGACCGGTTCGAGGACCTGCCGCAGGTGGTGACCCGGCTGATCGGATAAAACCCGATTTGGCCTTTGCAAAACTGCATCTCGGCTCTTGACCACCTGTCGGGCGCCGCCTCAGATACCAGTCATGACAGAGACATTCTCGGGTAGTTTCACCCAGCAGGAACCCATTCCGGACGAGGCGATCGAGGCGGCACTGGCGGTGCTGCGTCATGGCCGGTTGCACCGGTACAATCTGGCCAAGGGCGAGTTGGGCGAGACCGCCCTGCTGGAGCAGGAATTCGCCGCCCAAACCGGCGCGCGCTATTGTCTGGCGGTGGCCTCGGGCGGCTATGCGCTGGCCACCGCGTTGCGCGCTGTGGGGGTGAGGCCCGGCGATGCGGTGCTGACCAACGCCTTTACGCTGGCACCGGTGCCCGGCGCCATCGCCTCGGTGGGGGCGCGGCCGGTGTTTGTGGGGGTGACCGAGAGCCTGACCATCGACCTTGACGATCTGGAGGCCAAGGCGGGCACGGCGAGGGTGCTGATGCTGAGCCACATGCGCGGGCATCTGTGCGACATGGACCGGCTGATGCAGATCTGCGACGACGCCGGGATCACCGTGATCGAGGATTGCGCCCATACGATGGGCGCGGCGTGGAACGGCGTGCCTTCGGGGCGGCAGGGCGCGGTCGGCTGCTATTCCTGCCAGACCTACAAGCACGTGAACTCGGGCGAGGGGGGGCTGCTGGTCACCGATGACGAAGAGATCGCGGCGCGGGCGGTGATGATGTCGGGGTCCTATATGCTCTATGAACGTCACCTGGCGGCGCCGGGGCCCGAGGTGTTCGAGCGCATCAAGTACCACACCCCCAATATCTCGGGCCGGATGGACAATCTGCGCGCCGCGATTCTGCGGCCGCAGTTGCGTGCGCTGGATGCGCAGGTGGCGCGCTGGAACGAACGCTATCAGCGGATCGAGGCGGGCTTGCGTGGCACGCCGGGCCTCACGGTGATCGAGCGGCCCGAGGCCGAGACCTATGTCGGCTCGTCCATCCAGTTCCTGCTGCTCGACTGGGCGGCGGACAAGGTGCAGGAGGTGCTGCGCCGCTGTATTGCCCGTGGGGTCGAGCTGAAATGGTTCGGCACGCCTGAACCTGTGGGCTTTACCTCGCGCTATGACAGCTGGCGCTATGCCGAGAGCGCGCCGATGCCTGCCAGCGATCGGGTGCTGGCCGGGATCGTCGACATGCGGGTGCCGCTGACCTTCAGCCTCGAGGATTGCGATCTGATCGCGCGCATCATCCGGGCCGAGGTAGGGGCGGTCCACCAGTCCTGACATCGCGAAACGCCGCGAGGCCGCAAAGGCGCCGTTCCGCAAGGGACGGCGCCTTTGCCGTCATGCTTCATATGCAGGAATCGTTGACGGGTGGGGAAAACGCTGGTATCGCCATTATTGAACAGTTGTTCATTAATGCGGAGAGGAGAGCGCGATGTTCGCAGCTACCATGCAATTCGATCTGGGCGAGGACGTGAACGCGCTGCGCGACATGGTGCATCGCTGGGCGCAGGAGCGGGTTCGCCCGATGGCCGCCGAGATCGACCAGGCCAACGAGTTTCCCAACGAGCTGTGGCGCGAGATGGGCGAGCTGGGCCTGTTGGGTATCACCGTGCCCGAGGAGTTCGGCGGCGCCGGCATGTCCTATCTGGCGCATGTGGTGGCGGTCGAAGAGATCGCGCGCGCCAGCGCCTCGGTCAGCCTCAGCTATGGCGCGCATTCCAACCTCTGCGTCAACCAGATCAAGCTGAACGGCAATGACGAGCAAAAGCGCAAATACCTGCCGGGCCTGGTCTCGGGCGAGCATGTGGGCGCGCTGGCCATGTCCGAGGCGGGCGCCGGATCGGACGTCGTGTCGATGAAGCTGCGCGCCGAAAAGCGCAACGACCACTATCGCCTGAACGGCAACAAGTACTGGATCACCAACGGCCCCGACGCCGATACGCTGGTGGTCTATGCCAAGACGGACCCGGAAGCGGGCAGCAAGGGCATCACCGCCTTCCTGATCGAAAAGTCGATGAAGGGGTTCTCGACCTCCAAGCATTTCGACAAGCTGGGCATGCGCGGCTCGAACACGGCCGAGTTGGTGTTCGAGGATGTCGAAGTGCCGTTCGAAAACGTGCTGGGTCAAGAGGGGCGCGGCGTTGCCGTGCTGATGTCGGGCCTCGATTACGAACGCGTGGTGCTCGCGGGCATCGGCACCGGCATCATGGCGGCCTGTCTGGACGAGATCATGCCCTATATGGCCGAGCGCAAGCAGTTCGGCAAACCGATCGGAACCTTCCAGCTGATGCAGGGCAAGATCGCCGACATGTATACGGCGATGAATTCGGCCCGCGCCTATATCTATGAGGTGGCCAAGGCCTGTGACCGGGGCGACGTGACCCGTCAGGACGCCGCCGCCTGCTGTCTTTATGCCAGCGAACAGGCGATGGTGCAGGCGCATCAGGCGGTGCAGGCGATGGGCGGTGCCGGGTTCCTGTCCGACAGCGCGGTCAGCCGCATCTTCCGCGATGCCAAGCTGATGGAGATCGGCGCCGGCACCTCGGAGATCCGCCGCATGCTGATCGGCCGCGAGCTGATGAACACGGTGCTCTGAAAACGCAAACGGCCCGCAAGCCGAGGGAACTTGCGGGCCGCCTGTCTTGCCGAGGAGGGATCAGAACCGATGCACGTACTGGACGCCGATCACCAGCGGGTCGATCTCGGCCGTGCCGATGGCGGCACCGTTCAGGGTGGCGTCGGTTTCGATGTTGATCCAGCGCGCGTTCAGACGCAGAGCGCCGCGGTCGCTGATCTGATAGTCGAGGCCCGCGTTGACGGCGACACCGAAACTGTCATCCAGCTTCAGCGTGCCCAGCGGCGAGCTTTCCTCGAAGAAGGTGGTATAGTTCACGCCGATACCCAGATAGGGCTTCCACGCGGAATTGGTCGGGAAGTGATAGTTCAGCGACAGGGTGGGCGGAAGGTGTTTGACAGTCCCGGCGTAGCCGATCCCGCTGATCGAGACGTCATGCTTGAACGGTGTCGCGGCCAGCAGTTCGATGCCCAGATTGTCACGGATGAAGTATTCGACGGTAAAGATCCCCTGGGTGTTGTCATCCACCGTGGCCGCGCCACCGGCCAGGGTGCCGTTGTTGGATTTTGGGTTCACATAGCCCACACCGACACCAACGGTCCAATCGCCCTGAGATTGGGCCGCGAGTGGTCCGGCAAGGGTGACGAGAGCTGTGGAAAGCGCCAAGGCAGCAGCGATACGTGTCATGTGGGTACCTTTGGTTTAGTTGACGACCCGTTTCTGCGCCCGGACAGATGCGAATTCCCTGATCTGGATCAAAATTTGTTTATCTTCCGCCGCGTAACAAATTATATTTATTTAAAAAACACCTTTATAGCCCCTTTTGTTCAAGGGGTTTCCGGGGGTCGCGTCCAATGACATTCGCGGCGCGCATACCGGGGTTGCGCCCTGATGGCGGCTGGGACCTGCCCGCGCGTCTGAACATGGCGCGCCAATGCCTGTCGCAACCTGCCGATGCGCTGGCGATCATCGACCTGACCGGACCCGCGCGGCGCGACATCACGCATGGCGACCTGAGCGAAATGGTGCAGGGGCTGGCGCGGGCGCTGATGCGGCGCGTGGCGCCGGGGGACCGGGTCGGCGTGCTGCTCAGCCAATCGCCCTGGTGTGCGGCTGCGCATCTGGCGCTCTGGCATATCGGTGCCATTTCGGTGCCGTTGTTCAAGTTGTTCCAACAGGACGCATTGCGCAGCCGTCTGGAGGATTCCAGCGCCCGGCTGGTGCTGACCGATGCCGAGGGCGCGACCCTGCTGGGCGATCTGGCGACCCCGCTGATGGCGGCCGAGATCGGGCTGCCGGGCGAACCGGTGCCGCAAGCCGATACAAGGCCCGAGGATCCGGCGGTGCTGATCTATACCTCGGGCACCACCGGCCGGGCCAAGGGGGCGCTGCATGGTCACCGGGTGCTGACCGGCCATCTGCCGGGCGTTTCGATCAGCCATAACCACCTGCGCCCGGGCGATTGCCTGTGGACGCCTGCCGACTGGGCCTGGATCGGCGGTCTCTTTGACGTGCTGATGCCGGGGCTGGCGCTGGGCATTCCGGTGGTGGCCGCGCGGCTGGACAAATTCAGCGCAGAGGCCTGCGCCGATGTGATCGCGCGGGGCGGGGTGAAAAACGTGTTCTTTCCGCCCACCGCGCTCCGCATGCTCAAGGCGGCGGATCAGGCCATACCCGGCCTGCGCTCGGTCGCCTCGGGCGGCGAGCCGCTGGGGGCCGAGATGCTGGCCTGGGGCGAGGGCGCCTTTGGCCTGACGATCAACGAATTCTACGGCCAGACCGAATGCAACATGACCGTGTCGTCCTGCGCCGCCGATTTCCCTGTGCGTCCGGGCTGTATCGGCAAGCCGGTGCCGAGGCACGAGGTTGCGGTGATCGACGATGCGGGCCAGCCCACGACAGGAGAGGGCGATGTCGCCGTGCGGCGCGGTTCGGCCTCGATGCTGCTGGAATACTGGCGCAACCCGGCGGCCACCGCCGAGAAGTTCCGGGGCGACTGGCTGGTGACCGGTGACCGCGGCGTGTGGGAGGGCGACTACCTCCGCTTTGTCGGGCGCGAGGATGACGTGATCACCTCGGCCGGCTACCGCATCGGCCCGGCAGAGATCGAGGATTGCCTGCTGACCCACCCGTCCGTCGCAACCGTGGGCGTGGTGGGCAAGCCCGACCCGCTCAGAACCGAGATCGTCAAGGCCTATGTGGTGCTGAAACCGGGCGCCCGGGCCAGCGCCGAAGAGCTGCAGGCCTGGGTCAAGGACCGGCTCGCCCAATATTCTTACCCGCGCGAGGTGGCGTTTCTGGACGCGCTGCCGATGACGGTGACAGGTAAAGTGATCCGCAAGGAATTGAAGCGCCGCGCAGCGGCAGAACTGGAGGCCAATCCATGAAACTCACATCCAAGGCCATGCCCGCCTCCGAGGGCTTCAAGGCGAACCGCGCCGCCCATCTGGAGGCGCTGGCGCAGATCGGGGCGGCGGCCGAGGCCGCGCGTCTGGGCGGCGGCGAGAAATCGCGGGCCCGTCACGAAAGCCGGGGCAAGATGCTGCCGCGCCGCCGGGTGGCCAACCTGCTCGACGCGGGCTCGCCCTTCCTCGAAATCGGCGCCACTGCCGCCCATGACATGTATGACAACGCGGCTCCTGCCGCCGGTGTCGTCGCCGGGATCGGCCGGGTCGAGGGGCAGGAGGTCATGGTCGTCTGCAACGACGCCACGGTAAAGGGCGGCACCTATTACCCGATGACGGTCAAGAAGCACCTGCGCGCGCAGGAGATCGCCGAGGAAAACAACCTGCCCTGCATCTATCTGGTGGATAGTGGTGGCGCCAACCTGCCCAACCAGGACGAGGTGTTCCCGGATCGCGACCATTTTGGCCGCATCTTCTATAATCAGGCCCGGATGAGCGCCAAGGGCATCCCGCAGATCGCGGTGGTGATGGGATCCTGTACCGCAGGTGGCGCCTATGTTCCCGCCATGTCCGACGTCACCATCATCGTCAAGGAACAGGGCACCATCTTTCTCGCCGGTCCGCCGCTGGTCAAGGCCGCGACGGGCGAGGTTGTCAGCGCCGAAGACCTCGGCGGAGGTGACGTGCATACCCGCCTGTCGGGCGTGGCCGACTACCTGGCCGAGGATGACGCCCACGCGCTGGCGCTGGCGCGGCGTGCCGTGCGCTCGCTCAACCGCCGCAAGCCGCTGACGGTGGACTGGGCCAGCCCCGAGGAACCGGCCTATGACCCCGAGGAGATTCTGGGCGTGGTGCCCGCCGATCTGAAAACCCCCTATGACATCCGCGAAGTTATCGCGCGGCTGGTCGACGGCTCGCGCTTTGACGAGTTCAAGCCGCGCTTTGGCGAGACCATCGTCTGCGGTTTTGCCCATCTCAAGGGTTGCCCGATCGGCATCATCGCCAATAATGGCGTGATCTTCAGCGAGGCGGCGCAGAAGGCCGCGCATTTCGTCGAACTGTGCAGCCAGCGCAAGATCCCGCTGGTGTTCCTGCAAAACATCACCGGCTTCATGGTGGGCCGCAAATACGAAAACGAAGGCATCGCGCGCCATGGTGCCAAGATGGTGACGGCGGTTGCCACCACCAGTGTGCCCAAGATCACCATGCTGGTGGGCGGCTCGTTTGGCGCTGGCAACTATGGCATGGCGGGCCGCGCCTATCAGCCGCGCTTCCTGTGGACCTGGCCCAACAGCCGCATCTCGGTGATGGGCGGCGAACAGGCGGCCGGCGTTCTGGCGACCGTCAAGCGCGACGGGATCGAACGGCAGGGCGGCAGCTGGTCGGCCGAGGAAGAGGCCGAGTTCAAGCGCCCGACGCTCGAGATGTTCGAGCGCCAGTCGCACCCGCTTTATGCCAGCGCCCGGCTTTGGGATGACGGCATCATCGACCCCCGCAAGAGCCGCGATGTGCTGGCCCTGTCGCTCAGCGCCGCGCTCAACGCACCGATCGAGGACACGCGGTTCGGCGTGTTCCGGATGTGATCCTCGTTTCGCAGAAAATATTCCGGGGGCGCCAGTGCCGCGCCGTTGGGTTGCCCCCAATGGCGACGGGCAGCGCCCCCGAACCGACCCTTGAGTCAAAAGGACCGACCCCATGTTCGACAAGATCCTGATTGCCAATCGCGGCGAGATCGCCTGCCGCGTGATGGAAACTGCGCAGCGCATGGGCGTCGCCTGTGTTGCGGTCTATTCCGATGCCGATGCCGGCGCCAAACATGTGGCGATGGCGGACGAGGCGGTGCATATCGGCGGTCCGGCTCCCGCCGACAGCTACCTCAAGGGTGAAGTGATCATTGCCGCCGCGCTGGAAACCGGTGCGCAGGCCATTCATCCCGGCTATGGCTTCCTGTCCGAGAACCCCGATTTCGTGGATGCGGTCGAGGCGGCGGGCCTGACCTTTATCGGTCCCTCGGCCAGCGCGATCCGGGCCATGGGCCTCAAGGACGCCGCCAAGGCGCTGATGCACGAGGCGGGCGTGCCTGTGGTGCCCGGCTATCACGGCGACAACCAGGATCCCGAACATCTGGCGGGGGCCGCCGATACCATCGGTTACCCGGTGCTGATCAAGGCGGTCGCGGGCGGCGGCGGCAAGGGCATGCGCCTGGTCGAGCGGCCACAGGATTTCGCCGCCGCGCTCGACAGCGCCCGGGGCGAGGCCAAGACCGCCTTTGGCAATGACGCGGTGCTGGTCGAGAAATTCGTGTCCAAGCCGCGTCATATCGAGGTGCAGGTATTCGGCGACGGCACCCATGCGGTGCATCTGTTCGAACGCGACTGCTCGCTGCAACGTCGCCACCAGAAGGTGATCGAAGAAGCGCCCGCGCCCGGCATGACCGAGGAGATGCGCGCCGCGATGGGGCAGGCGGGCGTGCGTGCCGCCGAGGCCATCGGCTACAAGGGCGCGGGGACCGTGGAATTCATCGTCGACGCCTCCGAAGGGCTGCGCGCCGACCGGTTCTGGTTCATGGAGATGAACACCCGCCTGCAGGTCGAACATCCTGTGACCGAGGCGATCACCGGCGCCGATCTGGTGGAATGGCAGCTGCGCGTCGCATCGGGTGAGAGCCTGCCCGCCCGGCAGGAGGATCTGAGCATCACCGGCCATGCCTTCGAGGCGCGGCTCTATGCCGAGGACGTGCCCAAGGGCTTTCTGCCTGCCACCGGCACGCTCAGCCATCTGGCCTTTCCCGAAGGCTGCCGCGCCGATAGCGGCGTGCGTGCGGGCGACACCATCAGCCCCTGGTACGATCCGATGATCTCGAAGGTCATCGTGCACGGCCCGACCCGCGCGGTGGCGCTGTCACGGCTTGACCGGGCGCTGGCGGGGACGCAGGTGGGCGGCACCGTCACCAATCTGGCCTTCCTTGGTGCGCTGACCCGGCATGCGGGTTTTGCCGCGGGGGATGTGGATACCGGCCTCATTGGCCGCGATATCGACGCGCTGGTCGCGGCCCCCGCGCCCGAGCCGCGCCATGTGGCCGCCGCCGCCATGGCGGTGCTGGGACTGGACGAGGATCAGGCCGAGCAGGGCTTTACCCTCTGGGCGCCGCTGCACCGGGCGATCACGCTTGGCTGGCAGGGCGAGGAGATTGCCGTCGATGTGCAGGTCGAGGGACGTGACCGCCAGCTCTGGCAGATCGGCGCGGATCAGGTGGTGGCCGAACGGCGCGACGGGCGCTGGCGCATCGGCGGGCGGGCGATGCCCGATGTCTCGGTCGCGGGGGGCGTGGCCACCGTGTTCGACGGCTATGGTCTGCCCTTCGACATCATCGACCCGCTTGATCGCGACAGCAGCGCGGGTGGCGATACAAACGTGGTGCTGGCCCCGATGCCCGGCCTGGTCAAGGCGGTCTTTGCCAGCGCCGGTCAGTCGGTGAAGGAGGGCGACCGCCTCGCCATCCTGGAGGCGATGAAGATGGAGCATTCGCTGCTGGCCGCCCGTGACGGGGTGGTGGCCGAGGTTCTGGCCGAGGCCGGCGCCCAGGTCGAGGCCGGTGCCGCGCTGGTGCGTCTGGAAGACGAAGAGGCTTGACGCGCCGCCGCGGACATGCGGCGGTGGGCAGGTGAACTGAGCGCAACGGGACAGGAGTGCGGCGATGGGCGATTGGGTCGAAATCTTCGAGATGGGGCCGCGCGACGGGCTTCAGAACGAGAAACGCGAGATACCGGTGGCCGAGAAGGTGGCGCTGGTCGATTGCCTCAGCCGGGCCGGGTTCCGCCGGATCGAGGTGGCCAGCTTTGTCTCGCCCAAATGGGTGCCGCAGATGGCCGGGTCTGCCGAGGTGCTGGCCGGGATCACCCGCGCCGAGGGGGTGCGCTATGCGGCGCTGACCCCGAACATGCGCGGCTACGAGGATGCGCTGGCGGCGCGTGCAGACGAGATTGCGGTCTTTGCTTCGGCGTCCGAGGGCTTTTCCAAGGCCAATATCAACGCCACCATCGAAGAGAGCATCGCGCGGTTCGAGCCGATCCTGGAGGCCGCGCGCCATATCGATCTGCCGGTGCGGGGCTATGTCTCTTGTGTGACCGACTGCCCCTATGATGGCGCGGTGGCGCCCGAGAAGGTGGCCGAAGTGGCCGACCGGCTGTTCTCGCTGGGCTGCTACGAGATCTCGCTGGGCGACACGATCGGGCAGGCGACCCCGGACAAGATCGCGCGCATGCTGCTGGCAGTGCGCGAGCGGGTGCCGGTCTCGCGGCTGGCGGGGCATTACCACGATACGGCGGGCCGGGCGCTGGCCAATATCGACGCCTCGCTGGCGCTGGGCGTGCGGGTCTTCGATGCTGCCGTGGGCGGCTTGGGCGGGTGTCCCTATGCGCCGGGCGCGGCGGGCAATGTGGCGACCGAGGCGGTTGCCGCGCATCTGGAGCGGCTGGGCTACCAGACCGGGCTCGACATGGATGTGATCGCCGAAGCGGCAGAGATGGCGCGCGCCATGCGCACCGGGTGAGACCCGGAATTCTGCAAGAATTCCGGCCCGTTTTCCGTGCCGGAAAACGGTTCTGAAGGAGAGGTCATGTACGAAACCATCACCATCGACACCGACGCGCGCGGGGTCGCCACCCTGACGCTCGACCGGGCGGAGAAACACAATGCCATGTCGGCGCAGATGCTGGCCGATCTCAGCGCCGCTGCCGCGCAACTGGCCGCTGACGACGCGGTACGGGCCGTGGTGCTGACCGGTGCGGGCAAAAGCTTTTGCGCCGGTGGCGATCTGGGCTGGATGCAGGCGCAGATGGCCGCCGATGCCGAAACCCGCTTTGTCGAGGCGCGCAAGCTGGCCGAGATGTTGCAGGCGCTCAACAGCCTGCCCAAGCCGCTGATCGGCGCGGTGCAGGGCAACGCCTTTGGCGGCGGCGTCGGCATGGCCAGCGTCTGCGATATCGCGATCGGTGTCGACACGCTCAAGATGGGCCTGACCGAGACCCGGCTGGGCATCATCCCCGCCACCATCGGCCCCTATGTCATTGCCCGCATGGGCGAGGCGCGCGCGCGCCGGGTCTTCATGTCGGGGCGTCTCTTCGGGGCCGCCGAAGCGGTGGAACTGGGTCTGCTCGCCCGCGCGGTGCCTGCCGAAGATCTCGCCGCCGCGATCGAGGCCGAGGTCGCACCCTATCTGGCCTGCGCGCCCGGCGCCGTCGCCTCGGCCAAGGCGCTGATCCGCGATCTGGGGCCGCGCGTCGATGACGCGGTCATCGACCGCACCATCCGGGCGCTGGTCGACCGTTGGGAGACGGATGAGGCCCGCGAGGGAATCGGCGCCTTTTTCGACAAGCGCAAACCTGCATGGAACACTTAGGTTTGATCTCCTGTCGATCACCGGTGTCTGACCGAAAATATGCCTGAAAACCGATACCTGCTGCGTCGAAATATGCGTGGCAGGACGCGTTCGTTCAGTTGACCCTCTGAGCGGGCGCGGGTAGAGAAGGTCCAGTCAACACGCCAATTGACGGCGCGTCCCGAGGCGGGCGCGCAGGAAAGGAGCCACTCGTGGAAGAGCTGTTGCGGGAATACCTCCCGATCCTGGTGTTTCTGGCCGTCGCCGCTGGCCTTGGACTTGTCCTGATTCTCGCCGCCGTCGTGCTGGCGGTCCGCAATCCCGATCCCGAAAAGGTCAGCGCCTATGAATGCGGCTTCAACGCATTCGACGATGCGCGGATGAAATTCGACGTCCGGTTCTATCTGGTGTCGATCCTGTTCATCATCTTCGACCTGGAGATCGCCTTCCTGTTTCCCTGGGCCGTCGGCTTCAAGGACATGAGCGATGTGGGATTCTGGTCGATGATGGTGTTCCTGGGCGTGCTGACCATCGGCTTTGCCTATGAATGGAAGAAAGGGGCGCTGGAATGGCAGTGATGACGGGTGCCAACACCGCGGGCGTCGACAAGGAAGTCGCCACCCAGGCCCTGAATGCCGAGTTGCAGGACAAGGGTTTCCTGCTGACCTCGACCGAGGACATCATCAACTGGGCGCGCACCGGCTCGCTGCACTGGATGACATTCGGTCTGGCCTGCTGCGCGGTCGAGATGATGCATACCTCGATGCCGCGCTATGACGCCGAACGGTTCGGCATCGCGCCGCGCGCCTCGCCGCGCCAGTCGGACGTGATGATCGTGGCCGGCACGCTGACCAACAAGATGGCGCCCGCCCTGCGCAAGGTCTATGACCAGATGCCCGAGCCGCGCTACGTGATCTCGATGGGCTCCTGCGCCAATGGCGGCGGCTATTACCACTACAGCTATTCCGTGGTGCGCGGCTGTGACCGGATCGTGCCGGTGGATATCTACGTGCCGGGCTGCCCGCCGACCGCCGAGGCGCTGCTCTACGGTCTGTTGCAGTTGCAACGCAAGATCCGCCGCACCGGCACCATCGTGCGCTGAGGAGAGAGCCAAATGAGCGACGCACTCAGAGAACTGGGCACCCATCTGGAGCTGAAACGCGCCGACTGCATCCTGTCCTGGGATGTGACCTTTGACGAGTTGAACGTCGATGTGGCGCCGTCGAACCTGGTCGATTTCGTGGATTTCCTGCGTTCGGACAGCAGCTGCCGCTTTTCGACGCTGGTTGATATCACCGCTGTCGATTACCCCGAACGGGCCAAGCGGTTCGACGTGGTATATCACCTGCTCAGCATGTATCAGAACCAGCGTATTCGCCTGCGGGTCTCGATCCGCGAGGATGACATGGTGCCCTCGATCACCGGTGTGCATCCCTCGGCCAACTGGTTCGAGCGCGAGGTGTTCGACATGTTCGGCATCCTGTTCACCGGCCACCCGGACCTGCGCCGCATCCTGACGGATTACGGGTTCCGGGGCTATCCGCTGCGCAAGGATTTCCCGACCACCGGCTATACCGAGGTCCGCTATGACGAGGCGGAAAAGCGGGTTGTCTATGAACCCGTGAGCCTGGTGCAGGAATACCGACAGTTCGATTTCATGTCCCCCTGGGAAGGCGCCGATTACATCCTTCCGGGAGACGAGAAGAAAGAGGGCTAAGCCATGGAGTTCCTGATCTGGATTGCATTGGCGGCTGCGACGATCATTCCGATGATCAAGCTGCTGCCGCATTTCGGGATCAACCGGAACTGGCCCTTTGCCTGCGTGATCTCGCCGGTGGTCATCGTGCTGCTGTGGATCATGGCCATGAAGCTGCAAGAGATGGAGCGGCGCTGACATGCTGACGATCCTGGGGGAACTGGCCGCGCTGGCGGCTCTGGGACTGGCCCTGGCGGGGGCGGCGGCCAAGGCGGCGCAGGCAGAACGTGCCCGCGTGCGGGCCACGGCAAAACGGAATGCGCGGGCGCGTCGCTGACGCCCGCATGGGCCGCGCCCCGACGGGCCGGTACGACACGACAAGCCGGGCAGGGCGCCCGGACAGGAGAGACAGATGATGGATGGCGGCAAGGGCTTCGAGGACGCGCTGACAGGCGAGCAGAAGATCCGCAACTTCAACATCAACTTTGGTCCGCAGCACCCGGCGGCGCATGGCGTGCTGCGGATGGTGCTGGAGCTGGACGGCGAGATCGTCGAACGCTGCGATCCGCATATCGGTCTTTTGCACCGCGGCACCGAAAAGCTGATGGAAAGCCGCACCTATCTGCAAAACCTGCCCTATTTCGACCGGCTCGATTACGTGGCGCCGATGAACCAGGAGCACGCCTGGTGCCTGGCCATCGAAAAGCTGACCGGTGTCGAGGTGCCGCGCCGCGCCAGCCTGATCCGGGTGCTGTATTCCGAGATCGGGCGCATCCTGAACCACTTGCTGAACGTGACCACCCAGGCGATGGACGTGGGCGCGCTGACGCCGCCGCTCTGGGGGTTCGAAGAGCGCGAAAAACTGATGATCTTTTACGAGCGGGCCTGTGGCGCGCGTCTGCACGCGGCCTATTTCCGGCCCGGCGGCGTGCATCAGGACCTGCCCGACGCACTGTTGGACGATATCGAGGCGTGGAGCCATACCTTCCCCAAGGTGCTCGACGATATCGACGGCCTGCTGACCGAGAACCGTATCTTCAAGCAGCGCAAC
The DNA here is from genome assembly GCF_022321465.1 of Ruegeria alba. Taxonomy (NCBI): domain Bacteria; kingdom Pseudomonadati; phylum Pseudomonadota; class Alphaproteobacteria; order Rhodobacterales; family Roseobacteraceae; genus Ruegeria; species Ruegeria alba. Next base: position 67,739 of record NZ_JAKOEM010000003.1, on the reverse strand, counting down.
TGCGATATCGGCGTGGTGAACGAGGAAGAGATCCTGCAATACGGATTCTCGGGCGTGATGGTGCGTGGCTCGGGCCTGGCCTGGGATTTGCGCCGTGCACAACCCTATGAATGTTATGACGAATTCGAATTCCAGGTACCGGTCGGCAAGAACGGCGACTGTTACGACCGTTACCTCTGCCGGATGGAAGAGATGCGCCAGTCGATCTCGATCATCCGTCAGGCCATCGCCAAGCTGCGCGATTGCCCCGGCGACGTGCTGGCGCGCGGCAAGCTGACCCCACCCAAACGCGGCGACATGAAAACCTCGATGGAAAGCCTGATCCATCACTTCAAGCTGTATACCGAAGGGTTCCACGTGCCCGCGGGCGAGGTCTATGCCGCCGTCGAGGCGCCCAAGGGCGAGTTTGGCGTCTATCTGGTGGCCGATGGCACCAACAAACCCTATCGCTCCAAGATCCGGGCGCCGGGCTATCTGCATCTTCAGGCGATGGACCATGTTGCCAAGGGCCACCAACTGGCCGACGTCGCCGCCATCATCGGCACGATGGACGTTGTGTTCGGGGAGATCGACAGATGAGCCCGATGCGATCCGCTTTGATCGGAATGATGGGGCTGGCCGCGCTGGCCGCTTGTGACGTTGCGCCGACGGGCGAGGGCAGCACCGGCGTGATCACCGGTGAAATGCGCGCCGACTATCTGGATGCCGTGGCCAGCGTCGGTTGCGTGCTGCGGGACGAGCGTCAGTATGGCGCGGTCGATTTTCAGGCCGGTCTGAGCCGCGAGCAGACGCTGGCGATCACCGCGAATTATCTGTCGAGAGGCAAGGCCGAACGGGTGGGGGATGGGAACTCCATCCGGATCAACACCGGGCCCTGTGCCGCGTAACGGGAACGAGAAGGACAAGAACACCAATGCTACGCCGTCTGCATCCCGAACAGCCCGACAGCTTTGCCTTTACGCCCGCCAATCAGGCCTGGGCCGAGGCGCAGGTCACCAAGTTTCCCGAAGGCCGCCAGGCCAGCGCGGTTATTCCGCTGCTCTGGCGCGCGCAAGAGCAGGAGGGCTGGCTGACCCGGCCCGCCATCGAAGCCGTCGCCGACATGCTGGGCATGGCCTATATCCGGGTTCTGGAAGTGGCTTCGTTCTACTTCATGTTTCAGCTGCAACCGGTTGGAACCGTGGCTCATATCCAGATTTGCGGCACCACCTCCTGCATGATCTGCGGCGCCGAGGATCTGATCGCGGTCTGCAAGGAAAAGATCGCCGATAAACCGCATACCCTGTCCGCCGATGGCAAGTTCAGCTGGGAAGAGGTGGAATGCCTCGGTTCCTGCACCAATGCGCCCATGGCGCAGATCGGCAAGGATTATTACGAGGATCTGACCGCCAAGCGGTTCGGCGAGCTTCTGGACGAGCTGGCCGCTGGCAAGGTGCCGGTTCCGGGTCCGCAGAATGGGCGTTACGCGTCCGAGCCTCTCAAGGGTCTGACCAGCCTGACTGAATATGACAGCGGCAAGACCCGCTATAATGCCAGCGTGCAACTGGCCACCGATATCGGTGATACGGTCAAGCGGATCGACGGCACCGAGGTGCCGCTGCTGACCCCCTGGATCGGCAAGGATGGCACGGTTGCCAGCCGCGCGGGCAAGGTCAGCCCGCCGCCCGCACCCGCCGCGCCGAAACCGGCGGTCAAGCAGACCCCCAAGGCCGAGACGAAGCCTGCGCCCAAGCCCGCAGCTGAGCCGGTGCTGAAACCCTCGACCGCACTGCCGGGGCAGGAGGAACTGGCCAGCCGCAAGGGTACATGGCGTTATGAGGCCGAGGGTGCCGAGACCACGACCGACGAGGCGGGCGAGGAACAGCCGCTGACGCTGAGCGCGGCGCGCGAAGGTGGGGCCGATGACCTCAAGCTGCTCAAGGGTGTGGGACCCAAGCTCGAAGGTCTGCTCAACGAGTTGGGATTCTATCATTTCGACCAGATTGCCGCCTGGACCCCGGCCCAGGTTGCCTGGGTCGATGCGCGGCTGAAGTTCAAGGGCCGGATCGAACGGGACGGCTGGATCGATCAGGCCCGCCAACTGGCAGCGGGCGAAGAAACGGAATTTGCCAAAAGGGCGAAGAAGGACGGAATTTACGACGAATAACTGATAACAGGGAGACCACATCATGACGACCTCAACGGACAAATCGGCAGACACGGCGCGTGTCTGGAAACGGGCGGCCTATGGCGGGCTCGTGGTCGCGGGTGTGATCCTGGTATTCGGTCAGACAAGCTTCGTGACAGCTGTTGTCGCCGGACTGGTGGCCTTTGCCGCGGGCGGCTACCTGGGGGGCAGAATGACCGCGGCCGCGCAGCAGGCCGAGGCGCGGGGCAATCTGGCCGAGGACATTCGTGCCGATGTCGCCCAGAGTGCGCCGGCGCCGATGGCAGAACCTGAGGTGGTCAACGTCGTGGCAGAGCCCGAGCCGGTTGAGATCGTGGCAGAGCCTGAGCCCGTCGCGACCGTGGCAGAGCCCGAGGCAGAAGAAGAGATGAAATTGGTTCAGCCTTCCAAGGTCTTGCCGGGCGAAGCTGAACTTGCCGCGCGCAAGGGCTCGTGGCGATACGAAGGAAACAGCGCCACGGCATGATCCGTGGCGCGCACTGGAAACATGGACGAGAAACTGGAACAGGTCATTGCCCGCAAGGGTCGCCACATCGCCTTGGTCATCGCCGTGACCATGGTGCTGTGGCTTGTCCTGTCGATGTTCATCGGTCCGGCGCTGGGGCTGCCGGGCCGGTATGCGCTGCTGATAGATTTCGCAGCGCTTGCGGGTTTCATCTATGCGGTGATCAACATTTTTCAACTCTGGCGCCTGCGTCAGGATAGCCAAAGGTAGGCAGGAAGCATGCTGAAGGATCAGGACCGGATCTTTACCAATCTCTACGGGATGCACGACCGCACGCTGAAAGGCGCGATGGCACGCGGCCATTGGGACGGAACCGCCGGCATCATCGCCAAGGGGCGGGACTGGATCATCCAGCAGATGAAGGACAGCGGGCTGCGCGGGCGCGGCGGCGCGGGCTTTCCCACCGGTCTGAAATGGTCCTTCATGCCCAAGGAAAGCGATGGCCGCCCGTCCTATCTGGTGGTCAATGCCGACGAATCCGAGCCGGGCACCTGCAAGGACCGCGAGATCATGCGCCACGATCCGCACACGCTGATCGAAGGCTGCCTGATCGCCAGTTTCGCGATGAACGCAAACGCCTGTTATATCTATATTCGCGGCGAATACATCCGCGAGCGCGAGGCGCTGCAGGCCGCGATTGACGAGGCCTATGACGCGGGCCTCTTGGGCAAGAATGCCGCCAAGTCGGGCTGGGACTTCGACCTCTATCTGCATCACGGCGCGGGCGCCTATATCTGCGGCGAGGAAACCGCCCTGATCGAAAGCCTCGAAGGCAAGAAGGGCATGCCCCGGATGAAGCCGCCGTTTCCGGCGGGCGCGGGGCTGTATGGCTGCCCGACCACGGTAAACAACGTCGAATCCATTGCTGTTGTGCCCACCATCCTGCGGCGCGGGCCGGAATGGTTCGCGGGCTTTGGCCGCCAGAACAACGCGGGCACCAAGCTGTTTGCCATCTCGGGTCATGTGAACAACCCATGTGTGGTCGAAGAGGCGATGTCGATCTCGTTCCAGGAACTGATCGAAACCCATTGCGGCGGCATTCGCGGCGGCTGGGACAACCTGCTGGCCGTGATCCCGGGTGGCTCCTCGGTTCCCTGCGTGCGCGGGGAAAAGATGAAGGACGCGATCATGGATTTCGATTACCTGCGCGGCGAACTGGGCTCGGGCCTGGGCACGGCGGCGGTGATCGTGATGGACAAATCCACCGATATCGTGAAGGCGATCTGGCGGCTGAGCAAGTTCTACAAGCATGAGAGCTGCGGCCAGTGCACCCCCTGCCGCGAAGGCACCGGCTGGATGATGCGGGTGATGGACCGCCTGGTGCGCGGCGAGGCGGAACTGGAAGAGATCGACATGCTGTGGGACGTGACCAAGCAGGTCGAGGGCCACACCATCTGCGCCCTTGGCGACGCGGCGGCCTGGCCGATCCAGGGCCTGATCCGCAACTTCCGCGAAGAGATCGAGGATCGCATCAAGGCGCAGAAATCGGGCCGCATGGGCGCGATGGCAGCGGAGTGAACGCGATGAGCAAACCCACTGCCTCTCGTTTCCCCCAACGGGCCGCGCTGGCCCTGCTGATCGGTGCGGTTGCCGTGACGGCGGCCTGCAACAGCACCAAGCGCGAAAATCGGCTTCTGTTCGGCGGGCATTACTTTCCGGTCAAGGCCAAGCCGGTCGACAAGAAGGCGACGCTGTCGGTGTTCACGGTGACGGTGGACAAGGTCAGCCAGTCCTTTGACGACGCGCGCGAGGCGGGGCGGCACGGTGGTGTCTCGTACTGTATCGCCAATTACGGCAACTCCAGGATCGACTGGCAGGTCGGCCCCGACAGCGACCCCGCGCAACTGCGGATCGAGGGCGACAAGATGACCTTTCAAGGCACCTGTCAGCGGCCATGAGCGGACGGTCGGCATATCCCTGCCGGTCGGGCGCGCTGTTATTGCATAACAGGCCCGGCATGCATCGGTCTGGTTCTTCCAGACCGAAAGGACATGTCATGTTCAAATCCATCCTGACCGCCACCGCCAGCCTGGCCGTTGCCGCCTCGACCGCTGCGGCCAAACCGCCGCTGCGCGAGGTGCCCGAGATCGCCGACGGTATCTTTACCATCGTGGTGGCCAACGAGATCCGCAAGAATTGCGAGGATATCGACGGGCGCCTGTTCAAGGGGATCGGCGAGATCCGCCGCCTGCGCGCCCGCGCCAACGAGTTGGGCTATTCCGACAGCGAGATCCGCGCCGTGCTGGACAGCGACGTCGAAAAGGAACGGTTCCGCGACCGTGGGCGCAAGTACATGGCCGAACTGGGCCTCAACTATGACAAGCCGGGCGACCTGTGCCGACTGGGCCGGCTGGAAATTTCGAACAACAGCGCAATCGGCGCGCTACTGAGGGCGAATTAGATCATGTCTGACCTCCGCAAGATCAACATCGACGGGCACGAGATCGAAGTCGAGGGCGCAATGACCCTGATCCAGGCCTGCGAAGTGGCCGGGATCGAGGTGCCGCGCTTCTGCTACCACGAACGTCTGTCGATCGCGGGCAATTGCCGGATGTGTCTGGTCGAGGTTGTGGGCGGTCCGCCGAAACCGGCGGCCTCCTGCGCGATGCAGGTGCGCGACCTCCGCCCGGGGCCGGAAGGCCAGCCGCCGGTGGTCAAGACCAACTCGCCCATGGTCAAGAAGGCCCGCGAAGGTGTGATGGAATTTCTGCTGATCAACCACCCGCTGGATTGCCCGATCTGCGATCAGGGCGGCGAGTGCGATCTGCAAGACCAGGCAATGGCTTATGGCGTCGACTTCAGCCGTTTCCGTGAGGCCAAGCGCGCGGTGGACGATCTGAACCTGGGCCCGCTGGTCGGTACCGCGATGACCCGGTGCATTTCCTGCACCCGCTGCGTGCGCTTCACCACCGAGGTGGCGGGCATCACCCAGATGGGCCAGACCGGTCGGGGTGAGGATGCCGAGATCACCAGCTACCTGAACCAGACGCTGGATTCGAACCTTCAGGGCAATATCATCGACCTGTGCCCGGTGGGTGCGCTGACCTCGAAACCCTATGCATTCACCGCCCGTCCCTGGGAGTTGACCAAGACCGAGAGCATCGACGTGATGGATGCGCTGGGATCGAACATCCGGGTCGACACCAAGGGCCGCGAGGTGATGCGTATCCTGCCGCGCAACCATGACGGCGTGAACGAAGAGTGGATCAGCGACAAGACTCGGTTCGTCTGGGACGGGCTGCGCCGCCAGCGGCTCGACCGCCCCTATGTGCGCGTCGATGGCAAGCTGAAGCCCGCGACCTGGCCCGAGGCGCTGAGTGCCGCCGCCGCGGCGATGAAGGGTAAGAAACTCGCTGGCCTGATCGGCGATCTGGTCCCGGTCGAGGCCGCGTTTGCCCTGAAACAGCTGGTCGAAGGGCAGGGCGGCAAGGTGGAATGCCGGGTCGACAATGCCCGCCTGCCGATCGGTAATCGGGGCGCCTATGTCGGCACCGCCGCCATCGAGGATATCGACGACGCGAATATGATCCTGCTGATCGGCACCAACCCGCGCGACGAGGCGCCGGTGCTGAACGCACGTATCCGCAAGGCCTGGACCCGGGGCGCCGAAGTGGCGCTGATCGGGCCCGCCGCCGATCTGACCTATGACTATTTCCATGCGGGCACCGACCGTAAGGCGCTGGCCGACATGATCGCCGAGGGCGTTTCGGACGAGACCCGCGAGAACAAGAAAACACTGGTCATCGTGGGGCAAGGCGCCCTGCGCGAGGCCGACGGTCTGGCGGTTCTGGCCGCGGCGCAGAAGATGGCCGAAATCTCGGGCTCGGGCCTGCTGGTGCTGCACAGCGCGGCGGGCCGCGTGGGGGCCATGGATATCGGGGCTGCGACCGAGGGCGGCATCGAGGCCGCCATCGACGGGGCCGAGGTGATCTATAACCTGGGTGCCGACGAAGTCGAAATCGACGCGGGTGCATTCGTTATCTATCAGGGCAGCCATGGTGACCGGGGCGCGCATCGTGCCGACGTGATCCTGCCGGGCGCCGCCTATACCGAGGAAAACGGCTTGTTCGTCAACACCGAAGGCCGCCCGCAACTGGCGATGCGCGCTGGCTTTGCTCCGGGCGAGGCCAAGGAAAACTGGGCCATCCTGCGGGCGCTGAGCGCCGAGCTGGACGCCACGTTGCCCTACGATTCGCTGGCGCAGCTGCGTCAGGCACTGGTGGCTGAGGTGCCGCATCTGGCGCAGATCGACCAGGTGCCGGAAAACACGGTCGAGGCGCTGGAACAGGGCCCGCTGGGCGCGGCCAGCTTCCGCAACGCGGTGGACGATTTCTATCTCTCGAACCCGATTGCCCGGGCCAGCGCCCTGATGGCCGAACTGTCGGCCGCCGCCAAGGCGCGCCGGGCGGAGAAGATCGCCGCAGAATGACCCGCCTCGCGCTCATATCGCCCCTGGCCCTGATGGCCTGCGCCGACCCGGCGCAGGATCAGGTGTCGCGTTTCGCGCCCCAATACATGGGCGTCGAAACCGCGCTGCTGGAAGGTGATCTGGTGCAGTTCGGGGTGCGGATGAGCGGCGCACGCAGCGCCGCCGATCTGGACGATTATGCCGAATGCGCGGCGGCCCAATATGCCCTGATCCGGGGCTACGGCTTTGCGCGTCATTTGCGCACGAATGTGAATGAAAAGGGTGGCGTGTGGGCGGCGGATGCTGTTTACACCATCTCGCCATCCCTGCCGCGCGGGGCAAAGACCATCGACGCCGAAGTCGTGGTCGCGCACTGCGCCGAAAACGGAATACCCACGGTGTGAGGACCTATGGCTGAATTCTTTGACACCCCAGGCGGCATAGCCCTGATCATCCTGGCACAAGTGCTTGCGGTCGTTGCCTTCGTGATGATCTCGCTTCTCTTCCTCGTCTATGGCGACCGCAAGATCTGGGCCGCGGTCCAGATGCGCCGCGGCCCCAACGTGGTGGGCGTCTATGGCCTGCTGCAATCGGTGGCCGACGCGCTGAAATACGTGGTCAAGGAAGTGGTCATTCCCGCCGGCGCCGACCGGACGGTGTTCATCCTCGCGCCGATGACCTCCTTTGTGCTGGCGATGATCGCCTGGGCGGTGATCCCGTTCAACGACGGCTGGGTCCTGAGCGATATCAACGTCGCCATCCTCTATGTCTTTGCCGTCTCCTCGCTCGAGGTTTACGGCGTGATCATGGGCGGTTGGGCCTCGAACTCGAAGTATCCGTTCCTGGGCTCGCTGCGGTCTGCCGCTCAGATGATCTCTTACGAGGTCTCCATCGGTCTGATCATCATCGGGGTGATCCTGTCGACCGGCTCGATGAACTTTGGCGATATCGTGCGGGCGCAGGATACCGGCTGGGGCTTTTTCGGCTGGTACTGGCTGCCGCATTTCCCGATGGTCTTCCTGTTCTTCATCTCGGCGCTGGCCGAGACCAACCGCCCGCCCTTTGACCTGCCCGAGGCGGAATCGGAACTGGTGGCGGGCTATCAGGTGGAATATTCCGCCACGCCCTTCCTGCTGTTCATGGCCGGGGAATATATCGCCATCTTCCTGATGTGCGCGCTGACTTCGCTGTTGTTCTTCGGCGGCTGGCTGTCGCCCATTCCCGGCCTGCCCGACGGGGTGCTGTGGATGGTCGCCAAGATGGCGTTCTTCTTCTTCCTCTTTGCAATGGTCAAGGCGATCACGCCCCGCTACCGGTATGACCAGCTGATGCGGCTGGGCTGGAAAGTCTTCCTGCCGTTCAGCCTGGTCTGGGTGGTCTTCGTGGCCTTTGCGGCGAAATTCGACTGGTTCTGGGGCCTCTTCGCCCGCTGGACCGTGGGGGGCTGATCATGGCGAATATCGACTATACCCGCGCCGCCAAGTACTTCCTGCTTCAGGATTTCTGGGGCGGCATGAAGCTGGGGCTGAAATACTTCTTCGCGCCCAAGGCGACCGTGAACTATCCGCATGAAAAGGGGCCGCTTTCCCCTCGTTTCCGCGGTGAACACGCGCTGCGCCGTTATCCCAATGGCGAGGAACGCTGCATCGCCTGCAAGCTGTGCGAGGCGATCTGCCCGGCGCAGGCGATCACCATCGACGCCGAACCGCGCGAGGACGGCAGCCGCCGGACCACGCGTTATGACATCGACATGACGAAATGCATCTATTGCGGTTTCTGCCAGGAGGCCTGCCCGGTCGATGCCATTGTCGAAGGCCCGAATTTCGAGTTTGCCACCGAGACCCGCGAAGAGCTGTTCTATGACAAGGAGAAACTCCTGTCGAACGGCGACCGCTGGGAGGCCGAGATCGCCCGCAACCTGGAACTGGACGCGCCTTACCGATGAAACCCGTCCTGCCGGATACCCTTTCCATTGCCCCTGGCAAGACGACCCCGCCGCTGGGGACGCTCTGGCTTGGCCCGCGCCTGCCGCGGATGGAGACCATGTGCATGCTGAACATGGTCCGGGCCGGTTGGGATGTGACCCTGTTCGGGTATCAGAGACCGGAAAACCTGCCTTCGGACATCCCCTTCCGGGATGCTCGTGAGGTGATGGAGCGGGACCTCTCGGACCGCGCCGTCGAAGGCGCGCGCGCCCTGCCGGGTGCCATGGCGGCAGATATCTTCCGTCTGCACATGATCCGGCAGGAAAACATGGCCTGGGTCGACAGCGATTTCCTGCCCGTTTCGGACCGGTTCCCGGACATCCGACGCTCGTTCTTTGCGGTCAACGACAATCTGCCCGCCAACACGACAATGTATTTCGCGCCCGACGATCCGGTCTTGCTCGACTATATCGCCGCTGTCGAAGACGAATTCCCCGAGCCGCAGCCGTTCTATGGCGCACAGGTCAATGCCCGTATCCGCGAGTTGCGCCGCACTGACACGCCGATGCATCGCGGCCAGATGCATGCGCGCCGCTATAGCGGCCCCTTCGTGCTGCGGCATCTGTTGCAGATCCATAACCGGACCGGCGAGGCGCTGGCCGAGGATGTGATCTTTCCGATCCAGTATTCGAACAAGAGCCAGTTCTGGGACCCCTACGAGGTAGCCACGCGTGCCTTCAGCGAGCGCACCTGGGCGGTGCATCTCTGGGGCAGCAGAATTCGCGGTCAGATGGAAGAGCGCGAGGCCGATCCGGGATCGTTCCTGGGGTATTTTCTGGCCGAGGTCGGGATGGGCAAACCACAAGCCAAAAGAGGTGTTGCATGACCGACATGTCGAAACTGTTCGAACAGTTGATTGAGCAGAGCCAGGCCATGGCCAAAGCGGTCAACCCGGGCTTCGAGAATTTCTCTCCCTCCGAGGCCTTCAAGGGGTTCGAGGCGATGTGGCCCACCATGCCCAAAGAGGTGATGGAGCTGATGTTCGGCAATACCGTCAACAAGGACGGGCTGGATGCCAGGACCCGGCTGCTGCTGACGCTGGCGGGGTTGACCTGCCAGGGCGCCCAGGCGGATACCGCCGTGCGCCAGACTGTGCGCCACGCGCTGGAAGCGGGGGCGAGAAAACAAGAGATCGTGGAAACGATCGGACAGATGTCGGTCTTTGCCGGCATTCCCGCCATGACTCGCGCGCTGAACCTGGCGCAAGAGGTCATGGGCGATAATGGGGACGATGATCAATGAGCGTGTTTGCGTTTTACCTCTTTGCCATCAGCGCCATCACTGGCGGGCTGTTCACGGTGATCAGCCGCCAGCCGGTGCATTCGGTGCTGTGGCTGATCCTGGCCTTCATCTCTTCGGCGGGGCTGTTCGTGCTCTTGGGGGCCGAGTTTGTGGCCATGCTGCTGGTCATCGTCTATGTCGGCGCGGTCGCGGTTCTGTTCCTCTTCGTCGTGATGATGCTGGATGTGGATTTCGCCGAGCTGAAGGCCGAGATGGCGCGCTATATGCCGCTGGCCTTGCTGATCGGGCTGGTGATCCTGATGCAGTTCGTAATGGCCTATGGCGCCTGGGAAACCGCCGAGGGCGCTGCCGGACATCTGGCCCAGCCGGTGCCGGCGGATCGCCACAATACCGAGGCTCTGGGCCTCATCATCTATGACCAGTATTTCCTTCTGTTCCAGCTTGCCGGTCTGATCCTGCTGGTGGCGATGATCGGTGCGATCGTGCTGACCTTGCGCCACCGCCAGGACGTCAAGCGTCAGGACGTCATCGCTCAGATGATGCGCGACCCTGCCAAGGCAATGGAACTCAAGGATGTGAAACCGGGGCAGGGGCTGTGAGCGACCCGATTTTTTGCAAAAAAATCGGCCCGAAATCTTTGCAAGATTTCGGTGCCGCGCGAAGGACAGGATGGACGAATGATCGGACTTGAACATTATCTAACGGTCGCGGCGACGCTGTTCGTCATCGGCATTTTCGGTCTGTTCCTGAACCGCAAGAACGTGATCGTGCTGCTGATGAGCATCGAACTGATGCTTCTGGCGGTGAACATCAACCTTGTGGCCTTCTCCTCGTTCCTGGGCGATCTGGTCGGGCAGGTCTTTACGCTCTTCGTGCTGACCGTCGCTGCCGCCGAGGCGGCCATTGGCCTCGCCATCCTCGTCTGTTTCTTCCGCAACCGCGGTACCATCGACGTCGAAGACGTCAACGTGATGAAGGGGTAAGGGATCATGGAAACAACCATCCTCTTTGCCCCGCTTGTGGGCGCCATCCTGTGCGGGTTCGGCTGGAAGTTCATCGGCGAGAAAGCCGCCATGTGGACCGCCACGGGCCTCTTGTTCCTGGCCTGCGCGCTCAGCTGGATCGTGTTCCTGGGCTTTGACGGGCACACCCAGCAGATCGAGATCCTGCGCTGGATCGAGAGCGGGTCGCTCTCGACCTCGTGGTCGATCCGCCTCGACCGGCTGACCGCGATCATGCTGATCGTGGTCACCACCGTCTCGGCGCTCGTGCATCTCTACAGCTTCGGCTACATGGATCACGACCCGCAATGGCGCACCGGCGAAAGCTACAAGCCGCGTTTCTTTGCCTATCTGTCCTTCTTCACCTTCGCCATGCTGATGCTGGTGACGGCGGATAACCTGGTGCAGATGTTCTTTGGCTGGGAGGGCGTGGGCGTCGCCTCGTACCTGCTGATCGGGTTCTACTATCGCAAACCCAGCGCCAATGCGGCGGCGATGAAGGCGTTCATCGTCAACCGGGTGGGCGACTTCGGCTTTGCCCTGGGTATCTTTGCCCTGTTCTTCCTGGTCGACAGCATCAACTTCTCGGACATCTTCGCCGCCGTGCCGACGCTGGCCGAGACGCAGATGACCTTCCTCTGGCGTGAGTGGAACGCGGCCGAGGTGATCGGCGTGCTGCTCTTCATCGGCGCCATGGGCAAGTCGGCGCAGCTGATCCTGCACACCTGGCTGCCCGACGCGATGGAAGGCCCGACGCCCGTGTCGGCGCTGATCCACGCCGCAACCATGGTGACGGCGGGCGTGTTCCTGGTCTGCCGGATGTCGCCGCTTTACGAATTTGCACCGGGGGCTGCCGGGTTCATCACCGTGCTGGGCGCCACCACCGCGTTCTTTGCCGCGACCGTGGGTCTGGTGCAGACCGACATCAAGCGGGTGATCGCCTATTCGACCTGTTCGCAGCTGGGTTACATGTTCGTGGCCGCCGGCGTGGGCATGTATTCGGCGGCGATGTTCCACCTGTTCACGCACGCGTTCTTCAAGGCGCTTCTGTTCCTTGGCGCCGGTTCGGTCATCCATGCGATGCATCACGAGCAGGACATGATGAACTATGGCGCGCTGCGCAAGAAGATCCCCTATACGTTCTGGGCGATGATGATCGGCACGCTGGCCATCACCGGCGTCGGCATCCCGCTGACCACCATCGGCTTTGCCGGGTTCCTGTCCAAGGACGCGATCATCGAAAGCGCCTATGCGGGTGGGTCCGCCTATGGGTTCTGGCTGCTGGTGATCGCTGCGTTCATGACCTCGTTCTACAGCTGGCGGCTGATCTTCCTGACCTTCTATGGCGAGGCGCGGGGCGACAAGCATACCCATGACCACGCCCATGAAAGCCCCAAGGTGATGCTGGTGCCGCTGGGCGTGCTCAGCCTAGGCGCGGTGTTTGCAGGCATGATCTGGTACGGCAACTTCTTTGGCCATGCCGATCAGGTGGGCAAGTTCTACGGCATCCCGGTGGCCGAGGCCGCTGCGGGTGGTCAGGAGGCGGCCCATGGCGCCTCGGACAGCGACACGGTCAGTGGCAGCGATGCAAGCCATGGCAACGCGGACGCCGGTCACGGCGATGACGCGACGCATGGCAAGAGCGAGGGCGAGCATCACGCAGCCTTTGCCGGGGCACCGGGCGAGGGGGCGCTTTACTTCGGTCCCGACAACCATGTGCTGGACGATGCCCACGCGGCTCCGAAATGGGTCAAGGTCTCGCCCTTCATCGCCATGGTGCTGGGTCTGGCGCTGGCCTACCTGTTCTACATCGTCAATCCCGAGCTGCCCAAGCGGCTGGCGGCCAATCAGCGTCCGCTCTACCTGTTCCTCAAGAACAAGTGGTATTTCGACGAGATCTACGACGCCATCTTCGTCCGCCCGGCGCTGGCCCTGGGCCGGCTGTTGTGGAAACGCGGTGACGGCGGCACGATCGACGGCTTCCTGAACGGCGTCGCCATGGGCGTGGTGCCCTTTTTCACCCGCCTCGCGGGCAAGGCTCAGTCGGGCTACATCTTCACTTACGCTTTCTGGATGGTCCTGGGCATCGCTGCCCTGGTCACCTGGATGTCGATCGGCGGGGGCGCACACTGATGGACAACATCCTTTCCATTGTCACCTTCATCCCGGCCCTGGCCGCGGCGATCCTGGCCGTGTTCCTGCGGGGCGAGGACGCCGCAGCCCAGCGCAATGCCAAATGGGTGGCGCTGTTTGCGACGACCGTGACCTTCCTTGTGTCCATCGGTATCTATGCCGGCTTTGACCCGGCCGACACCGGCTTTCAGATGGTGGAAGAGGCCGAATGGCTGATGGGCCTGAAGTACAAGATGGGCGTTGACGGGATCAGCGTTCTCTTCGTGCTGCTGACCACCTTCATCATGCCGCTGACCATCCTGGCCAGCTGGGAGGTGACGACCCGCGTCAAGGAATACATGATTGCCTTCCTGCTCTTGGAAACGCTCATGCTGGGCGTGTTCATGGCGCTCGACCTGGTGCTGTTCTACCTGTTCTTCGAGGCCGGGCTGATCCCGATGTTCCTGATCATCGGTATCTGGGGCGGCAAGGAGCGCATCTATGCGTCCTTCAAATTCTTCCTCTATACCTTCCTCGGCTCGGTGCTGATGCTGGTGGCGATGGTGTCCATGTATGTGGATGCCGGTACCACCGATATCGCGCTGCTGATGAAGCATCAGTTCTCGTCCGAAAGCTTCAGCGTGCTGGGCGTGCACGTGCTGGGCGGGGCGCAGACCCTGATGTTCCTGGCCTTCTTCGCCAGCTTCGCGGTCAAGATGCCGATGTGGCCGGTGCATACCTGGTTGCCGGACGCGCACGTGCAGGCGCCGACCGCCGGGTCGGTGGTGCTGGCCGCGATCCTGTTGAAGATGGGCGGCTACGGCTTCCTGCGCTTCAGCCTGCCGATGTTCCCCGTGGGGGCAGAGGTGATGACCGACCTGATCCTGTGGCTCTCGGCCATCGCGGTTGTCTACACCTCGCTTGTGGCGATGGTGCAGGAGGACATGAAGAAGCTGATCGCCTATTCCTCGGTCGCGCATATGGGCTTTGTCACCATGGGCATCTTTGCCGCCAACCAGCAGGGTGTCGACGGGGCCATCTTCCAGATGCTCAGCCACGGCTTCATCTCGGCGGCGCTGTTCCTGTGCGTCGGCGTGATCTATGACCGGATGCATACCCGCGACATCGACGCCTATGGCGGTCTGGTGAACCGGATGCCGACCTATGCCCGCGTGTTCATGCTGTTCACCATGGCAAATGTCGGCCTGCCGGGCACCAGCGGGTTCATCGGTGAATTCCTGACCCTGATGGGCACCTTCCAGAAGAACACCTGGGTCGCGGCGGTTGCCGCCTCGGGCGTGATCTTCTCGGCGGGCTATGCGCTGTGGCTCTATCGCCGGGTGGTGTTCGGGGACCTGATCAAGGAAAGCCTGAAGGCGATCACCGACATGACCTCGCGCGAGCGCGCCATCTTTGCGCCGCTGATCGTGATGACCATCCTGCTGGGGGTCTACCCCGCGCTGGTGACCGATATCATCGGGCCGTCGACCGCCGCGCTGATTTCGAACTTTGACACGGCCCTGGCCGCGGCCGAGACCGCGACCCAGGTCGCATCGCATTAAGGGAGCTTTGGGAACATGATCCAGGCTGATCTGTACATTATCCTGCCCGAGATCGTTCTGGCGGTCTATGCGATGGCGGCGCTGCTGGGGGCGGTCTATACGACCAAGGACGGGATGGGCCCGGCGCTGGTCTGGGCCACGGCGGCGCTGATGGCGGTGCTGGCGATCTGGATCGCGACCCAGGACAGCGGCACCCGCGTGGCATTCGGCGGCATGTTCGTCGATGATGCGTTTGCTCGCTTTGCCAAGGTGGCGATCCTGCTGTCGGCCGGTGCCGTTCTGCTGATGAGCCAGGACTACATGGCGCGGCGCGGATTGCTGCGGTTCGAATATCCGCTGTTGGTGGCGCTGGCCGCTGTCGGCATGATGATGATGGTCAGCGCCGGCGACCTGATGTCTCTCTACATGGGGCTCGAACTGCAATCGCTGGCGCTCTACGTCGTGGCCTCGCTGCGTCGCGACAGCGTGAAATCGACCGAAGCGGGTCTGAAATACTTCGTGCTGGGTGCGCTGAGTTCCGGCCTGCTGCTTTATGGCGCGTCGCTGGTCTATGGCTATACCGGCACCACGCTGTTCTCGGGCATCCTGACCAGCGCCCATCACGGCGAGGTCTCGATCGGGTTGCTCTTTGGCCTGATCTTCCTGATCTCGGGTCTGGCGTTCAAGGTCTCGGCGGTGCCCTTCCACATGTGGACCCCCGACGTCTACGAAGGCTCGCCCACCCCGATCACAGCTTTCTTTGCCACCGCACCCAAGGTGGCGGCGATGGGTCTGTTCGCGCGGCTGATGTTCGATGCCTTCGGCAACGCGGTCAGCGACTGGCAACAGGTTCTGGTGGTGCTCTCGGTGCTCAGCATGTTCCTGGGCGCGGTTGCCGCGATCGGCCAGCGCAACATCAAGCGGCTGATGGCGTTCTCGTCCATCGCGCATATGGGCTATGCCCTGATCGGTCTGGCGGCGGGCACCCAGGCGGGTGTTCAGGCGATGCTGGTCTATCTGGCAATCTACGTCACCATGAACGTGGGCACCTTTGCCTTTATCCTGATGATGGAGCGGGACGGCCAGCCGGTGGTGGATATCGACGCCCTGCGCCAGTTCTCGCGCCGTGATCCGGGCAAGGCGCTGGCGGTGCTGATCCTGATGTTCAGCCTGGCGGGCGTGCCGCCGATGCTGGGCTTCTTCGCCAAGCTGGGCGTTTGGCAGGCCGGTATCGATGCCGGGCTGATGGGGCTGGTCGTGGCCTCGGCCATCGCGTCGGTCATTGGTGCCTTCTACTATCTGCGCATCGTGTTCTACATGTATTTCGGCGCCGAGAACGAGGAACCGATCGACACCCATTCCTCGCCCGTGCTCTGGGTGGCGCTGATGGGGTCGGCCGCGATGATGCTGGTGGGGCTGTTCTATCAGTTCGGGGTTGAAGGGGCGGCTGCCGCCGCGGCGGCGACGCTTGTCAACTGATCCCGCAACACAACCGACAAAGGGGGGCTCGGTCCTAGGACCGGGCCTTTTTGCGCAATGAGTGATTGGCCCCAAGGCTATGGCAAGCGGGTGCTGGACGAGGTCGACAGTACCCTGAACGAGGCAAGCCGGATCGCGCCCACGCTGTCGGGTCCGGAATGGATCATGGCGCGGCGCCAGACCGCCGCCCGAGGGCGGCGGGGCAGGGCCTGGGTGCAAGCGCAGGGCAATCTGGCGGCAACATTGGTGATGCGCCCGGTGGGCGAGGCCAAGCAGGCCGCGCTGCGCAGTTTTGTCGCGGCGCTGGCGCTGTTCGATGCCTGTGTGGCGGTGACCGGACGGGCCGAGGGGCTGTCGCTGAAATGGCCCAATGACGTGCTGCTGAACGGCGGCAAGCTGGCGGGTATCCTGCTGGAAAGCACCGGCCACGGCAGTGGTGTGGCGCACCTGGCCATAGGTGTCGGGGTCAACCTGGCCGATGCCCCCGGCGCCGATGCGGTCGAGCCGGGCGCTGTCCGCCCGGTCTCGCTGTTGTCAGAGACCGGTGCGCAGGTCGAGCCCGAGTTGTTCCTGACCGAACTGGCCGCCGCCTTTGCCCGCTACGAGGCGCAATTCCTGACCTATGGCTTTGCCCCCATCCGCAGTGCCTGGCTGGCCCGCGCCGCGCGCCTGGGCGAGGTGATCACCGCCCGCACCGCAACGTCGCAAACCGTGGGCACCTTTGAAACGGTGGACGCGGACGGCAACCTTGTCCTAAACACCGCCCAGGGCCGGGTCAGCATCCCGGCGGCAGAGGTCTATTTCTAGGGGAGACAGGGCCATGCTTCTGGCCATTGACTGCGGCAATACCAATACCGTCTTCTCGATCTGGGATGGCGAGAAATTCCTGTGCACGCTCAGGACCTCGACCCATCACGCGCGCACGGCGGATGCCTATTTCACCTGGTATTCCACCCTGATCAAACATTACGGGATCGAGACCGACATCACCGATGTGATCATCTCGTCCACGGTGCCGCGTGTGGTGTTCAACCTGCGCGTCTTTGCCGACCGGTTCTTTGGCTGCCGTCCGCTGGTGGTGGGCAAGCCCGACTGCCTGTTGCCGGTTCAACCGCGCGTCGATGCGGGCACCGCCGTCGGCCCCGACCGTCTGGTCAATGCCGCCGGTGCCTATGATCGGCATGGCGGAAACAAGATCGTGGTCGATTTCGGCACCGCCACCACATTCGACGTGGTCGATGACGATGGCGCCTATGTGGGTGGCGTGATCGCGCCCGGCGTGAACCTCAGCCTCGAGGCGCTGCATATGGCGGCGGCGGCGTTGCCGCATGTGGATATCGCCAAGCCGCAGGCGGTGATCGGCACCAATACAGTGGCCTGCATGCAATCGGGCGTGTTCTGGGGCTATGTCGGTCTGGTCAAGGAGATCTGCGCCCGGATCAAGGGTGAACGCGACCGGGATATGCAGGTGATCGCGACCGGCGGGCTGGCGGCGCTGTTTCAGCAAAGCGAAATTCTGTTCGATATCTTCGAAGACGATCTGACGATGCACGGGCTGACCGTGATCCATCGCTATAACAAGGAAAACGGAACCGTATGAGCCGTGAGAGATTGATCTACCTTCCATTGGGGGGCGCCGGCGAGATCGGCATGAACGCCTATGTCTATGGCT
The DNA here is from genome assembly GCF_022321465.1 of Ruegeria alba. Classification (NCBI taxonomy): domain Bacteria; kingdom Pseudomonadati; phylum Pseudomonadota; class Alphaproteobacteria; order Rhodobacterales; family Roseobacteraceae; genus Ruegeria; species Ruegeria alba. The sequence continues at coordinate 49,627 of NZ_JAKOEM010000003.1, read as the reverse complement.
ATGGCCAGCCGGGCAAGGAGCGGCTGATCCTGGTCGATATCGGTGTTGCCTTCTCCGATATGGACACCACGCCGGGGGTGGATCTGATCTGGGCCGACATCTCGTGGCTGCGCGAGAATGTCGACCGGCTTGAGGCGGTGTTCATCACCCATGCGCATGAGGATCACGTGGGCGCGGTCGCCCATACCTATGACCAGTTGCGCAAACCGATCCACGCGCGCGCCTTTTCCGCTAATATCGCCCGGCGCAAGATGTCCGAACTGGGCCTGCCCGAGGAGGCGGTACAGACGGTTTCGGCCTGGCCCGAGCAGGTGCAGGCCGGACCCTTTACCGTCGGGTTCCTGCCGGTGTCGCATTCGATCCCGGAAAGCGCCGCGCTGGTCATCGACACGCCGGCAGGACGGATCGTGCATAGCGGCGATTTCAAGCTCGACCCCAACCCGGTGGTAGGCGAGGCCTTTGATCCCGATCTGTGGGGCTCGGTGGGCAAAAGCGGGGTGCGGGCACTGGTCTGCGACTCGACCAACGTGTTCTCGCCCAATCCGGGCCGTTCGGAATCCGAGGTCGGCCCCGAGATCGAGAAACTGGTGGCGGGCGCCACCGGCATGGTGGTGGCGACCACCTTCGCCTCTAACGTGGCGCGGGTGCGGACCCTGGCCGAGGCGGGCGCCCGGGCCGGGCGCTCGGTGGTGCTGCTCGGTCGCGCGATGCGGCGGATGATCGAGGCCTCGATGGAAACCGGCGTGCTGACCGAGTTTCCGCCTGTGATCAGCCCGGAAGAGGCGCAGGACATCCCGCGCGATCACCTGATGCTGATCGTGACCGGCAGTCAGGGCGAACGGCGCGCCGCCAGCGCCCAACTGGCGCGCGGCAAGTATCGCGGGCTGGAACTGGCCGAGGGCGATCTGTTCCTGTTCTCGTCCAAGACCATCCCGGGCAATGAAAAGGAAGTCATCCGTATCATCAACCAGCTCAGCGAAAAGGGCGTTGACGTGGTCGATGACAGCTCGGGCCGGTATCACGTATCGGGCCATGCCAACCGACCTGATCTGGAGCGGGTACATGCGCTGATCGATCCGCAGATGGTGATCCCCATGCATGGCGAGCACCGGCACCTGCGCGAACATGCGCGCGTGGCCGAGGCGGGCGGGCGTCAGGGCGTGGTGGCGGTGAACGGTACCATGCTGGACCTCAGCGGCAATGCGCCCGTGGTGGCCGCCCATATCGAGACCGGGCGCACCTATCTTGACGGCACGGTGCAGGTGGGCGCGCTGGACGGGGTGATCCGCAACCGGATCCGGATGGCCCTGAACGGGCATGTGACGGTCACGGTGATCCTGGACGAAGAGGACGAACCGCTGGGCGAACCCTGGTGCGACATCATGGGTCTGCCCGAGATCGGCAGCTCCAAGGCGCCGCTGGTCGATGTGTTGGAGGAGGACCTGAACCAGTTCCTCATGCGCTCGAACCAGAAGACGCTGCGCGACGACGATCGGTTGGAAGAGGCGCTGCGCCGCATCGCACGCCAGACTGCCCAGGCGGAGATCGGCAAGAAGCCGGAAGTGACGGTGGTAATCAGCCGGATGCGTTGAGCCGGGCGCGGGACAAGGTCTTGAAAAAGACCTTGTAGGCAAGATTTGACTTCAAATCTTGCCGCGCCAGGACAAGGCCGGGTTACCCGGTCTCGGGCATCGGATAGCCGCGCAGGCGCAGGAACAGGCTCGCCTCTTCGTTGTTGTGGAAATAGGGCACCGAGGCGGGCGGTTCCGGGTCGGCCACCCGGCCCGCAACCTCTGCCAGCACCACTTCGGTGATGAAGGGCAGATCGAACCGGCGCGCGTCTTTCAGCGGGATCCATTGCAGGTGTGACAGCTCGTCCGAGGCATGGGTGAAATCGTCCAGGTCGCCCGAGATCGCCCCGGCATCGACCAGAAAGAACCGCGCGTCGAACCGGCGCGGTCTGCCGGGTGGGGTGAGAGCCCGGAACACGAATTGCAGCGCCTCGGCCGCCGGCAGGTGGCCGGTCGCCGCAAAGCTTTGCCAATCGGCGGGCACCGCGCCGGGCCAGTCACCGGGGCGGCCCAGGATCAGGCCGGTCTCTTCCCACAACTCGCGCACCGCGGCCACCGCCAGCGCATGACCCAAGCCCTGAGGCGCCTTTTCGGTCAGCCGGTCGGCGCAGACAGGTGGCAGGGGGCTTGCCAGCGGAACCTGCGCGTCCTCTGCATCCACCGCGCCACCGGGGAATACGAACTTGTTGGGCATGAACGCCGCCTTGGCGCCACGCTGCCCCATCAGGATGGCGGGATTGTCCAGCCGGTCGCGCAGCACGATTACCGTGGCCGCATTGCGGATTGCCGTCTTGTCCTGCTGCTCTGTCATGTCCCCTCCTGCCGGGCCGGGGATCAGCGGTTCTTGTCGAACCCGTGCATACGGCGTGCCCATTGATAGGCGACCACCATCCCCTTCAGCCGAGGCAAAAGGTAGAGCGAGAGGCTCAGGCATCCAAGCGCAAAAATGGTGAACAGCGTCATCGGGCTGGGCCGCCAGGTCTCGAAGACCACCAGCAACAGCGGTGCCATCAGGTGGCCCACCAGCAGGATGGTCAGATAGGCCGGGCCGTCATCGGCACGGTGATGCATGTATTCTTCGCCGCATTCGCTGCAATGGTCGTTCACCTTGAGATAGGAATGCAGCAGCCGCCCCTCGCCGCAATTGGGGCAACGCCCGCGAAAACCCGTCAGGATGGCGGGCCAGGTCGGGCGGTCGGTCTCGGCGCAGAGGGCTTGATCGGTCATGGGGTCTCTCGGTCTAGGATTGCCCGTCAATCTGGGCCTGTTTCGTCGCCGGGAAAAGGCCACTTGCGGGCCTTGCGTCGGCATGTCGCAAAAAGGGGCGGGCTCAGGGCATCTTTACCCCGGCGCGCCAGCAATGGCAAAATATTGTCGCCGCCCGCGACGGAGTTTCACCGCCCGGCCGTTACAAGGATACGAACGGCGGCACGGGGCCGCTGGCGAGCAAGGGAAACCGATATGAAACATGCAGGCTTTATCGCAGCCCTCCTTTTGACCGGTGTCGCGGTCACCGCCACCTCGGCGCTGGCGATGGGTCCGGGGGGCGGCATGCGCCATAACTTCTCCGAGATCGATGCCGATGGCGATGGCAAGATCACGCCAGAGGAGATGCAAGGCCACCGTGCCGCCATGTTCACCGGTGCCGATTCCGATGGCGACGGCAAGCTGAGCCAGGCCGAGCTTGAGGCGCAGGCCATGGCCCACGCCAAGGCGCGGGTCGCGTGGATGCTGGAGCGGCATGATGCGAACAAGGACGGAGCACTGAGCCAGGACGAGATGCCGAAGCACCAGAAAGAGGGCAAATCGATGCGTATGTTCGAACATATGGATGCCGATGGCGACGGGGCGATCTCGGAGCAGGAGTTTTCGGAAATGCAGGCTCGGGGGCATGACCGCCATGGCGGCCATGGCATGAAACACGGCTGCGACGGTAAACGGAAAAACTGAGACCGATGGAGCGACGCGCTTCGACAGACGGGCCGGCAGAGGCCGCCGGCCCGGCGGACGAGGCGCTGTTGCGACTGTTTGCCAAGGGCGATCCCCAGGCGGCGCGGGATCTGACCGGTCGCCTGGGGCCTCGGGCCTTCTCCGTGGCGCTCAGGGTGCTGGGCAACCGGGCCGAGGCCGAGGACGTGGCACAAGAGGCGATGCTGCGCCTGTGGCGGATGGCGCCCGAGTGGGAGCCGGGCCGGGCGCGGGTGAGTACATGGCTCTACCGTGTGACGCTGAACCTGTGCCTTGACCGCAAGCGGCGGGCGCAGGCGGTCGATCTGGGTACCGTGCCCGAACCGCCGGACGAGGCGCCACCAGCGATCGAGGTGCTGCAACAGGCGGCGCGGGTCGATGCGTTGCAGGCGGCACTGATGCACCTGCCGGACCGGCAGCGGCAGGCGGTGGTCCTGCGCCATTTCGAGGAACTCGCGAACCCCGAGATCGCCGAGATCATGGGGATCGGGGTCGAGGCGGTGGAAAGCCTGACAGCACGGGGGAAACGGGCGCTTGCCGGGCAACTGGCCGGTCAGCGCGCAGCTTTGGGGTATGACGATGACGGATGACATGACCGATCTGGACTGGATGCTGCACGCGGCGCGCGCCGGGCGGGACGACCTGCCCGAGGCGCTGGCGCAGCGGATGATGGCCGACGCGGCCGGGGTACAGGCCAGCCTTACCCCACGACCCGTGCCGGGGCGCGATCTGCATGCGCATGGCGCCTGGCGTGCTCTGCTGGCGGCGCTGGGGGGCTGGCGCGGCATGGGCGGGCTGGCCACCGCCTGCGCGGCGGGGGTCTGGATCGGCGTCGCACCGCCTGAATTCCTGCCGGATCCGGCGCAGCTGGTGCTGGGTGCGCAGACCGAAACCGAGACGCTGGGGTTCTACGACCTGGCCGACATCATCAGCGAGGATGGGTGAATGACAGAGGAGAAAAAGACGCTGGGCTGGCCGCTCCGGCTGTTGTTGCTGGGCTCGCTGGCCCTCAACCTGCTGGTGATCGGTCTGGCGGTGGGGGCCATCTGGCGCTTTGGCGGTGATCATGGTCATCGGCCACCGCTGCCGATGGCGGCAACGCTGTACAGGGCCTTGCCGGATGCCGACCGCGACTATCTGCGCCAGCATGCGCATGGGCGGCTGGATGCCCGGCAGTCACGCCGCGCGCAGGATATGGCCGAACTGGCGGCGGCACTCAGGGCTTCGCCCTTCGACGCCGCGCGGTTCGCAGCGCTTCTGGAACAGCATGAAATGCGGCGGGCCGAGGGGCATGAGGTCATGCGCGCGGCATTGATCGACCGGATCGCCGCGATGGATACCGGTGCGCGTGCCGCCTATGCCGACCGCATCGAACGGATGCGGATGCACGGACACCCCCGGCGCGACCGGAACTAGGGCGAAGGGTGGTTCAGGCCGCTGCGGCATCGGCCAGCGACACCCGGTTGCGCCCGGTATCCTTGGCCCGATAGAGCGCCCGGTCCGCCTGTGCGATCAATTCGCCGGGGCTGAGCGGTGGTTCGGTCCCGGCAGGGGTGACGGTTACAAGCCCGATACTGGTGGTGACCGTGATCGGTTGGGCCTGACCCGGCACAACGAAGGGTTCCCCATTGATGCGGGCACAAAGCCGCGAGGCGGCACCAAGCGCCTGGGTTTGCGAGACACCGGGCAGCGCGATGAGAAACTCCTCTCCCCCGATACGGGCCAGCAGGTCACCGCCGCGCATCTGACCGATTAGGCGCCGCGCGGTCTCGATAAGCACCGCGTCGCCGGCGGGATGGCCAAAACGGTCGTTGATGCCCTTAAAATGGTCCAGATCGGCTAACATCACCGCATAGGGTTCTCCGGTCAAACCGGCCTCGTGAAGGATGCGATCCAGCTCGGGCAGGGCATGGCGGCGATTCCAAAGCCCCGTCATCGGGTCGGTCAGCGCCGCCTGAAGCCGCGCATTCAGCGTGCAGCGGTAGCGGTCCAAGCGGGCCTTGCGCCGCAGCAGCGTTTCCAGCCGCAGCACTAGTTCGCGCAGGGCAAAGCCACCGGGCATCACGTCATCGGCACCCCGGTCCAGCGCATCGGCGGCCAGGTGCGCGTTGGCTGGATTGGGAATCGCAAGGATCGCGGCATTGCGGGTGGCGCCGCGTGCGCGTAGATCGGCTAGCAGGCGCAGCCCGGTGACGCCGTCGCTCAGCTCGACCACGATCACATCCGGTTCACGGTCGCGCAGCAGGTGCTGAATATCCTCCATCCGGTGCAGGTCGATTCGATGCGCCACCTGATCCTTGAGGCGACTGCGCCAGATGGCGCCGGTGCCGGGGGTCTGGGTGACCAGCGCAATGTCGGCGATCCGGGGCAGGCCGCGGAACGTCGTAGTGCCTTCGGCAAAGCCAATGTCGCGCGCACCGCTTTGCTGGCGCAATTCCTCGATCCCAGTATAGGCGCGGACCAGGCTGCGGACCCGGGCCAGCAGGACCACGTCGTCATAGGGTTGGGACAGCACGTCCTCGATCCCGCTCTCCAGCGCGCTCAGCCGGGCGGTATGGTCGTTCTGCCCGGCGATGGCGATCATCGGGATATTGGCCAGGCTCTCATCGGCGAGCAGGACGCGTTTGACATCCATCGCGGTGCCATCGGGCAGGGTCATCGCGCACAGGATCAGGTCCGGGCGCACCCGGCGCAGCAACGCGCCTATCCCCTCCAGCCGGTCGGTCTGCACCACATGGTACCAGGCTGCCGACAGCTGCACCTTGAGCATGATCCGGTTGGTGGAGACACCGTCGAGGATCAGTATCGTTCCCTGCACGGTCCCAGCCTTTCGACTATTGTTTCCAATTCTTGTCAAAGTGTTTATGAGACAGGTTAACAAACCCTTTCCAACCCTCTCCCAGCCGGAGTTTGCATGCGATTTTCCGCCGATGCCGCCGAAACGCTGGCCTTGCAGGCGCTGACCTGGCTGGTGACCAATGACGAGCTGTTACCTGTGTTTCTGGGGTCGACCGGCGCCGATGTCGGCGATCTGCGCGCGCGGGCGGGAGACAGGCAGTTTCTGGCCTCGGTGCTGGATTTCCTGACGATGGACGACGCCTGGGTCATTGCCTTTTGCGATGAACAGGGCATTGCTTATGATCAGCCGATGCAGGCGCGCGCCGTTCTGGGTGGTGGCGAGATGCATTGGACCTGACCCAGACAGACGGAGCCATATCACATGCCGATCGACGCGCTCTTGTTCGACAAGGACGGAACACTCTTTGACTTTGCCGCCACCTGGGGGGCCTTCGGGCGTGCCTTTCTGATCCGCATCGGCGATGGCGATGCGGCACGTGCGGCGCAGTTGGGCGCCATGATCGGTTTCGATTTCGATGCCGCGCGCTATGCCCGTGACAGTGTGGTGATCGCAGGCACGCCGGGCGAGATCGCAGAGGTTTTGCTGCCAGAGCTTCCGGGGGTCAGCCACGGCGCGTTGGTCGACATGATCAACGAGGAAAGCGCCCGCGCGCCGCAGGTTCAGGCGGTGCCGCTGGCGCCCTTTCTCGATGCGATGCGCGCGCGCGGCCTCAGGCTGGGCGTTGCCACCAATGATGGCGAGGCCCCGGCGCGGGCGCATCTGGGCTCGGTCGGGGTGGCGGACCGGTTCGATTTCATCGCCGGGTTCGACAGCGGCCATGGGGCAAAGCCGGGGCCGGGGCAGTTGTTGGCCTTTGCCGACCGGATCGGGCTCGACCCGGCGCGGGTGGCGATGGTGGGCGACAGTACCCATGACATGATGGCCGGGCGCGCGGCGGGCATGACCACGGTGGCAGTGCTCACCGGTATGGCCGGGCCCGAGGATCTGTCCCCTCATGCCGATGTCGTTCTGCCCCATATTGGCCATATCGGCGACTGGTTGGGGCACTGACGCGAAAATTTGCGTCAATACGCCGCTGCGCTGACCAAAAGCGACATGGTGTGTCGTGGATAGAGCGGCTTTGCCCCGACAAGATGGGAACCTGACCAAAATCTCAGGAGGGTCCCATGGTTGATACCGACACCCGCAAACGCCGCGGCGGAGGCCGCGCCGGCGCCGCCGCCCGCAGGGGCAAGGCCGTCATCGAGCAGATGCCGTGGCGCCTGCCGGTCAATACCGACCGCCCGACCGAGCCGCTGCCCCCCGAGGGGGTCGAGGCGATCCATGACGGGGCCATGCGCATCCTCGAAGAGATCGGCGTCGCCTTTTACAACGAAGAGGCATTGGCGCTGTTCCGCGAGGCCGGGTGCAGCGTGGATGGCGAGATCGTCCGCATGGGCCGTGACTGGGTGATGGAGATGGTGGCCAAGGCGCCGCGCGAGTTCACCCTGACCCCGCGCAACCCGGACCGCACGCTCAGGATCGGCGGCAATGTGATCCTGTTCGGCAATGTCTCCTCACCGCCCAACTATTGGGATATGGAGATCGGCCGCAAAGTGCCCGGCAATCGCGAGCAATGCCGCAACCTGTTGAAACTGACGCAATATTTCAACTGCATCCATTTCGCGGGCGGTTATCCGGTCGAGCCGGTGGATATCCATGCTTCGGTCCGGCATCTCGACGTGCTCTACGACAAGCTCACGATCTCGGACAAGGTGATGCACGCCTATAGCCTGGGCAAGGAGCGGGTCGAGGACGTGATGGAGATGGTGCGCATCGCCGGGGGCCTCAGTGACGAGGAGTTCGAGGCGACGCCGCGGATGTATACCAACATCAACTCGACCTCGCCGTTGAAACACGACCATCCGATGATCGACGGCTGCCTGCGGCTGGCGCGGCGCGGCCAGGCGATCGTGGTTACGCCCTTTACGCTGGCGGGTGCGATGGCGCCGGTGACCATGGCGGGCGCCGTAGCGCAATCGCTGGCCGAGGCGCTGTGCGCCATTGCCCTGTTCCAATATGTGCGGCCGGGCATTCCCTGCGTGATCGGCACCTTTACCTCGAACGTGGACATGAAATCCGGTGCGCCCGCCTTTGGCACGCCGGAATACATGCGCGCCACCCAGATGACCGGCCAGATGGCGCGGTTCTACGGCCTGCCGGTGCGGTCCTCCGGGGTCTGCGCCGCCAACGTGCCCGATGGCCAGGCCATGTGGGAGACGTCGAACTCGCTCTGGGCGGCGGTGCAGTCGGGGACCAACATGGTCTATCACGCCGCCGGTTGGCTGGAGGGCGGGTTGATCGCCAGCCCCGAGAAGTTCATCATGGATTGCGAGGTGCTCCAGCAGATCCAGCGCTATATGGAGCCCGCGACCTATGCCACCACGCCGGACGATATCGCGTTGGAGGCGATCCGCGCGGTGGGCAATGACGGGCATTTCTTTGGTATCCAGCACACCCAGGACCGCTATACCACCGCGTTCTACCAGCCTTTCCTGAGCGACTGGAAGAATTACGAGGGCTGGGAGGCGGCAGGCGCCATCTGGACGCCCGAGCGCGCCCATCACCTGTTCAAGGAGATCATCGGCAGTTTCGAGGCGCCGGAGATGGACGAAGGGATCCGCGAGGAGCTGGCCGATTTCGTGGCCCGCCGCAAGGCCGAGGGTGGCGCGCCCACGGATTTCTGACCAGGTTGCCCGGACGTCTTTGCCGTTGGCATTCGCCGCGTGCGCCCCGTAGACTGGGGCAGGGCAGGCGGTGCAAGAGGCGGGCATGACGGATCTGGACGTGACGGTTGCGATACGGGACCGGCTGGCGCAGGCCGCCGCCGGGACGCTGGCCGGGCTGGCGCTTTGGGCGCTGGCCGAGGTCTGGGGTGGCGAGGTGCTGCCCGAACGGGTCTGGCTCTGCCTGCTGAGCCTGGTTCTGGTGCAATCGGGCGCCACATTGGCGTTGGCGGGGCCGGTGGGCCTGATGCGGGGCGCGGTCATGAGCCTGTGGCTGTCGCTGCCCGCGACCCTGCTGACCTGGTCGGTGGCCAGCCGCTTCGACCCGGCCTCGCGCCTGTTGCAGCATCCGCAATTGGTGCTGGCGCTGGCGGGCTTCGTCTTTGTCGCGCTGCCCTTCCTGGTGGTTCGGGCCGAAGGGCGGGGCCGCGTGTTCGATTATGCCAGCCTGTTTGCTGCCACCTGGGAAACCGCCCTGCGCTTCGTGCTGGCCTGGGTCTTTGTCGGCCTGTTCTGGGGCGTGCTGCTGCTGTCGGATGCACTGCTTGACCTTGTCGGGGTGGGGGTGATCGACAGGATACTGGAAGAGGGGGTGCTGTTTTACGCGCTCAGCGGCGCTGTGCTGGGTTTCGCCCTGGCGGTGATCCACGAGGCGCGAAGCAGGGTTTCTCCCTATCCGGTGTTGCGGCTCTTGCGGCTGCTGCTGCCGGTGTTGCTGACCGTCATGGTGCTGTTTCTGGCGGCGTTGCCGCTGAGGGGGCTGAGCGGGCTGTTCGGCGATCTGTCCTCGGCCGCGATCCTGCTGGCCACTGCCGCCGCGGCGATCACATTGATCTCGACCGCGCTCGACCGGGACGAGGCACATGCGGTCAACTCGCCTGGTCTGCGCAGCAGCACGCGGGTGCTGGCCATCCTGCTGCCGCTGCCGATCGCGCTGGCGATCTGGGCGCTGGGCATTCGGGTGGTCGGTTACGGCTGGACGCCCGCGCGCCTGTTCGCCGCGCTCAGCGCTGGCTTGATGGCCATCTATGGGCTGGGCTATTGCCTGCTGGCGCTGCGCGGTGGCGACTGGACCGCGCGCCTGCGCCGTTTCAACGTGACCATGGCCGTTCTGGTGCTTGTGTCCGCCGCCCTGTGGCTGACGCCGCTTTTGGACAGCCTGCGCATTTCGACGGCAAGCCAGGTTGCGCGTTATGGCGACGCACGCGCCGAGCGCGCTGAATTGCCGATCTGGGAGATGACCCATGATTGGGGCCATGCCGGGCAGGCCGGGCTAGCGCAGTTGCGCGATTTGGCGGTTGCGCGGGGGGATGCCGGGTTGATCCGCGCACTGGACCGCGCCCGCGAGGTGGACAGCCGCTATCTCTTCGAGACGCCGGAACTGCCGCTGAACGCTGATCTTGTGCCGGAATTGGTGGCGCGGATGCAGGTGCGTCCAAAGGAGGAAGGGCTGAGCGAGGCAGACCTGGATGGTGTTCCCCAGCATCAACTGCAAATTTGGCGTGACGGTTGCGCCCGCCCTCTGCCTGACGGGCGGGCGGGCTGCGTGTTGATACGCGGCGCGTTGAGCCCGGTCGTATCGGCCGAGAACCAGGCGATCGTGCTTTATCTGGACGAATTGGGACTGGTCCGCGCCACCCATCTGCGACGCAATACCGCGGGCGATCTATTTCTGCGCCCGGCAGGTGACCCGCGTAAGGGCGATGACCTCGCTGCCGAGCAGGCGCTGCTGATGCGGGCGCTGGACGGCGATTTTTCCATCGTACCCTCCGGTCAGCGGGCACTGGATATCGGTGGCTCGCTGATATCACCCCAAGAATAGGAGCAATTCGAGGTAAAGACCGGGCGCTATTGGCGCTTTGTTAATGTTTCGGATGCGACAGTGCCGACAAGCGTTAGGGGACCATCCATGCATGGGCTGATCAACAGGGCCATACAATCTTTTGTATGCAACACCTATGGGCAGAGCCGCTGGATCCGGATCACGGAGGCGGCACATCTCGGTTTTATCGAGTTTGAGGCGATGCTTGTCTATGATGACGAGACCTCGTTGCGGGTCTTGCAGGAACTGTGCCTGGAACTGGGCCGCCCGCAGCGAGAGGTGCTCGAGGATCTGGGCACTTATCTGGTGTCCAACCCGAATACCGAGGCGCTGCGCCGTCTGTTGCGGTTCGGCGGCGTGACATATCTGGAATTCCTGCATTCGCTGGATGATCTGCCCGACCGGGCGCGGCTGGCGGTCTCGGATCTGCATCTGCCTGCGCTGGAGTTGCGCGAAGAATCGGGCGGCCGGTTCAGCCTGACCTGCCATACGGGTCTGCCGGGCTATGCCAATGTGATGATGGGGGTATTGCGCGCCATGGCTGACGATTACGGCGCGCTGGTGATGCTGGAGCACTCCGGTACCCGTGGCAAGGCCGAGGTGATCGAGATCACGCTGATCGAAACCGCCTTTGCCGAGGGGCGCAGTTTCGAATTGGGGGCGCGCGCGGGATGATTGACCTGGAAGACCTTGCCTTTCTGTTGGAACGGCTCTGTCCGATGTTTGTGCTGCTGGACCGCTCTGGCCGGATGACCCGCGTCGGGCCCACCTTGCAGAAACTGCGTCCGGAGCAACCGATGCAGGGCGAGAAGTTTCTGGAGACCTTCGAGTTGCTGCGTCCCCGGTCGGTGGCGACGGTACCAGCGCTGATGGCCAGTTCCGGGGCCAAGCTGCACCTGAGCCTGCGGGACGAGCCGCGCACCGCGCTCAAGGGGCTGATCGTGCCCCTGCCGGGCGAACATGGGGCCATCGTCAACCTGTCCTTCGGCATCTCGATCCTGGACGCGGTGCGTGACTATGCACTGACCAGCGCCGATTTCTCGGGCACCGATCTGGCGATCGAACTGCTCTATCTGGTCGAGGCGAAATCGGCGGCGATGGAGGCCTCGCGCAAGCTGAACCTGCGGCTTCAGGGTGCGATGATCGCTGCCGAGGAGCAGGCCTTTACCGATACGCTCACCGGGCTCAAGAACCGCCGCGCGATGGATCATATCCTGTCGCGGCTGCTGGCCGGGACGACACCGTTTGCGCTCATGCATCTGGATCTCGACTATTTCAAGTCGGTCAATGATACGCTGGGCCATGCCGCTGGTGACCACGTGCTGCAACATGTGGCTCGCGTGATGGTCGAAGAGACTCGCGGCGACGATACCGTGGCGCGGATCGGTGGCGATGAATTCGTGCTGATATTCAACCACCTGCAAGAGCGTGAACGGCTCGACAGCATCGCCCGGCGACTGATCGACCGGCTGGAGGAGCCGATCCCCTTCAACGGTGAGGAGTGCCGCATCTCGGCCAGTGTCGGCACGGTCCTGTCCAGCCAATTCGCGCGGCCCGATGCCTCGACCCTGTTGCATGCCGCCGATCTGGCGCTTTACGCTGCCAAGCGCGCCGGGCGTGCGACGCATCGCTTCTATGAGGCCGGCCAGTCCTCAACCTCGGTCGAGCCGCTCGAGCGGGCGGCCACGCCAAGCCCGCAGGAAGAGGCGGCGGCCGGGCAAGGCGCCGCCCGCAATCTGGCAAGTTGATGCCCCGCGGAGGTGCGCCGCAGCACAACGACCTTGACTTTGTGCTTCGGGTTTGGTCGCATTGATCCAGTTTAGGTCATTTTCGAAACCGGGCCGTTGCGCGCCCGTCTACGCGCGGTCAATGGCAAGAGGGAAAGGTCATTGACATGATGAAGCGACGCCTATGTGCATCTTTCGTGGCTGCCAGCATGGTGGTGGTACCGGCCCAGCGGGCTGCAGCCGATGAGGCTGCGGCGCTGATCGGGGGCGCCCTGCTGGGTGGCCTGATCGTGAACGAGGTTCACAAGAACAAGCAGCGCCAGCGCCAGCAGACCACGCGCAAGACCTATCAATCGAGCGGTGTCTCCTCGGCGCAGCGCCAGCAGAACCGCGAAGTGCAGACCGCGCTGAACTATTTCGGTTATAATGTCGGCACCGTTGACGGGTCTCTGGGCCGCCGCAGCCGGGCAGGTATCTCGCATTTCCAGGCCGATATGGGCTATCCGATCGACGGGTATCTGGACGATCACGAGCGCGGGTTCCTGCTCGCCTCGCATCAGCGCGCGTTGGCCAGCGCCCATGTTGCGCCGTACAATCAGATTCTGGCCAGCCAGGGGCAGGGCGGGCTTCTGCGCACCTATCGCAACGAGCAGCTTGGTATCCAGACCCCGCAGGCCGTGCAGCCGGTGCAACCCCAGACCCATATGGCGGCAACGGCCCCGCAGACGTCGCAGGTGGTGACCGCGCGGGCGGCGACCGGTGCGGCCCTGCCCAATTTCGGCTTCGCCCAGACCACACCTGTTTCGATCAACGCCCATTGCAACGAGGTCAATCTGCTGACGACGTCGAATGGCGGTCCCAGCCGTCCGGGCCAGGTGCGCGAGCCGGTCTTTGCATTGAACGAACAGTTCTGCCAGGCCCGCAGTCAGGCAATGACCGAGGCAAGCCAGATCGAGGTCACGATTCCCAACATGACCGCCGTACAGGTCGAGCAGCAATGCGATGGCCTGGCCCAGGCGATGGCGCCGCAGATGGTGGACATCGACACCAAGGCCCCGTCCGAGGTGGTCGCCGCCACTTCGGCCTTCTTGCAGGCCTCGGGTCAGCCGATGGCCAGCCTGATTTCGGGCGGCAAGATCTGTCTGGGTGTCGGATACCGAACCGACAACGCCGAGATGGCGCTGGCTTCGGCGACGCTGTTGGCGTCGGCCGGTCAGCTTGGCTATGGCGAGGTGGTGAGCCACCAGCTGCGTCAGGGCTTTGGCGCTCCGGTCGGCATGGCACGCGCCGGTGAGTGGATGCGGCTTGCACTGAACGCGGCGCAGAGCGGGTCAGGCGTGCTGGGGCAGACGCCGGAACGGGTCGCCGTGCTGACCGAGGCCTCGACTTCGGCTGCGGCGGCGCCCGCGATCCCGGTCTTCTCGGCCTCGACCAGCGGCAACTGAGCCTAGCGGCCCGCCTCGGAAATCCGGCGCGCGATCAGCGCCGGAACCGGGGGCAGGTCACCCAGAACCGGCAACAGCGCCCCGGCATAGCCCGCCTGTTCCAGCGCCTGCGGCACGTCCTCGTTGGCATGGCCACCGGCGCAGGCAAAGAAGGGCAGGCAGAGCGACATCGCGCCATGCCCGCTTGCGGCCTCGGTGATCGAGGGCGCCTCTTCGACAAACCCCACGGACAGGCGCGCCACGGGCAGATGCGCCCGAAGGTTCTCGGCAAAGCCACGGGCCACGGCACTCGGGTTGCGGCTGCGCCCCGATCCATGGGCAGCCAACACCAGCCCGCTTTCGGCCACTGGCCAGCCGCGCTGCTCCAGCTCCGTTGACAGATGCGCGGCGATCAGGGCGGGCAGGTCGGGATCGATGCCCAGCGGATCGAGGATCGGATTGCCCCGCGGGCCCAACCGGCGCGGCAGGGCCGAGGTAACGAACCAGCCCCGTGCCATGAAGAGGGGATAGATCGGCACCGTTTCGGGCAGGCTCTCCAGCGCGGCCTCCAGTCGGCCCGGAGCGGCCAGTGTGGCAGAATGCACGGTCAGGCCGGGGGCGGAAGCAGCGACCCGTGCGGCAAAACGGGTCAACGCGGCCTCGGCCGGGTCCGGGTCCGAGGGCTGGCCATGGGCGACGATCAGGGCGGTTGTCTCTGTCATGGTCCGAGTTGTGGGGCGCGGGACGGCGAAGTCAACCCAACTCACCCCAAGAGCATCAACCACATCCACACTGTCAGGATCGAAGCCGCGGTTGCCACCAGCACCGACGAGGCGGCGACCCGTTTGGCGCGGCCATAGATATTGGCAAAGATATAGGCGTTGAACCCCGGCGCCATGGCCGCGTTCAGCACGCCTGAGCGAAACAGGTCCTGCGGCAGCGCCAGCGCCGAGCCGAACAGCCAGACCAGGCCGGGATGCAGCAGCAGCGAGATGGCGCAGATATAGGCGATCACGCGGGTGTCGCCCTCGGGTCTGTATTGCACCAGCACCCCGCCGAGGGCGAACAATGCCCCCGGCAGCGCCGCGCGGATGATCAGCGACAGCGCGTCATCGGCGATCTGGGGCAGCGAGATTCCGGTGAGATTGACGACAAAGCCCAGTGCGATCCCCAGGATCAGCACGTTGCGGAACATGGCGTTCAGGACCGAGGTCACCATCTTGCGCCCGCCGCGCCCGCGATTGCGGATCACCTCCATCGTGGTGATCCCCAGCGCATAGCAAAAGGGCGAGTGGATGGCGATGATGGCATAATTGCCGACCAGGTTTTCGGGGCCATAGGCGCGCTCGGTGATGGCCAGGCCCAACAGGACCGAGTTGGAAAACAGGCAGCAAAAGCCGATGGCGACGCTGTCCTCCCAATCGCGGTTAAAGAGGAACCGCGCGCCCAGCAGGCCAGCGGTGAAACATAAGAACGCCGCCATGTAGAAACTGGCCAGCAGGGCCGGGTCAAAGCCCGCGTTCAGATCCAGATTGGCAATCGCGCGGAACAGCAGGCAGGGGATGGCGAAGCCCTGGGTGAACCGCATCACCCCGTCGATATGCTCGGGCTTGAAATAGCCCGCCAGCGTTGTGCCATATCCTGCGCCGATCACCAGAAAAACCGGCAGAACAACATCTATCAGCGCCTGAAACATGGTTCAGCCGGCCCCCTGTTGCGGGGCCGGGAACATATGGCGACGCGCAGACAGAGCGACCTCAGAGCGCGTAGCGGATCACCATCCCGTCATAGGCGGGGGTGATGTGATCGGGGGTTTCGGCCGCCACGGTGTCGTGGTCGAGATCGATATGCATGTTGGTCAGCACCGCCCGGCGCGGCGCGGCGCGTGCGATCCAGTCCAGTGACTTGTCCAGATGCGCATGCGTCGGGTGCGGGGTCCGGCGCAGCGCGTCCAGCACCCAGCAATCCAGGTCCTGCAACTCGGCCCAGGCCTCGTCATAGATCTCGGCCACGTCCGGCAGATAGGCCAGATCGTGGATGCGAAAGCCCAGGCTGTCGATCGAACCATGGCCGACCCGAAACGGGCGAAAGGCGATCGGTCCACCGGGGCCGTCGATCTCGAACGGGCCCGAGATCGTCTTCATCTTCAGGATGGGCGGATAGGGCGAGCCATCGGGCTGCACAAAGGCATAGCCGAAGCGCGACAACAGCGCGTTCTGGGTATCGCCATCGGCCCAGACCGGGATGCGGGCGCGCATGTTGAACACGATCATGCGCAGATCGTCGATCCCGTGCACATGATCGGCATGGGAATGGGTATAGACCACCGCGTCAAGCCGACCGGTGCCGGTATCCAGCAGTTGGCTGCGCATGTCGGGCGTGGTGTCGATCAGTACGGTTGTCACACCTGCTTCGCTTTCACGCTCGACCAGCATCGAGCAACGGCGGCGGGTGTTGCGCGGGTTCTCGGGGTCGCAGTCGCCCCAATGCCCGCCCAGGCGTGGCACCCCCCCGGAAGAGCCGCAGCCCAGGATGGTAAAGCGCAGTTCGCCGCTCATGCGGCGGCCTTGAAGCGGGCGGCCTTGGTGAACAGCCGGTCGAAATTGGCCTGCGTGCGGGCGGCGAAATCGACGTAATCCAGCCCGAACAGCTCGGCCCCGACCCGTGCGGTATGGGCAGTATAGGCCGGTTCGTTGCGCCGGCCCCGATGCGGTGGCGGCGCTAGATAGGGGGCGTCGGTCTCGACCAGGATACGGTCGAGCGGCGCGTCGGCGAAGATATCGCGCAGCTCCTGGCTTTTGGGGAATGCGGCGATGCCCGACATCGACAGGTAGAAGCCCAGATCAAGGGCGGCCCGCGCCAGCGCGGGCGAGGAGGAGAAACAGTGCATCACGCAGGAATAGGGCGCGCGCTGGTACTCCTCGGCCAGGATGCGGGCCATGTCGTCATCGGCGGCGCGGGCGTGGATGATCAGCGGCAGGCCGGTTTCCTGCGCCGCGCGAATGTGAATGCGCAGCGAGCGCTGCTGCACCTCGGCGCTGTCGGCGGTGTAGTGATAGTCGAGCCCGGTCTCGCCGATGCCGACGAATTTCGGGTGCCGGGCCAGCGCCACCAGTTCCTCGACCGTGGCCATGGGTTCCTCGGCGGCGCTCATCGGGTGGGTGCCAGCGGCATAGAACACGGGCGCATGCGCCTCGGCGATGGCGCGCACGGCGGGTTCGTTCTTCAGCCGGGTGCAGATCGTCACCATCCGGGTGACGCCGGCCCGCGCGGCGCGGGCCACGATCTCGTCCAGCTGCCCCTCGAAATCGGGGAAGTCGAGGTGGCAATGGCTGTCGGTGATCTCGGGTGTGGTGTCGGTCGTGCTCATCGGCCCCAGCTGGCGGTATCCTGCATCTTGAACACCGTATCTAGGACAAGCGCTGCGGGGTCAAGGTTCACCGCCTGACCATGCCGGGCGCGGGCCGAGATGGTGGCCGCAATATCGGCCCAGCGGCGACCGCTGTCAGGGTCGGGGGCGAGGCGAGAGAGAACCTGCGCCTCTCCCATCGCGGCCTCGGGTTGGGGGGGGGTGCCGGTGGCGCCGGTACGTGCCAGTCGGGCCAAGGCGATGTCGACAAGGCCCAGCAGAAGGTCGAACCGTTCGGCCGCGCCGCGCCCGGCCGCAGCCTCGGCCAGCGCCAGCGCGCGCGGGCGGTCGAGCCGGGGCATCGTGTCCAGAAGCGCGATCAGCTCGGCATAGAGCGCCAGACCGTCTAGGTTCAAGAGCCGCAGCGCCCGCCCGACCGAGCCCGAGGCGAGCGCGGCCAGATGCTCCGGCATCGCCTCGGTCCCGGCGCCCGCCTGTTCCAGTGCGGCCTGCATGTCGGCGGGTGACAGCGGTGTCAGGCGCAGGGTGCGACAGCGCGAGCGGATGGTCGGCAACAGGCGCGAGGGCTGGTGCGACACCAAAAGCAGCGTGGTGCGCGCGGGCGGCTCCTCGAGCATCTTCAACAGCGCGTTGGCGGCGCTGGTGTTCATCTCGTCGGCGCTGTCCACAATCACCACGCGCCGCCCGCCATCGGCCGAGCTGAGACCAAAGAAGCGGCCCAGCTTGCGGATATCCTCGACCACGATTTCGGAGCGCAGGCGCCCCTGGTCGTTGACCGAGCGGGTGATCGCCGCCAGCCCCGGTTCGGCCCCGGCCTGCATCCGGCGCGCGACCGGGTGTTCGGGGTCGATGTCAAGCGTCTGTGGCGGCGGGGCGGCGCCGAACAGGCCATCGTCGGACTGTGGCGGCGTGGCCAGCAGAAAGCGTGCGATGCGCCAGGCCAGCGTAGCCTTGCCCACCCCCTCGGGCCCGGTCAGCAGCCAGCCGTGATGCAGCCGGTCCGAGCCATAGGCGGAGAGAAAGGCCCGTTCCGCGGCGTCCTGGCCAAACAGGCGGGGCGTCTCGCGCGGATGCGGTGCACCGGGCGCCTGATCCGGGGTGGGGAGGTCGTCGGTCATCGGGGCGGATTCAGGTGGCTCAGCGCGATTTCGGTCACATCCGCCGCCACGCTGTCCATGTCGCGATTGCCGTCGACGATGCGGAACCGATGGGCATATTCCCGCGCCAGGTCGAGAAACCCGGCGCGCATGCGCTGTTGCAGCTCGGGGCCGAAATCCTCGAACCGTTCCTCGCTGCCCTGCCGGCCCTTGGCGCGGCTCAGGCCGGTTTCGGGGTCCATGTCGATCAGCAGGGTCAGGTCCGGCTCGCGTCCGATCATCAGCGCATGCAACTGGTCGACCAGCTGCCGCAGATCGCCGCGCGACAGGCCCTGATACATGCGGGTGCTGTCGGCGAAACGGTCGCAGATCACCACGCGGCCCGCGGCCAGCGCCGGTTCGATGGTGCGTTCCAGATGATCGCGGCGGGCGGCGGTAAAGAGCAGGATCTCGGTTTCCGCCGACCAGCGGTCGGGGTCGCCTTCAAGCACCAGACGGCGGATTTCCTCGGCACCGGGCGAGCCGCCCGGCTCGCGCGTCAGAACGACGTCATGACCCGCCGCGCGCAAGGTTTCGGCCAGCCGCCGCGCCTGGGTGGATTTGCCCGATCCGTCGATGCCTTCGAAGGTCAGAAACAGCCCCGTGCCGCTCACATCGCCTCCGCCGGTCCGGCGTTGAGCTGGCGCAGCAGCAGGTTGGCGGCGGTCTTGATCCGCACCACAAAGCCACCCGCCGGCACCGCTTCGGCCGCAACCAGAGGGCGGCGGATTTCGGGCAGGTCGTCGGGCTTGATCACCAGCTCGGCCAGTTGCTGGCCTTTGGCAATGGGCGCGTTGATCGGACCGTCATAGACCACTTCGGCTGCGACCTTGGTGTCGGACAGAACTGGTAGCAGCAGGTTCAGATCCTCGGCCGGAACCAGTCCTACCGATTGTTTTGCTCCCATCCAGACTTCGGCGCGGGCGACCGGGTCGTCGGCGCGGGCAACGGTTTTGGTGGCAAAGTGGCGAAAGGACCAGTTCACGATCGCTTCGGCCTCCTCTGCGCGGCGGGCTTCGCTCTCGAGGCCGGTCAGGACAAAGATCACCCGGCGGTCGCCCTGCCGGGCCGAGCCGACAAGACCATAGCCCGCCTCGGCGGTGTGCCCGGTCTTGAGCCCGTCGGCGCCGATGTCGAGCCTGAGCAGCGGGTTGCGGTTGCGGACATTCGATGGCGCGCGGCCGTCAAAGGCGAATTCCGTCTCGGCAAACAGCGGATAATATTCGGGGAAATCGGTGATTAACCGATTGGCCAGCACCGCCAGATCATGCACCGACATCAGATGTCCCGCAGCCGGCCAGCCGTTGGAATTGGCGAATGTCGAGCGGGTCATGCCCAGTTGCTCGGCGCGCTTGGTCATGAAGCGGGCAAACCCGGCCTCGGTGCCATCGGGGCTGAGCGCCTCGGCGATCACCGCGCAGGCGTCGTTGCCGCTGAGTACGATGATGCCGCGCAGCAGATCCTCGACCCGCACCCGGTCGGTGGTGTTGAGGAACATGGTCGAGCCGCCATAGCTCATTGCGTGCTGTGACACCGGCAACCGCTCGTCCAGCGTCAGCCGTCCATCGCGCAGCGCCTCGAAGGTGACATAGAGCGTCATCAGCTTCGACATCGACGCGGGCGGCAGCGCCTCGTCGGCGTTCTTGTTGAGCAGGACGGTGCCGGTGCTCTGATCCAGCACATAGGCGGCGCGCGCCGAGGTGTCATAGGCCAGCGCGGGCAGGGCGGCAAGCGCCAGGCCCAGGGCCAGCAGGGCGGAGCGGATGAAAGTCGGCACTGGGATACCCTCCCGTCTTAGTTCTTCACTGCATAGGCGTCCGAGAACCCGGTGCCCTGAACCTGTTTCAGCAGCGCGGTGCGTTCGGATTTCGACTGCGCCGGGCCGACCACGACCCGCCAGAAACTCTTGCCGCTGGTGGCCTCTTGCCGGATCGTCGGCACCATGCCTGCGGCGCGCATCTGGTCGGCGGCGCGTTTGGCATTTGCCTCGACGCTGAAGATGCCGATCTGGATATAGGGCTTGTCCAGCGACGAGGTCTGCGGTTTCGGTTTGGGCGGTGCGGCGGGGGCGGGGGCTGCCGCCGGGGCCGGGCTGGGCGCGGCGGCCTCGATCGCTGCGGCGGCACCGGCAACCGGATCAAGCGTGGTTTCAGCCACCTCGGGCAGCGGTTCGACCGCGTCGGCCTCGGCCAGCGTCTCTTCGAGCGGCGGCTCCTCCTGAACCTCTTCGCGGCGCAGCGCGGTCACGTTCAGTTCCACCGGCGCACCGGCCAGCATGCCCAGCGCGGCAGCGGCATCGGACGAGGCCTGAATGCGAGGGCCGGGAATGTCGCGCTCGCGCCGGAAAAGGGCGCCGATCACGAACTTGTCGTTGGTGGCGTTGCGAATGATGACCCGCTCGGGTTCCTTGACGTCGGGATGCGCCACCCAGACACCACCCAGCGAGGGGCGTCCGTCCCACAGACCGGCCTCTGTCACCTGGAACACCTCGGGCGCTTCGACATCGCGTTCGACCAGTTTGGTGCTGCGGGTTTCGCTGCTGGCGGCCTCCTCCTTGTCCTTTGGCTGAAGAAAGGACAGGTTGGCGCCCTCTTCGCAACCGGCCAGCAACAACAGGCCAAGCCCAAGGGCCGGTAAACGGGTCAGTGGGCGGGACAATGGGCTCTTGCGGTGCATGTCGTTTGTATCCTTGCCTGTATCCGGGGCGCGCGCCGCCCCGCTGCCGGTTGTCCGGTCGTTGCGCTGCTGTGGGCGCCAAGGCCCGCTTTGGGGCGGATCATAACGCGCGGACCCGCCCTTTGAAAGCCTGCTGCACGGGCTTCGGCAAGTTTTCCCGGCTGGCCTCTTGCCTCGTCCGGGGCGAACGCATAGAGGGAATGCGACCGGGGAGGTGGCAGAGTGGTCGAATGCGGCGGTCTTGAAAACCGTTGATGGTGAGAGCCATCCCAGGGTTCGAATCCCTGTCTCCCCGCCAGCCACCTTCGGGTACTCCCCCTATAACGAAGCTGATGCCTTTTCTGCCGGCTAATCCGGGCGGTTGCGCGGTGTGATGGCGCGCAGAGACGCATTGGAGGGTCGCGGGAGGACGGGATTTCGGGCGACGCCATTCAGGCTTTCACTGGGATAAGTCGCGAACTCCGATACTTCCGGTGTTTTGGCCAGAACTCCCACGTTCGTCAGTTGACCGGCATCCACTTTTCTGACGATTGACCCGGCCTCAACTTCCTCGACCGTAACTTTGAAGGGCAAGAGCAAACCCACATTGGCCCCGGCTTTCAATGCCCGAAATGCAAGTTTCAGGTTGCTTGCCCCAAGAATTGAATTGCTGTGCAAGACCTCCCAAAGCTTCTCCACAAAAAGCCTTGTCGAAGTCGATGCGCGAAATGACCCCGAAGCCTTCTACAGCGATCGTGGCAATTAACTCCTCGACCGCACCATTGAACCGACGGTCGAGGCTTACTGTCATCCCGAAGTCCACTGCCCATCAGCCTGCCGGTGTGTACCAGATCGGAGATGTGTAGGCTCGCTCTTGCTGTGATGTCGGTGCGCCTTCAGGAATCTCGATCCCGTAGCGATAGGCATCGTAGACGTACCAAGGCGGTGTGGGGATCTCCAATACTCGGACGTAGTAGAAGGCAGGGCGTGCCGGATCGAAGTCCGGGTCGGTCCAGACGGTCGCAAGTTCGGATGCACCGATCGAGTTGGCCCAGCTCGCCGTCGCCACATCCACCGTATCGCCTACTGCAGGCAGCTTGCCATCCGCGCCGGGGACGCGCCCGTCGGACCATGCGACGTCGTAGACGGCTTCGCTGGTCGTGCCGTCCTCATTGAGCCAGCCCTTCACGACCTGGATGCGGTCAAGGTTCGCGCCAATCGGATCCCTTAGCGCGGCCACCATGAATGTCGGCGCCTCGGCCCCATCGGGCGCGGCCGACAGGTCAGCGCCCATAGGCACGCCTTTCGAATACCCGACAGTAGACGGAATACGAGAAGCCAGGTCGGCCTCGTCAAAGTTCCAACCGCCGAAGAAGCGGACCGACATTCGAGGGCCGGTCGTGGCATAGACTTCCTTGCGCGCCATGGCGTCGAAGATGCTTTCGCGGGTATTCTCCTCGGCCCAGACCGCCGTGAGACCGGCTGCGACCATCTGCCAAGCGAAAAGCTCACCGTTTTCGTTCTTCATGAAAGGGTGCTGCAACCGCTCTGCGGACGGCTCGTAGCCGGTGTGCTTGCCAAAGAAATTCTCTTCTTCGGCGGTCACAAGACCGGTATGACTGTCGGTCGCCCCGCTGAAGCCAAACTTGTACGGATTTGTCCCGAACTCGGTTTCCAGAGCGAGCCCGCTTTTCAGCGCTTCGCGGGCATATTCTCGCGCCAGCATGTCGTCGGTCTTGGCTTCGGACAGGTCAAGATTCCCGACATCCCAGTTGTAATAGTCCGCAAACTCGTCGTTCGGGCTCAGAAATGGGTGTGCCTCGCCGTCTCCCTTGATCTGAGTAATTTCATAGAGCGGTTCCCATTTGGCCCGGGCTTCCACGTATTCCTGCGTGACGGGAGAGCGATCGAACCGGATGTCGATCGGAAACATTACCCCGTTGGAGAGGTTGCCGTTATGTGCAAGCGCCAGCGCCGCGCCATTGGTTTTTTTCTCGTAGGCCTCGAGATAGGCATAAAGATCCATCGGATCGGGACTGCCCCAGGGTGGTGTCATCACCATCGGCACGATCTGTCCAACGCGATCCGGTCCATCGCGGAAGATCACGTTGCGATGCATGTTGTTGCCCGCCACGAGCGAAGTCCATTCGAACCCGAGCATAGGGGTAAAAATGCCGGGCTCGTAGAACCGCTCGGCAGTCTTGAGGTTATCCGACCACAGCGTGGAGAACCGGCGCGACCCGGGCATGTAGTTGTTGAAAAGCGCTTCGTCGATGGCGCCTTGAGAAACGCTTCCGATCAGGTCAAGTGCGGTATCCACTGCTGTCTGTCCGCCCGCGCGGAACCCATCGGACCAACGCTTGCCCTGTTCATAGCGCGTAACCGCAGGATTGCCTGCAAGAGCGTCGAAGATCATGCCCATGCCGTCCGAGTGGTCCGCGATAACCAGCCAGTCTAACGGGCGAGACAGACGAACAGGCTGGCCAGAGGACGCGATGATCTCTTCCCCGCGCGCAAAACGATAAGCATCCTCATGGTCGAGGCGCGCACCGAAACCTCCGGCATCCATGGATTGTCCCGTATGAAGATGCGTCTCTCCCCACAGCGGCCGTTCTGGGAAGGTCCGACCAGCATATGGTGAATAGGCGGGCGCTGGATAGGTATTCGCGAGCTGTTCCGAAGTCGGGGTCCATTCCTGCGCATGGGCTGGCATTGCCGTAGCAAGGACAGCCGTTGCGAGCAGGGTAATGATGTGCCTTGCGGCGACGCGCTTCTGCCGTTTCATGTCCTCTCCTCCTAACGCTCATGTACCAGCATTAAACCACATTTTAGCGGTTTGGTCGAACAGTACCCATGACCGAGATCAAACGGACGCCGTGCCTGGTATGAAGATTTGGCGCGGGCAATCTGGCCTGATTAAGGGAGACCGTTTGGTGTCAAAGCTTCCGTGCCATGATACCCTTACGCATCTTAGAATGCATGGTATCCGGGTTAAGTGTCGCGAGGTCAGCAATTTGATATGTGCCAAGATTAATTTGGTTTTTGTGATAGCTTGCAATCGCATCGCCTAACGTAGAGCCTACCACTTCGTGATGATTGATACCCGAAGGTCTGATGATACGCTTGCGCACGCTTCTCCGTTCCCCGCTTGTCCATTTCTTCGCGCTTGGTGCCCTGATCTTTGCGGCATATGCGGCGATCGAGGATGAGCCAGTTGCGCTCAGCCCCGATATGATCAGCTTGACCGAGGGCGAAGCAAACCGTCTGGTGCAAAACTTCGTTGCCACCTGGAACCGCCCCCCCACGATCCGGGAGTTGGAGAACCTGATGCATTCATGGGCGCTGGAAGAGGCCCATGTCCGCGAGGCGCTGATCCTCGGACTTGATCAGGGCGACGTGGTCATTCGCCAGCGATTGAACCAGAAGATGAAGTTCCTAGCAGAATCCGGCGCCGCGATGGTGGAGCCAGATGAGGCCATGCTTCAGACGTATCTGGACCAAAACCCGGAACGGTTCACTCAACCCGCTCGAATGGCTCTGGAACAGATCGTTGTGCCCAGAGATCGGGATGCCTCCGAGCTTCTGGCGCTGCTGGAGAATGGTAACGACCCGGCGACGCTGGGGTCCGCCAGCCTACTGCCACAATCCTTTCCAATGACGCCTGCGCCGGTGATCGACCGCACATTCGGAGAGGGGTTCCACGAGGCACTGGCGGACCTGCCGGTCGGACAATGGCAGGGCCCGGTCGAGAGCGGCTATGGCCTGCATCTCGTTCGGGTAACCCAGAGAATGGACGCCGTGCTGCCACCGCTGTCCGATATCCGCGACCGGGTAAAGGTCGAATGGCTCGCGGCTGAGACAAAGAAGTTGCGCGAAAGCTTCGGTCAGGCGCTGCTGGATCGCTACACCGTTATCTTGCCCAACGCCGAAGACGTGTTGACCAGATGAAACGGCTGCTGTTACTTCTGCTCGTCATTTCCGCCATTTGTTTGCCGGGATACGCGCCGGCCCACGCTCTTGATCCGGGGTATCTCGATCTCTCGTCCATGGGGCAGGAGCGCTGGCGTGTGACTTGGCGTGTACCTGACGTGAACGGTCGAAAAATGCCCATAAAGGCGCGCCTTCCAGAGAACTGTTCACAAGAGCCGTCACCGAAACCTTCCTTCGATGGACGTGCCTGGACAACCTCATGGGTCGCCACCTGTCCAGGAGGCCTTGAGGGTGGTGTGATCGAGATCGCCGGGCTCGAGCAGACCAGGACAGAAACCCTGGTGCGGTACGAATTGGAGCCGGGACAAACGCAGGTGCATCGCCTTACGTCGACCGAAACTGCATTCATCGTACCTGAGGACCCGGGTGTTCTCGACATCTTTTCGAGTTACGTCGCGCTCGGAGTGACGCACATCCTCGAAGGACTCGATCACCTGCTTTTCGTCTTCGCGCTTGTGCTGCTGGTACGCGATCACAGTCGGTTGTTCTGGGCGATCACGGCGTTCACGTTGGCGCACAGCATCACGTTGGCTTCGGCCACTCTCGGCTGGCTGAACATTCCTCCTCCGCCCGTCGAGGCCGTGATTGCGCTCTCAATCGTGTTCCTTGCCTATGAGCTATCGCTTTCGCCGGAGAACCGTGACCCCTTGGCCGAGCGTTTCCCCTGGATCGTCGCTTTCGCTTTCGGCTTGATACATGGCCTGGGCTTCGCCGGGGCACTGAGAGAGATCGGCTTGCCCGAAGGAGACATTCCACTGGCTCTGTTTGCATTCAACGTCGGGGTGGAGCTTGGTCAGATCCTGTTTGTCGTTGTGGTACTGGCCATCGGATTCGCGGCCCGGCTTCTCTATCCGGCAGTAAAAGAGCGCGCGGTTCAGTTTGAACGCGTGACAGGTTACGGCATTGGTAGTCTCGCCGCCTTTTGGGTGATTGAACGGATTGCGGGATTTTGAGCTAAGTTCGAATGCAGCGACCAACGTAATCACTGATGCGCTCTGAATGACCGCTCTTGGGAATAGCAGCTGCAGTGCGGCGAGGACTCCTTAGATCGTGCCTCATCGGGTGTTTCAGTTTCGCCGCATCCGCAACAGTCGGCTCCGTCCGCGACCCGGTCATTGCCGTCGAAAAAATGCCGCAAGATGCACGAACGGCCGGAATGCGAGAGCTGCATCGCGGCGTC
Source organism: Ruegeria alba (assembly GCF_022321465.1). Classification (NCBI taxonomy): domain Bacteria; kingdom Pseudomonadati; phylum Pseudomonadota; class Alphaproteobacteria; order Rhodobacterales; family Roseobacteraceae; genus Ruegeria; species Ruegeria alba. The sequence continues at coordinate 23,159 of NZ_JAKOEM010000003.1, read as the reverse complement.
GCGGCCTGTGATGAAAGTCAGGAAAGGGCCGTTGCTTCGAAACCTGCTCCATTCATTCTCACAAGGAGGTGATCATAGACCAGGCAGAGGGATCTATTTACATCAACGCCACGTCAACCTGCGACTGCGGGCTTCGTGCTGAGTTTGCATGTGAATCCGTACGGTTGCTGTCGTATGCGAGGGCGAAAGTCACGCCAAAACAAAGAATTGCCTCTTAAGTGGTTGTTTTTATTAAGATATTTGAATTGTTTGCCTTTGGGCTCATAACCTGAAGGTCGTAGGTTCAAATCCTACTCCCGCAACCAAATACATGCACGTTTCCAAACGCTTACACGCCGCCTTCCGGGGCGGCGTTTGCGTTTGCAACCCCCGTGGAAGCACTGTGGAAGCAAAAAGGGCCGAAGTCCTTCATATCGCTTCGTAAATCAGTGTCGTCGATGTCCTTTGCTTCCAGTTGCGCTCGATAGGGATCATCGCATCGATTCCGGCCGGGATCCCGCTGCCAAAGGCGAGCTCTCGAACATCGACCGCGACGACATCCAGTACCGGCCGCTCTTCGGTCATGAGCACGAACTCGGTGATCCTTCCTGGCGGGCAGTCCCTGGAGGCAGGGTAAACGAGCGCGAGTCGCTTGCAGCGGTAGCGACTGGCGTAGGCGTTCATCTGATACGCATCGCCGCTCGAGACGCCGGAGTTCGCTTCGCCGAGATCTAGGCGTTTCCACTTTGCATCGAGGATGGCGACCGTCTCATCTCCGCTCTGAATGGCGATGTCGGGGCGCAGCTGGAAGCCCGCCGTCGCGAGGTTCTTCACAGGGCTCTGGAGCCCGACGGAAAGGCGACCACCATGGTGCGCCTGACAGGCGTGCCGGATACGCAGTCCGAGTACCGTCTCGAAGAGCTTCTCCATGTTGAACAGCAGCGCTGAACCAACTGCGTCGCCGATGCGAACATCCGGGTACATGCCTGACAACAGCCAGTGGGCCCGCGCAAACACCGGCTCCCAGTTCCGGATGGTCCGATCAAACCGCAGTGCGCCGACGCCGCGAACCGTAACCCGACGATCGCTCACCTCGTCGAAGCGATGGAGAAACGCCGCGACCATCGCCCGGGTCCTTGGGCTTAGCGCGAACCCGAGGAGGATTCGCAGGACGCCCTTCAGCGATTGATTGTATGGGTTGTCGATGCTTCGCTCGTCGAAGCGGCAGAGCAGATGAGAACGGTCGAAGGCGTTCGCGCGCAGGTGCTCGGTCAGCTCGAGCCGTCCGCGGATGGCATTGAGATTCTCCGTCCTCTCCGAGTACCGGGCAATGGCCCCGCCTCGGAGCGCGGATTTCACCTGGCTGCAGAAATCCTCGATGAAGACGTCCAGGAGGTGGCTGTGCTGTTGCCCGAGGCCCGCCTCGCCTACGCGCTTCGATCCGAGCTCTCCAGCACGAGCAAGCATGGCAACTAGAAGGCCCCGCATTTCTTCGCTGCTATCGCTGCCATGGTCGATCTTTGGAAGTATCTCGATCGCCAGCTGCTCGGTTTGCAGGACTCCGCAGAACGGCCCGAACTTCAATGACCGATGGCCCCACGTGAGGGCCCCGGGTGGCAGACGTCCGGCGAGTTTCGCGATCCCTTCTGCCTCGAGCTCGCTGATCTCGCTGGCCGGGCCGATGCTGACGCCCTCCCTCTCTCGGAAGGTCAGGCACCTCATTCCGGTGGCTCGTAGATCTTCCGGATTGCGTCCGGGGTGATGTCGTCTTCCCGAATGATCTCGAACGCCTCACCGTCCCCAATTTCGCTCGGGTCCGCCTTAGGAAAGAGCACGGCAGCACTCTGCGTGCGCGCCCGGACCAATTGCAGCTCTTCCTCCACGGCCTGGTCGGCGAGGACGTAACGGATCTGACGCCAGTCGTCGTAGAACGCCTCTTGCAGGAACGGCAGTATCTCCCGCGCAAATACACGGCGCAGCTCGTCGAAGGACTTCACGTGGTAGAAGTAGCTGTGGCCAAGGGTCTGGTCGCGATGCAGCAGGCGGGACAGGCGGGCATTCATGGCCTGCAGGAGCTGACGCAAGTCGATCACGTTACCCTCACCGTCGTCGATCGATTCAAGCAATTCTGGCTTCGGCGTGAGTTCCTCGAACCGGAACCGGCGTCGTAATGCGCTGTCGAGCAGGGCGATCGAGCGGTCCGCGGTGTTCATGGTGCCGATCACATCGACGTTCGCGGGCACCCCAAAACGCTCACCGGAGTAAGGTAGCGTCACTTCCAGACCTTTGCAGCTCGCCGAGCGGTTTCCCGACGCATCGATGCGGATACGCTTGTCCACTTCGACTAGGGTGATCAGCTCGCCGAAGACCTTGGCGACGTTCCCGCGATTGATCTCGTCGATGAAGAGAGCGAACCGCTTGTCGGGCGAGCGCCGGGCCCGATCGCAAAGCCGCTTCAACACCCCCGGCCGCACCTCGTAGGTGACAGCGCCGTTCTCCGTAACGGGTCGAATTCCTTCAACGAAGTCCTCGTAAGCGTAGCTCTGATGGAACGTCACGAACTCGAAGCGATCTGTAGCCTCGTTCTGGTATCGCGGCAGATAGTCGTTCTTCAGGCGGTAGGTTTTGCCGGTACCCGGAGGGCCGTAGAGAATTAGGTTCAGGGGCGGCGCGAGTTTCTTTGGAGATGCATCCCCAGACCCGGCGTCGTCCCCCCGCGTAGTAGCGCCCGATACGATAGGTGGCAGCGCTTTCCATAGGCGCTCCAGGCTCCGCGCCGCCTTTGCCTTAATCTCGATCCCGGAAGACTGCGGGTTCCATTCCTGGCCGGGTTCGCGGCTTTGCAGCTCCTCAAGAGGGACGATTTCGTCCGTCGTTGCATCGCGGACGGAGTCGAATGCGACGTCAACGAACCGCGTTGTCTCGTCGGCGTCGGCGCGAGACTGCTCCCAGTGCTCCGCTTCGTATGGCGAGCGCGTGACCTTTCCGACTGCCACGACGCCTTTCGGAGGATTTCCGGTGCGGACAAGGAAGACTCGGTCGCCTTCGCGCGGCTTGCTCGAGCTGCAGCGCCAACGGTTGTCAGCTTTCTCCCCGTTGATGGTCGTGGCGCGGTCCCTCGCAAGCGTATCCCAGTTCCATTTGGAGGGGTTCCAGCTGAGGAGCCAGTTCTTGGTCTGGTTCTTCCACTGGGCCTCGAACTCCTCCTGGTAGAAATCGATGTCCGCACCATGTTCTTCTTCAAGTCGGCGGCGCAGCTCAAGCAGAGCGCGGTCGATCTCGACAGTGCTCCATTTCTTGATCTCCTTCTCCGGCGTGTCTCCGAAGCCGGCAAGGATCAGGCGCTTATCGCCCTCAGAACTGATCCGCTCAAAGGTATCGGGGAACAGCAGGTGCGGAAGAATATGGATCAGCTGTCTGTGCCGCGCCTCAGGAAGCCCACTTAGCCAGCCAGAGAACGCCCATGGATCCGAAGCGATCTGCTCGCGCTCGGAGGGATCGCGTGACTTGAAATCTCGCAAGGCACCAATGAAGAAGACCAGCTCGCGCCAACGGTGCGTATTGTATGCGGTGCCGGCGGAGCCAATGCCTTCCAGGACGGAATCGTCCAGAAGGGGGTGGGTCGAACTTAGATCATCCGCCGACCAAGACCATATCTCGCACACGTTCTCACGTTTCTTGGCCGCGCCGACGTTTGACGGGAAAAGCAGGGTAAGCCATAGGCTTTCAGCCATCAGCTGGCGGCAATCAGGAGAGCCTTCAGAGAGCTGCACCTTCAATTTCGAGCGGAAATCGCCGTCACCGGCGTCGAGGTTTTTCACGAAGCGCTGATCGAGCTCGCCGAGCAATTCGTTCGTCCAAAGGTTTGCGCCGTCCGACAACGCCGATCCGTCTAAAAGAAAGCACCTGTCTTTCCATGTCGCAGCGGCGTCGTAGATTGGCGCGACGTAGTGATTTGGATTAAATCGAGACAATTGCCGTCTTTCCTGATTTTGCGATCTCGACCCCGGTCGCTCAGCTCTCATTCCCAAAGAAGGATGCTTGTCGTTGCTCCGCAGATGAGGACTGATAGCGAACAGGTTTGCTTAGCTTCTTGATCTGACCATCCGCAGCGCCGCGTTTCAGCCATGCGTTAACTTGCACCTTCTCCAACTCTAGACGCACAGCGATGTCCTCGGCTTTCAACGCGTCGTCACCTGTCAAATCCAGGAGACGCCGAAGAAATAGGGCGTAGAAGTCGATTGCAGTTTCCGAAGACGTGATCTCCGGGTCAGAGTTTTTTATGGTCTCGCTTTCGGTTGGTGCTTCGGCAGCCCCGCCTTCACTCTCTGCATCAGTGGCCGTAGCCGCCGTTTCAGCAGGCGTGATCCGCGCTTCGGATTGAAGTAGTGGCAATCCCGCGGCCTCTTGTGTTGCGACATCGCCGCCTGAAACCATCTCCCACAGGCTTGAAAGTGCGGGTAATTCTTTCGGGAACCAGCGCGCACCTTTCTGGACGAGTGCTGCATTGCCCGATCGAGGGCTATCCTTTGGCTTCACCCAAAGTGGCACCCAATCGCTTTTCAGGTCTTCGATAGCTCCGTTCCATGTGCCTCCCTTTTCGGGCGTGCTGTTCACGACCGCGGCCGCATCAGAAAGACAGTAGATATACTTGTTTCGCGCCATCGCGTTGCCGACGTTGAAACCCGCCTCCGGGTTGAACGGCGAAACCAAAACCAAATCACCAGAGAGCAAGTGCTTGCGATACTTGGCAGATGTGGCCGCCCGCAGAAGGCTATCGGCCAATACGCCGACTGCTGTTCCCTCGCTATCGAGGGCACCCAGCATCGCACTTTCGTCTACGCCACGAGCACCACCAGAGACCACTGAGAAACCTTGGTGGGCGGCGGATCGGGCGAGGCTGATCGAGAAATTTAGGTCGTCTTCGTCGGCATCACGGGATCCTACAACTGCAATGCCACCTTTGTTGAGAAGCGTTTTGTTCCCGCAGCCAAAGAGGACCGGCGGAGAGTCCAGGCGCAACCTGCGCTTCAGTCTCTCCGGATAGTCGGGTTCGGATCGGGTAATTATCCATAGCCCAGCCCGTTGCCATTTTTCCAAGGCAAGACCTAGTGCTCCGCCACGATCCAGCAGGCCTTCAATCCGTTGCAGAGTGACCGTACGGTCCATCCAGCTGGAAAGAAGAGATTTCGGATCTCCCTTGAGAAGTCGCGATGGCTCCATCTCATGGTCTTTCAGCCAGAGGGCGAACCGTCCCCATTCTTTGACTGAAAGTGGCTTGGCGTCTGTTTTGCCAAAGGGGACTGTAAGGAGGATCACCGCCTGTGCTTGGGCGCTCACGTTCATTCTAGGCCCCAATGCTTGAGGTTGTGAGAGCGCAAGGCCAAACGGGGCCGCTGCCAGCGTTTCGAAGAAGGGCGGCGGCAATCGTTAGCGTCCACGCAGAGTCGACGACGTCATCCACCAACAATACGGGTCCCGTAGGCACCGGCCCATCGATCCCGAAGACACCGTCCAGGTTCCTGCACTGATGAAATCTGTTTTGCTGCACTTTCTGTGGCTCGTTTCCCTTCACCTTCTTTACCACCGATTTAAACGGCAGTCCAAGTGTGTCAGCAAGGCGGCGGGCGAAGTCGGGAACGAGAGTGGGATTATTCAGCGAGGGCACGCAGGTCACCCATTCCGGCCTTGGACTGGGCTGCCAGCGATCGTTCAGCATTTCTACGACTGCGTGCACTAGCTCGTCGCGAAAGTGGCCAGCGCGCTTGTTGTCGGCGACCAACTGTCCCCAGCCGCCATCGCCCCATCGCGACAGAATACGACCTGTTTCGGCGCGTAATTTTACCGGGATGTTCCCGCTAAGGCCGTACTCTGGCAGCGCATCCTTGGCTACCTGCTTATTGCATTCCAGTTCTAGTTCCGCGTGACGTAGGTATCGCGCAGCTGAGATCGCCATCTCACGGGTGAAGTGGGGGTCTACAATCGGTCGCCCCAGGCATCTGTCGCATTTTCCGCATGGTTGAGGATCTGCGTCATCCAGCGCTTCAGCTAGGAACTCCATCAAGCAGCCCTCTGCTTCAACGTAGCGCTGTACTTCTTCCCATTCGGTCTCGCGTTGTCCTGTCAAGCGCGCAATCTTTTCGTGATCCATTTGATAGGGGACAGGTGTGCGCTGCCATGTTGGGCCTGACTTGAGGACCGGCGCCGGATTCTCTACTGAAAGGAACTTTAGCACCTGCTCAATTTGGCCGCGCCTAAGGTTCACGGCCCGTTCAAGTTGCAGAACGCTCAATCCATCACTTTCCTCAAGCGCCTCCAGAATTGCGAGGACCCACTTCTCCTTGGGGAATGCACTTTTCCTGAAGTAATCATGGATGTGCGAGTCTTCCTCGCCCGACAACAGCACACCGACAGCATGGTCTATGGCACGACCCGCACGACCGACCTGCTGGTAGTATGCGACAATGGAGCCGGGCGCTTGGTAGTGTAGGACGAACCCGAGATCAGGTTTATCGTAGCCCATTCCGAGCGCCGTGGTTGCAACCAGAGCCTTTATGTCGTTGTCGAGCAGTTTGCGTTCGAGATGCTGCCGATACGCATCCGAGTCCTCGAAGCCGCAACTAACAACGCCGCTGAAGTACGCACGCGCATCGATTCCATGCGACCGCAGCCAATCGGCTACCTGCTTCGCGTCTCGCTTTGTAAGCGTGTAGACGATCCCGGTTCCAGGCAATGCTCCTATATGCTCTGCAAGCCACGCCAAACGTGCGGCTTGGGTTGGTAGTTGAACGGTTTGCAGGGCCAGAGTGCTGCGCATCAAGCTTCCACGCTGGATGCCGATGTCACCAAGCTGGTTCTGAACGTCCTCGACCACGCGATTGTTGGCGGTTGCTGTGGTGCCGATGATCGGGACGTTCGCCGGCATGCGTTGCAGGATGTTTACCAGGCGCCGATAGTCCGGGCGGAAGTCGTGCCCCCAGTCGGAAATGCAATGTGCCTCGTCCACCACAAGCAGGCCGATCCTTCCTGCAATAGGTAGCAGGACCTTCTCGACGAACTCTTCGTTGGAAAGTCGCTCAGGGGAAACCAGGAGCGCATCCACTTCGTTCCTGCCGACGGCGCGTTCAATGTTGGGCCAATCGTCTCGGTTAGTGGAGTTGACCGTCACCGCACGGACCCCGAGCCGTTCTGCGGCTTCGATCTGGTTTCGCATTAATGCGAGAAGCGGCGACACAATTAGGGTTGGGCCACGTCCGCGTTCGCGAAGGATGTGTGTCGAGATAAAGTAGACAGAACTCTTGCCCCATCCAGTCCGCTGTACAACGAGCAGGCGTTCTCGACGGTTTACGAGCGCATTAATGGCCTCCCATTGCCCATCGCGGAACTCGGCAGTTGCGTCGCCAACTGCGAGTCTGAGGAGCTCGAGGGCAGAAACTTGATCCGTCACACGATTACCTTGTATTCGTAACATGTTGCAGCTCGCTCAGGCCTGCAGCGCGCCTCGTCGTCAATTTATCTAGGGATAATGGGTAACCGTTCGTAAATCGGCGAACAAGCGGATTGACAGGAAGAGCAAGCGATGAACCGGCCACGTCCGCCGACGGCGCAGGCGATTGCGAAGGCCCGAAACGCAGTCAATCTCAGCCAGAAGGAGCTGACAGTTCGCGTGATGAAGGAAGAGGTCGGCGGTTCAATATTTCCGCAGTAATTTAAGAGCACTGAGCTAGATTAAAGAATCCTTAGCTCGGGAAATCTGATGCGCCAATTCTCCGGGGGCCTAAAGATATTGAAGGATTACCTTTTTGCACTCGTGGGTTGGCTATTCGATGGCGTACGGTCCAATGTATTCGACCCGGACAAGGTGGCCGACGCCCTCGCGAACTCCGGGACGCTCCTAAATCGTGACGATCATTCGCATAGTGAAAATTTTTGGTCTGCAAGAGACGCCTTAGTCACCCACGGCAGCCGAAGGCGCAGCCAACCTACTCTTCTCGAGCCAACCATCGGACGCAGCCGATGATACGGGTCTCGCCAGTAATACGGTCTTAGGCCGGGTAGAGTGGGTAGTCCGAGGTCACTCCAACAGCCGGCGGGTCGCTGTTCGGGATAGCTGCGTTTGGGCAGGAAGGCAGTTCGCCTCATTTCTTCATTGGGATAGATCAACGGTGTCTAAGGGCGCTCGATGATAATGAATGTATGATATCATGCTTGACGCGATCGAGATCGAGCGCTAAACATGATAACATGATATCGTGAAATCATGTAGGACGCATCATGACTCAGCTATCTTACAAACTCACCCGCCACGCCGCGAATCGTGCAGCGCAGCGCTCCATCCCGATCGACGTGATTGATCTCATCCTAGCCTACGGTGACAGCCGTGATGCAGGCGATGGGGCGCGAAAATATGCTTTATCCCGCCGAGGGCTGCGCGAAGTCAGAAAGGATCGAGCAACTAAGTCCCCCTCCAAACTCGATCACTTTCGTCGCGCCTATGTCATCGCCAGCGACGAAAAGATCATCACCGCCGCTTTCGCATCCAAACCTATTTTTCACTGAGGATTCCATGGACCAGAAACCAGCTAACCACTTCCTTCCCCTCATCGCCGCTATGTCGCCGGCGGAACTGGAGCATGAGATCGAGCGACCTTCAAAGTTGCAGATGCAGCAGGTACAGCACGGTCGTTCGCGTATCGACATTGCCTACGCGCCTTTCGATCACGTCAATTCGGGTGCCCTGCTCGCCATCGTCGGAATTACTCCCGGCCGCCAGCAGATGGGTAACGCTCTGCGGGAATGTCACAAACACCTGCGTGCTGGCGTCGATGGTATTACCGCATTGGCTGCGGCAAAGGTTTTCGCCAGCTTCTCTGGGCCGATGCGTGCCAATCTGGTCGCCATGCTAGATGAAATCGGTGTGCATCGCCTGATCGGAGTCGAAAGTACAGCCAGTCTCTGGACGGATCGGTCTGATCTTGCGCACTTCACATCGGCCCTTCGATACCCGGTCTTTGTCGATGGCAAAAACTACTCGGGCGCCCCTGACATGACCCGGGTTCCGGTCATGCGCGAACAGCTTGACACTTTTCTCGCAGATGAACTCCGCGCTCTGCCCAAGGCCATTTTTGTTCCCCTTGGACCGAAGGTCAGCGCCGCTCTTGAAATGGCGGCCGACCGCGCCGGAATTGACCGTACACGCATACTGTCAGGCCTGCCGCATCCCAGCGGCGCCAATGCAGAACGCATTGCCTATCTTCTGGGACGCAAGCCGCGCGCGAAGCTGTCCAGCAAGACGAACCCTGACAAGATCGATGCAGCCCGCGCATCGATTACTCGCAAGATCCGCAATATGGAGGCGTAACATGGACGGTAAGCATCCTTCCGAAATGGACTACTATGAACGCGTTAGAGAGTTCACCGAGCTTTTTGACTACGGAAACGATCCTAGCGTGACCCTGGTTGCCCTTGTGCGCCGGGCCGGGGATTTTCTCGAAAAAATTGTGGGTCCAAAAGCCGCAAATGAAGGCATGGCCCGGATCATCGGTTCATTGTCGGCCAACGGTCCCTCAGCATGGCGTGACGACCTGGAGAATGGCGAGACTAGCGCCTACAGCGAATGGGCTATTGGTGAACAGCTTCACTTCCTTTCGGCCTATGCGCGCTATGGAATTGACCTCACAGCCCGAGAGCACGAGAGCGCAGCAGAAATCACCAACCGATTGCGTGCGGTGATCGAAGCTGTTGAAGTCTTGGTCGACCTATGCCCGCTCGAACAGTGGCTTGGCGAAGACAGACCGCGCCAACTTGAAGAAACTCTGCTGCTGGCGAAAAACCGATGGGCGCTGGATCATGGCTTACCGGTCGAGCCTGAGGCCTTGGCAATTTTTGGTGGTGTCACAATGGGTTCAATGCGCAACCTGCTATCGGGCAAGACTCAGATTTTTACCAAGATCGAAGGCAAGATTGCAGCCAATGAAGCGCTGAATTGGCTCGCGGACAAGCGATCCTTCTTTCCTTCGATCTGGGAAAGCGCACGGCGAGAATGGGATGGCGAGGTGCATGATCTTGATTATGCGCAACCGGTGTTCGTACCGCAATCGCGCGATGGGTCAGTCTTCCACCCCGGGCTCAAGCGTGGCGGTGCCTACACCGTTGGCGAGAAGGGGAATGAAAGGCAGGTTGACAATTTCGAAGAGGCTCTGAGCAAACTGCAGGAAATGCGCCACCCGTCGTGGCGTAGGCCCGGACGCGGGAAAGGTGGTTGGGGCATAGTCAGTGCAATCCATTGGGTACGTATGACGCCGGCTGAACTAGATCACCTTGCGCGTGTAGAAATGGAAGGCTTCGACCCGGCTGGCCCCAAGATCGAGTCGTAACGCTCGAGCGGGCCAGCAGGCTTTGATGTTGTAACCCCTGATGACATCGACGGGCCAAGGTAGGATCGGAACAATCGGTGTTGCGAGCCGGATATGTCGGGGGGGATCTAACTTAGTTGGTCGGTTGAAAAGCCTGCCGGTATTAAGCTGCCATTGGTGCCAATCGTTCTGCGGTTTCTGGCCCCAATGGCGGTTTCAATAGGCGCCGGACTTTTGACAAAACTTGGCCCTTGACCGAGTGGCGTAAGCGGTATGTAGGATCCTTACGGCACTGGGTTTTTAGCTAGACAGAAGCGACCTTGGAAATTCCGGCGGCGCAGCACAGAGCCGACGGGCAGGATGACTTGCGACACTGACTTTGAGGGCGGACCTAAGGTACCCTACACTTCGCGAGCAAACCACCGTATGCGGCCTATGATGCGGATCTCGTCAGCAGCACGGTCGTAGCTCGGATAGAGTGGGTTGTCCGAAATCACGCGAACAGTTGGCGGCTCGCTGTTGGGGATATGCTCCAGGCGCTTGGCCACAAGTCCCATCCCGTCGTCCAGGACAAAGATACCGGGTGGGATTGGCAGTTGGCGTGCCATGTCTACAAGAACCGCGTCGCCGTCCTGAAGGGTGGGGACCATGCTGTCGCCTTCCACATGCATGATCCTGAGCTGCGAGGGCCTGGCCTTCAATTTGTGCCGGATCCACGACTGCCGGAAATGGTAAGTGCGACCAGGCGTATCTCCGTCCTCGGTCACCACCGCTCCGCCGCCCATCGTCGGGCGTGGAGTGGCATGAGCGATCGCAATGAAAGTGTCTTCGGGGTTTTCGGCGAAGGGGGAGGGGCCCTCGACCTCACCGATGCCATGGATAAGCCACTCGCGATCGACCTTCAGCACTCGCGCGACATCGGCAAGTCGATCAATGCTGGGGCGCGAGGATCGTCCACGCAGAATATCGTAGACGAAGGAGCGATTGACACCGGCCATCTCCGCAACATGGGCCGGTGCCAGGCCAAGCTGATCGGAGCGAGCGCGCAGACGGTCAGCCAGGGTGTGATGTTCGGTCATCTTTTCCCCATGGGGCTGTGGATATGATTGGATATGACAGGATTGAATTGGGATCGTCAAGAAGATAGAACAAAAGGCAAACATATTGCATCGGAATCGGGGGCCCCAGATGGAGATCGAGAAGGCGTATTTCACTCTGCCGGAAGTCCTCAGGCGCTGGTCAATGTCCGAGACGGATCTCGCCTACCTTGCCGAGAACGACCAACTGCGCCTTTCGGTTCGGATCCTCTATCTGGACATCGAATTCGGGGACCTGGAAGTTACTGATGACGGGCACTGTCACTCAATTCCCTGGGAGAGAACTTGCTTCAATGGGCTCCTTGACCTGCATGTCCAGGATGTCTTCCAGTTGTTCCGTCACGGTGAGGTAAGGGTCTCGCAATTTCGAACCGCGCGGGCGGACTATGCCTGCCTCTGCGGCCGGCACGAGTTCATCTCTGTGCGCAAAAGTGACCTTCTGCTAAAGCGCGAGGAACGCGACCGTTTCGATGCAGAGACCAATTTTTGCGGCGCTTCTGTCGGGCCGCAGCCGGGTGTGTTTTTCGCCTCTGCCGATTATCGGGACGTCCATTGCAACGGGCATCGCTTTCGGTTGGGCCAAATCCAGGCGAATGTTGTGCGGGCCCTTCACGCGGCCGCGCAACAGGGCGAACCTTGGCAGAGCGGCAAGGCGGTGCTCGCCGCTGCAGGCTCGCGCAGTACGAAGATGCATGACGTATTCAAGTCGAAGAAGAACTGGTCCCTTTTGATCGAATCGGATCGTCAAGGCGCTTATCGCCTGCTGGGGCTCTGATTCTCCGAAACCTCCCCCGCTTCGACCCCCTTTGACCTCATCGGGGGATGCGCTGTGGGATGTGTAGGGGATGATGATCCCACGCCGTTACACTTCCACCTTGATTGGAAGGTCCTTCCGATCCACTGCCACATCCCACTCCAATCCCGACGACATCCCACGGCGGCATTTTGCACATTCCTTCGCAGACACAAGGTCAAACGCGAAGGAGACGACAATGTCAGTCACACATCTCAACCAGGTCGAGCTGGCGGCTCGCTGGAAGATCAGCCCGCGCACGCTGGAGCGCTGGCGTTGGAGCGGTGAGGGCCCTGCCTTCATCAAGATCGGTGGGCGGGTCGTTTACAGGCTCGAGGATATCGAGGCCTACGAGACCAACCGCCACTGCTCGAGCACGGCCAGCAAGCCTGCCGTGAAACTGGCTTGAGGGGGCGGGCCATGACGATCTCCAACCACATCACCCTGGCCGATATCCACCGCATGCCGGTGGGAGAGATTGCTGCGCTGCCCGCCGATCAGCTTGCGCTGCTGAAAGGCGCGGCGGACGAGCAGCTGACGCAGGCGAAGTCGGTCGCCGACTGGCTCGACGGCGCCATCTCCCTCAAATACGCGGACCGCGCCCAGACATCTCGCCAGGAGGCAGGCAAAGACACCGGCACGATCCGGTTCGAGGATGACGGCGTCACCGTGATCGCCGAACTGCCCAAGCGCATCGACTGGGACCAGGCCAAGCTCGCGCAGATCGCCGAGAACATCGCTTCGGCGGGCGAAGACCCGGCGGAATTCATCGACACCAAGCTCTCGGTCTCCGAGCGCAAATACGGCGCTTTGCCGGAAAGCTGGCGCAAGGGCTTCGAGCCCGCGCGCACGGTCCGCACCGGCAAGCCGAAGTTCCGCCTCGTGCTGAACGAGGAGGTTCGCTGATGGCCATTTCGCTCGCTTCCCTGCGGACCACCTCCGTGCTGACCCCGCCGCGCATCCTGATCCACGGCGTGGCCGGGGTGGGCAAATCCACCTTCGCGGCCGATGCCGACCGGCCCGTCTTCCTCATGACCGAGGACGGTTTGGGCAAGCTGCAGGTCCCGCATTTCCCGCTCGCGACCAGTTATGCGGAGGTGGCCGAGGCGCTTGATGCGCTGCTGAACGAGGACCACGATTTCGGCACGGTCGTCGTTGACAGCGTCGACTGGCTGGAGCCGCTGATCTGGGCCGAGGCTTGCAAGCGCAACGGCTGGGCCTCGATCGAGGCGCCGGGGTTTGGGAAAGGCTATGCGGAAGCGCTGACCATCTGGCGCGAATATCTCGACCGGCTCAACGCGCTGCGCGACCGCAAGGGCATGGTGGTCATCCAGATCGCCCATACCGACATCAAGCGTTTCGACAGCCCCGAGCACGAGCCCTACGACCGCTATGTGATCAAGCTGCAGACCCGCGCCTCGGCGCTGCTGCAGGAGCATTCGGACGTGGTGCTCTTCGCCAACTATCAGATCTCGGTCGCAAAATCCGATGTCGGCTTCAACAAGAAGGTCACCCGGGCGCTCGGGTCCGGTGCGCGCGTCATGCACACCGAAGAGCGCCCGGCCTTCCTCGCCAAGAACCGTTACGGCCTGCCGGACACCCTGCCACTCGAGTGGTCGGAGTTCCTCGCGGCCATGCCCCAATCCCAATGAACTGAACAAGGACAAGACCATGGCACGTTTCGACACGTCCTTCGACGCCACCAGCGTCGAGCCCACCACCGCCTACGAGCTGCTGCCTGCAGGCAAATACCGCGCCCAGATCGTCGAGAGCGAGATGCGCGTCACCAAGAACGGCATGGGCCAGTTCCTCTGGCTGATGCTCGACATCCTCGAGGGCGAGCACAAGGGGCGGAAGATCTTCGACCAGCTGAACCTGGTGAACCCGAACCCGACGACAGTGGAGATCGCGCAGCGCACGCTCTCGGCGATCTGCCACGCCACGGGCCGGATGCATGTCAGCGACAGCGAGGAGCTGCACCTCATACCGATGACGATCCAGGTGAAGATCAAGCCGCCGAAGAATGGCTACGGCGAGAGCAATGCGATTGCCTATCTGCCGCCCGAGAAGGGCGCAGCCCCGGCCGCCCGTCCATTGAGGCCCGCGCCCGATCCGGCCAGTTCTTCGGCGCCGCCGAAAATGGTCTCCGCGCCTTGGAACAAGAAGGGCTGAGCCCCCGCGCTGTCCTGCGCCCTGACTGACGGGGCAGCGCGCAACCCCATCTGAGGATACTCCCATGACTGACATGACCAACGCGGCCCCTGTGGCCGCGACCAGCCCCGGCTTGCCTGAAGACCAGCGCCGGTTGATCGAGCTCGACGATGCCATTGCCAAGATCCGCACCCAGATCGCCACGGCCGATCTGGCCCGCCAGCGGGGGACGAGGCCGATCGATCCGGACTGGTTCCACCGGGCGCGCACGGCGCTCCGTCACCTGTGCCGTGAACGCGCGGAACTGCTCGCCCAAGGCACCGGTCGTCGCCGCAGGGAAAAGCTCAAGGACGCCCTGATCGGCATCCTGCGCGAGCGCCATGACCCCGAGACTTGGACCGGCATCCTGGCCGAGGCCCAGGCGAGAGCCGAACGGGAGGGCCTGTGATGGCCGAGCTTCCCGAAGCCCCCACGCCGACGCTGTCGGCGATCTATGCCGATTACGAGGCCCGCCAGGGCGATGGTTTCCGCGATCACCTCGGGGCCTCGATCATCGGCAAATCCTGCGCCCGGGCGCTCTGGTATGATTTCCGCTGGATCACGCCCGCGCGCCATTCCGGCCGCCTTCTGCGCCTCTTCGAGACGGGTCAACTGGAAGAGGACCGGCTGGTGCGCAACCTGCGTGCCACCGGGGCGACCGTGCTCGAGGTCGATCCCGAGACCGGCCGCCAGTTCCGGGTCGAGGCCCATGGCGGCCATTTCGGCGGCTCGCTCGACGGTGTGGCCATCGGGCTCTTGGAGGCGCCCAAGACCTGGCATGTGCTGGAATTCAAGACCCACTCGTTCAAGAGCTTCAACGAGCTGGTCGCCAAGGGCGTCGTTCTGGCCAAGCCCCAGCACGCCGCGCAGATGCAGATCTACATGCACCTGACCGGCATCACGCGCGCGCTTTACGTGGCGGTCTGCAAGGATACCGACGCGCTGCATGTCGAGCGTATCGAGGTGGATCGCGCCATGGCCGAGCGTCTTCTGGACAAGGCCGGGCGCATCATCTTCGCTCAGCATCCGCCCGCGCGGATCAGCGAGGACCCGGCCTGGTTCGAATGCCGGTTCTGCGATCACCATGGGGCCTGTCATGAGGGTGGTGGCGCTGCGGTGACTTGTCGGTCCTGTTTGCATTCAACCCCAATTGAGGGCGGTTGGCACTGCGCCCGGCACGACCGGATGCTGGCGCCTGCCGAGCAACGCGCGGCCTGCGGCCGCCATCTCTTCATCCCCGATCTCATCCCGGGCGAGGTCATCGATGCGGGCGACGATCTCGTCACCTACCGCATGGCCGATGGCTCGACCTGGACCAACGACGCCCGTTCCCCGGAGGCCGCGCCATGCTGACCCTGCGCCCCTATCAACAGGCCGCGATCACCGCGATCTACGGCTATTTCCAGACCCACACCGGCAATCCGCTGGTGGTCATTCCGACTGCGGGCGGCAAGTCGCTCGTCATGGCCTCCTTCATCGAGGGCGTGCTGAAGGCCTGGCCCGATCAGCGGATCCTGATCGTGACCCATGTCCGCGAGCTGATCGCGCAGAACCATGCCGAGATGATCGGCCTCTGGCCCGATGCGCCCTCGGGCATCTATTCGGCGGGCCTCGGCAAGCGCGAGGCGCAGGCGCGGATCCTCTTCGCGGGCATCCAGTCGATCCACCGCCGTGCGGGTGAGATCGGCCATACCGATCTGGTGCTGATCGACGAGGCGCATCTGATCCCCGGCAAATCGAGCACGATGTATCGGCGCTTCCTCGACGCGCTGAAGGGGATCAACCCGGCGCTCAAGGTGATCGGGCTGACCGCCACGCCGTTCCGACTCGATAGCGGGATGCTGCACGAGGGGCAAAACGCACTCTTCACCGACATCGCCTATGAGGCCCCGGTCCGCGAACTGATCGACGCAGGCTACCTGAGCCCTCTGGTCTCGAAGCAGCCTGTAACCCGGCTCGACGTCTCGAAGGTGGGCACCCGCGCGGGCGATTTCATTGCGCGCGATCTGGCGGCGGCAGTCGACCAGGAGGCGATCACCCGCGCGGCCGTCACCGAGATCATCGCACATGGCCGTGACCGGAAGTCCTGGCTGGCCTTTTGCTCGGGTGTCGAGCATGCGCGCCATGTGGCCGAGGAATTCGGCCGCCAGGGTATCAGCTGCCGCACGATCTTCGGCGACACGCCGAAGGACGAGCGCGATGCGATCCTTGCCGCCTTCAAGCGCGGCGAGATTCGCGCGCTCGCCTCGATGGGCGTGCTGACCACCGGCTTCAACGCGCCGGGCGTCGACCTGATCGCGCTCTTGCGCCCTACCAAGTCTGCCGGGCTCTATGTGCAGATGGTCGGGCGCGGCACACGCCTCGCGCCGGGTAAAGAAAACTGCCTCGTTCTCGACTTCGCCGGCAATGTCCGCCGCCACGGGCCGATCGACCTTGTGCGCCCGAAGCGTCCGGGCGAAGGCGGTGGTGGTGAAGCCCCGACCAAGCTCTGCCCGATGTGTGAGAGCATCATTGCGCTCTCGTCAATCGAATGCCCGGATTGCGGCTACGAATTCCCGGCCCGCGAGGTGAAGATCGCCCCCACCGCCGCCACGCTGCCGGTGCTTTCGCCGAAGCAACAATGGCTTCTGGTCACGGGGGTTTCCTACAGTCGTCACGACAAGCTGGGCGGGCGTCCGTCGCTGAAGGTGACCTATAGCTGCGGCCTTGCCACCTACAGCGAATGGATCTGCCTCGAGCATCCGGGCTATGCGCGCCAGAAGGCCGCCGAGTGGTGGCGCAAGCGCGCGCCCGGCTGCCCCGTGCCGCTGAGCGTGGCCGAGGCCATCCTGCAGGCCAAAGAGCTCATGCGCCCCAGTGCTATCTCGGTCCGTCCCGCGGGCCGCTTTGTCGAAGTTTCCGGCTACAGGTTTGATCCATGTCTCAATCCCACCCCGGCCTCTGCGCCGTCTGCCACCGGCAACCTCGCGGGTTTGGCTGGTTCGACCGGAATTTCTCCGTCTCGGACCCGCGCCGCGATGCCAGCCGCAAGCACCTCTGCAGCCGTGCCTGCCAGGACATCTGCCACGGGAGGAAGGGCATGATCGATCCTACCCCGAACGAGATGCAGGCGATGACCGTCGGCGGCCAGACGGGCGGCGAGTATCTCGAAAGCATCGGCAAGTCCGATCTCGCCACCCTCACGGAGACCGAGTGGGACCGCTTCATCGACGCGGTCATCACCGGATATTGCGACCACTTGCGCGAGCTGGCGGGCCAGGACCGAACACGCCTCGTCGCCATGACCCCCGAGGTGCCCTTCTGATGACCAACACATCCTTCATGGCGCGCTTCGGCGCGCGGCTCGTCACCAATGGCTATGCCATCCTGCCGATCGGCCCGGGTACGAAGAAGCCAGGCCGCTTCCAGCGGGGGGCATGGGCGGACTACCCGGAATGGAACCGCCATGCCGAGCGCGGCACCACCGAGGTCGAGGTGGCGACATGGGCCAGCTGGCCGGAGTGCGGCGTCGGGATCGTGGGCGGCGCCGTGGCCGCAGTTGATATCGACATTACCGAGGATGCGGACTTGGCGCTGCAGATCGAGCGGCTGGCGCGCGAACGCCTCGGCGACACGCCCGCGCTGCGCATCGGCAGGGCGCCAAAACGTATGCTGGTCTACCGCACGGCCGTGCCGTTCCGGGGCCTCAAGCGCCATCCGCTGGAGGTGCTCTGCCTCGGGCAGCAGTTCGTCGCCTATGCCAACCACCCGGACACGGGCGCACCCTATGCCTGGCCCGAGGAAGGGCTCGCGGATATCGACATCGGCGATCTGCCGGAAATCACGGCCGAAGCGGCTGCGGCGTTTCTGGATGAGGCCTACGCGCTTTTGCCAGAAGCCCTGCGACAGCGCGGGCTGGCCGCCCTTTCGCCATCGGCGGAAGTCTCACGCAGCCACAGTCAGGTCGGGACCCTGCCGGCAATAGAGGCGGCGCTCGAATGGTTGCCCAATGCGGAACTGGACTATGACAGCTGGATGCGCGTGGGCATGGCGCTGAAAGGTGCAATCGGAGAGGCCGGGGCCGATCTCTTTGCCAACTGGTCCGCGCAGGCGGCAAAGGATGTGCCGGCGACCACCATGAAAGCCTGGGCCAGCTTCAAGCCGGACCGGATCGGGGCGGGCACGATCTATCATCTTGCCATGGAGCGCGGCTGGCAGCCCGACGCTACCTTGCGCCTCGACGGCAGCGTGGCCGAGGGCGAAGACCATCCGGCGGCGGGGTTGTTGTCTCGCCTCGGTGTCACAGCAGCCGCGCCATCTTCGCCCCCGGGCGCGCCACCGTTCTCGCTCGCCATCCCCGATGGTCTGGTGGGCGACCTGACAGATTTCATGCTGACCACGGCCCGGCGCCCGCAGCCTCTCTTGTCCTTGGGGGCGAGCCTCTGCGCCATCGGGGCGCTGATGGGGCGCAATTACCGGACCGAGAGCAACCTGCGCTCGAACCTCTATGTCGTGGGCATTGCGGACAGTGGATCGGGCAAGAACCACGCCCGGGAAATCATCAACGAGACCTTCTTCGAGGCGGGGCTCGCCCACCACCTCGGCGGCAACAAGATCGCCTCCGGCGCGGGGCTGCTGACTGCGTTGCACCGTCAGCCCGCGATCCTGTTCCAGATCGACGAGTTCGGCATGTTCCTGTCGGCCGCCGCAGACCGCAAGCGCAGCCCGCGCCACATCACCGAGATCCTCGACAACATGACCGAGCTCTATACCTCGGCCGGCGGGATTTTCCTCGGGGCGGAATATGCGAACCGGGACGGCACCAATGAGCGGCGCGACATCAACCAGCCCTGCCTTTGCGTCTATGGCACCACGACGCCCTTGCACTTCTGGGGGGCGCTCCAAGGGGCGAACGTCGTTGACGGCTCGCTCGCGCGTTTCCTGATCCTGCCCAGCGACGAGGACTATCCTGATGAAAACATCGCTGTCGGCATCCGGCAGGCCCCGCCGGCGCTGATCCAGGGGCTGCAGCTGATTGCGGCGGGTGGCGGCGGCAAGAAGGGCAACCTGGCCGGCAAGACGGCCGACCAGAACACTGTCGTGAACCCGATGATCGTGCCGATGACCGAGGACGCCCGCGCCCGGTTCCGCCAGCTCAGCATCGAGCTGACCGAGGAATTGCGCGCGGCTGCTGGTACGGCCTTCACTGCCATTCTCGCCCGCATCGGCGAAAACGCCCTGAAGCTCGCGCTCATCGTGGCGGTCGGGCGTGATCCGTCCCGTCCCGAGATCGAGATCACGGCGGCGGACTGGGCCATTACCTTCGTGCGGCACTATGCACAGCGGACGATGGAAGCGGTGGAACGACATGTGGCAGACACCGAAACCGAGGCTCATCTCAAGCGGCTGAAGGAGATCATCCGAGCAGCCGGGGCCAAGGGGATCACGAAATCCGAGGTAACGCGCGCTTCCCAATGGCTGAAATCCCGTGACCGGGACGAGATCCTGCTCACCCTGATCGAGAGCGGAGATATCACCACCGGCATGCGGGGCTCGTCGACCAGGCAGGCGATGGTCTATCGAATGGCCCACTGGGGTGGTCCCTGGCGGGATGCTTCAGGGCGCAAAATCACGCAGAAGGAAGCTTGATCATGTATAAGATTATGGAAATAATGGAAAAAGTAAGATCCATCACGTCCTTCAATCTTTCAAGAGGACACCTATTCCCCTACGCGTGTACGCGCGCGCGGTATAATTAAAGAATGACTACCCTCTATAACTATATAATAATATGAATTATATATATTATGTAGGGAGGCCAATGGGTTAGCATGGAGAATGCTTCATGCGAGCTTGTTGAAGTTCCAGAAAAATCAGCCGGGCGACCCGTTCGCCCCGCGCCTGACATGACCAGACCACCCTTCGGGGCCTGGCGAGACCGCAGCCTTCACCGGCCAGCCCTCTCGCCACGCTCGCCAAAGCGAAGAGGAGGTCTGCATGACCCAACCCAACGAACAACTGCGCTGTATCCTGGCGCTCGATCTCGGCACCACCACCGGCTGGGCGCTGCGCGGCTATGACGGTCTGATCACCACCGGCACGGCCAGCTTCAAACCCGGCCGCTATGACGGTGGCGGCATGCGCTATCTGCGCTTCACCAACTGGCTGACAGAACTGGACCGGTTGTCCGGCCCGATCGCGGCGATCTGGTTCGAAGAAGTCAGAAATCACAAAGGCGTGGATGCGAGCCACGTTTATGGCGGGCTGATGGCCTCGCTGACATCGTGGGGTGAATTGCGCGGCGTGCCTTACCAAGGCGTGCCGGTGGGTACCATCAAACGTCACGCCACTGGCCACGGTAATGCGTCCAAGGAGGCCATGATCGCGGCTGCCCGCGCGCGCGGCTCCAGCCCGGCCGATGACAACGAGGCAGATGCCATTGCTATCCTGCACTGGGCGCTCGAGACCCGGGGAGGTGCCGCATGAGGCTGTACCCCAAGGGCTATGGCGGCCAGCGCCGCGATCCCGAACAGGTCAAGCGCGATGGGTGGCGCGAACAGGGCGTTCTCGCGGTCTCGGCGGATGACGACCGTCTCACCTGGCCCGAACGCGAACTGGTTCGACAGCTTGGCGAGAAGCTTTACGGCAAACGCGCTGCAGGTGGGGAGGTGCGTCATGGTTGACCACATCTGGACCGCTGAGGATGTCGCCGATCACTTCGAGGAGGCGTTCCGCACCCTGCGCAAGCTGCCGCCCGTGAGGGTGCAGGGCTACTTCAACGCTTGGCCTCAGATCGTGCGGTCGGAAAAGGAGATCCTCGCGATGGAGCCCGAGCCCATGCGGGTCTGGCCCTCGGCCGCCGCGATCACCCGGCTCGAGCAGACCTTCGACTGGGTGCTGTGGCTCGGCGAAGACGAACGCCGCCTGATCTGGTGGCGGGCGGCCCGGCGGCCCTGGAAGGAGATCACCTACGAACTGGGTGTCGATCGCAGCACCGCCTGGCGACAGCACAAGCTCGCGCTCACCAAGATCGCGAGCCGGCTCAATGCTGCAGCTGCATGAAGTGTTGCAACACTTTTGTTTTCGACAGCTGCAACAAAATCATGCTAAACGAGGCATATGATGGGGAGAGTGCGTCGCGGAGACGTCTCTCCCCGTTTTCGTTCCGGATTTGGGTGGTTCGAAGCTGTGCAAACGGTGACCGGTTTTCCGAAAAAACTGTCTCCGCTCAAAATGATGAGACATCTAAGCCATTGAAAATGAACGGGTCCTTCCTGCCGGAAATTGTATTCGGGGGGGCTTGGCGCGAGGCTTTCCCAGTGACACCCTGAAAAACACCCGTTTCGTTTCGCATTGCGCTCAAAGCCAATAAAACAAGGGCCTGAAGGCCTGAGAACCCCCGCTTGAACCGAAACGGGGTGTGGACCCCATTTCGTTTCGCGGACCAGACCCGTTCCGCGCATCAAGCATCTCCAAGGATATCAGCATGGACGTCGTCGACCTGCCGCTCGAGCAGATCATTCCCTATGCGCGCAACCCGCGGCGCAATGAGCAGGCCATCGCCACGGTCGCGGCCTCGATCCAGGAGTTTGGCTGGCGCCAGCCTATCGTGGTGGACGAGGCGATGGTCGTGCTGGCCGGGCACACCCGGCTGGAGGCCGCGCGCAAGCTCGGCTTCAAGACCGCCCCGGTGCATGTCGCCAAGGGTCTGACCGAGGCCCAGGCCCGGGCGTTCCGGATCATGGACAACCGCTCGAGCGAGAATGCCGAGTGGGACAAGGACCTCTTGAACCTCGAACTGGCGGACCTGTTGGAGGCCGACTTTGATCTCGGGCTGACGGGCTTCACCGAGGACGAGTTGAATGGCCTGATGTCGAGCCTCGAGGAAGGCACTGGCCCGCAGGACGGTGAAGATGACATTCCGGAAGCCCCCGAGGACCCGATCAGCCGGCCCGGGGATCTCTGGGTCCTCGGCAACCATCGGCTTCTTTGCGGTGACAGCACGGTCGCCACGGATGTCGAACGGGTGCTGAACGGCGTTTCGCCGCTCCTGATGTGCACAGATCCACCCTACGGTGTGGAATATGACCCCTCCTGGCGCAACCAGGCGGGAGCGGCCAAGACCAGGCGCATCGGCAAGGTGCTGAACGATGACCGTGCCGACTGGCGCGAGGCCTGGGCGCTGTTCCCCGGCGATGTCGCCTATGTCTGGCATGGCGCGTTGCACGCAGCGACGGTGGCGGAAAGCCTTGAGGTTGCCGGTTTCACGATCCGGTCGCAGATCATCTGGGCCAAGGATCGGCTGGTTTTGAGCCGGGGTGATTATCACTGGCAGCATGAACCGGCGTGGTACGCCGTGCGCAAATCCGGCAAGGGCCATTGGGCAGGCGACCGGAAGCAGACAACGCTCTGGCACATCTCTGGCAAGGATCAGGACGAGAAGACCGTCCACGGGACGCAGAAGCCCGTGGAATGCATGCGTCGGCCGATCCTCAACAATTCAAGCCCGGGTCAGGCGATCTACGAGCCCTTCATGGGATCGGGCACGACGCTGATCGCGGCCGAGACCACGGGCCGCGTCTGCCTCGGCATCGAGTTGAACCCGGCCTATGTTGATGTGGCTGTCCAGCGCTGGCAGAAGTTCACAGGGAAACAGGCCGTCCTCGACGCGGATGGGCGCAGCTTCGATGAAATCTCGACCGCTCAGCCGCCTGGGGCGTCAGACGCGGCATAGAAGCGAATGTCCGCAATCGCCACGTCCGCCTC
>NZ_JAKOEM010000039.1:0-10924 GCF_022321465.1 Ruegeria alba | reverse complement strand
TGCACCAGAAGCCAATACGGGGATTCCCTTACCAGCCGGCGCGACAGCGGTTTTGGGGCAGACAGTAAGGATGTGGGCGGGCTCGCAACTTCTCCGCCAACAAGCGCGGTCGCGCCCAGGGCAAAGGCATCTTCCACGAGCCGGAGCCGGACCCGGTTGTCGCGCCCGTCGCCGTGATCGATCTCGACCACGCGCATCAGCGCGCCTTCGAGACCCCGGCGGGGATTGACGAGCCGGATGACATCACCGGGATCGAGATCGGCGCCCTGCCGGTTCACGGTGATCTCGCCGGAGAGGAGCGGCGCCGAAAGGGCCCGCAGGTCACGTTCGGCCAGGCGCACGGCGAGGTCCTCGCGCCGGACGCCGGGATAGTCCACCGTGGTGGAGATCACCTGTCCCATCAGCTGCACCCGGGCGGTGTCGGTGACACTGACGGAACCGGGCTGATCGGTGCGCAGGTCGGAGAAGGTGACGGTGAGACTGTTGACGAGATCGACCGCTTCGCGCCGGCCCAGCTCGCCCCAGTCCACCACGTTGGTGGCATCGAAGACCGGCACGGTCTCGGGGTTGTAATCGTCACGGATGAGCTTCAGCTCCCAGCGGCCGGTGCGGCGGTCGACATAGAGCTGGGCGTCGATGTGATGCAGGATGTCTCCGAGGAACTCCTCGAGACTGGCATCGCTCTGCCAGAGGAGGGAGAGGCCAAGGCCCTCGGCAAGGAGCTGGTCTGCGGCAGCCGCAAAGCTGGGGCCGATATCCGCCGCCCCGTATCCAAGCCCCCAGGTCCGGTTGGTGAGGCATTCGCGGATGATATGGGCCGGGTTCATGTCCGGGCCCGGATCGGACGTCGGATCGCTCTCTGGATCCACCGCAGCGATCTCGGCCGTCTCCGGGTACCATTGCGCCGCACCGTCCTCGGCGGTGAGGATTCGGGTGACCCGGACGGCCCAGGGCTTCAGATAGGGGTTGAGCCCCATGTAGACCTGGCGCAGCACGAGGCTGCAGAGTCCACGGAACCCGGGCACCTCTGTTCCGGCCCGGGCAGCGAGGTAGCTGTTGGGCCCCTGGTCGGGTGCCCCCATCAGGATGTCGATATCGCCGACGATGCCGCCTTCACGGCTCTCGCCGCCGAAGAGCTCGGGCTTGTCGATGCGGATGCGGGTGCCCGGCGCGGGAATGTCTCCCTCGTCCCCAGACGATCCGCTGCCGGGCACGGTGCTGAGGCTCACGGGTTGGAAGGCAAAGGAGAGCGTCTTTGGTTCGACCTGCATCCAGGTCAGGTGTTCGCGCTCGTCAAAGGCGATGCCGCGCAGGACGATCCGGTAGGTGGTGCCACTGCCCGGCAGCGTGAGATCGAGCGCCTGTCCGAGGGAGAGGCCGGGAATGCCGTTCGCGCCGTAGATGTTGAGCGCGGCGGTACTGCCTTGCTCGCCGGCCGGAAAGGCCGCGGCAGTGGCATTGGTGAGAAGCGTGGTCACCGCGCCGACCCCATCGCCGCTTCCGGAAACCGTGCCATCGGCGAGCGACCAGGCGGTGCGGTCATCGACACGGATCTCGCGGATCACGTCCACCGGCCCATGGCAGAGCGCCAGGTGCGCCCCCAGCGCATAGCGATAGCCGACGATGACGGAACTACCCATGGCTCTGCTCCTGCTCCGAACTGAGGCGCCGCTCCGCCTCGGCGATCGCCCGCATCGCAAGCGCGTCGCCGGTGGCGGCCAGCACCTCGGCCGGACAGCCCTCGCGCAGGAAGACCTGCCAGTCGAGCCCGTGGCGGGCAAACCAGCCGCGCGCGCCCTGCAAACACAGCCGGGCGGCGCGCAGATCCCGGACAATCACCCGTGTCACTTCTTGCCTCCGGACTTGCGGATCGGGTCGACCTTCAGATCCCCCGCCCAGACCACGTTGGGCCCGCGCAGCAGCACCGTGCCGAACACCACCGGAATGGGTCGGCCTTCCTCCGCCGTGGGCAGGTCGAACGCATCGAGCCCCGCGGCCTTCGGCGGCGCCGTCTTCGGACGCGGCGCCAGCACATAGGAGATCGCCGTCAGCACAAGGCTGGCGACAATCTGGACGACAAAGTTCCAGACCATGAGGGGGAGGCTTTCACAGTTTCGCGGATGCAACGAGGGCGGTGTGTTGGCGTGGCGCGACAGATTGGTTTTCGGGCAAAGCTAACTTATCATGGAGGAGCCGACGGAGGCGTGGAAGTCGGATCTCACAGACTACCCGACAAAGCTGCACTTGGAATGGGCTCGCGTTTTGCAGGGTTTTAATGCAAAATAATCTTACGGATACGCAGTTATCCTGTTTTCAGACTTGACGTCGAGTGCGTCTCTTCAGGGAGAGGATGTCCGACACATGCATCGAAAACTTGCCACCATATTGGTGGGCGACATTGTTGGCTCAACCTTGCAAATGGAGCGCGACGAAGAAGGTTCGGTGCGTCGGTTTCAAAATTGTCTGGGAGCAGTGGCGCAAACCGTGAACGAGCATGATGGACGCGTCTTCAGCCGCGCGGGAGACGCAGTGCTCGCCGAGTTTTCCAGTCCTGTGAATGCGCTTCGGGCGGCAATGGAGGCCCGCGGAGCTCTGGCGAGGGTCGACGCCAGTTCGCCGAAAGACATGCGGTTCGGCCTTCACATTGCCGATGTAATGGACGTCGAAGGTGACTTGCGGGGAGACGGCGTAAACATCGCGGCCCGCATACAGTCTGAGGCGGAACCGGGCGCAATCGATACCAGCAGATTGCTGGTTGATCAGGTTCGTCGCAACTCGCCTTGTATTTTCGATGATCTGGGCGAAAGAACCTTCAAGGGGATCAGCGAACCAATCCAGATCTTTCGCGTACGCGACGAATTTGCCAGCCAGCGATGGCAACCAGGCAGGGAAAGCACTGCGAAGACACCCGACAAGCGTCCGCACTCGATCGCCGTTGCCCCTTTGGCCGCCGCCGGGTCCGCGGACGAAACCCAGAAGGCACTGGCCGGAGGAATGACCGACGACCTGATTCTCGAGTTGAGCCGGGTCTCACGTCTCTTTGTCGTCTCCTCGAGCGCCAGTGCCGCCGTTGCCGGGATGGAGCCCAAGGCAATCGGAGACAGGCTTGGCGTTCGCTATGTCCTAAGCGGTTCGATGCGCTTGCTGGGCGACCGAATTCGCCTCAACCTTTCTCTGACGGAAACCGATGCTGGTCAGGTCGTATGGTCCGATCGCGTCCAGCGTCCATTTGATGAGTTTCTCGATCTAATGGACGAGATCACCGCTCAGGTGAGCGCCACGGTGACGGGGCGGATGCTGGTCGCCGACACGGAGGTCGCGCGCCGCAAACCGACTGGGTCGCTGACGGCATATGAGTATTACCTGCGCGGCCTGGATTCATATCGCCGCGGTGGTGTGACCGACGACAACATCCGCGAGTCGATGGAATGGTTCGACAAGGCAGTCGAAGCCGATCCCAACTTTGCGCGCGCTCGCGCTATGTGGGTGTGCTCGGCCTCGTGGCTCGACGACTATGACTGGGACGACGGCCGCAAGCGCTTACGATCGGCATTGGAAATTGACCCCGATGACCCGGAAGCGAACCGCGTGTTGGGTTCGATCCTGATTTGGGAGCGTCGGTTCGACGAGTCGCGCGCATTTCACGAAAGAGCGATGCGCAACGCGCCGAACGACGCCTACATCCTGGGCAAATCTGCAGGATACTACCTCTGCGTCGGAGAAATCGAGAAGGCCCTGGAGCTTCTGGACAAGGCGGAAGCCCTCGACCCGTTCGTCCCGGTTTGGCTGACGGAACAGCGGGCCGCAGCGTACTACCTGCTGGGCCGCTACGCCGATGCGATCGCTCTTATTAAAGGTCTGCCCTACCAGACCCGCGACTGTAGGATGTACCGCGCCGCATGCCATGTCGCTTTGGGAGATACCGAAACGGCACGAGAGATTGTTCAAATCGCCACGGGAATGACGCCCGACCTTACCCAATCCTATATGCGCAAAAGAGAGGTGTTCCAGGACAGCAGGGTTCAGGACGAGTTGATTGCGCGGCTGGCCGATGCGGGACTTCCGGAGTGACGAAATATCTGCGGGCCTGCCTCGATCGCGCCTAGTCGCACGAACTTCGAAGCAGATGCGTTTGCTTCTCGCTCGAATGCACCTCGACCATTTGATACTGACAAAATCTGAAACTTACATGGAAGGTCGATCTGAGACCACTTGCCATTGCTCGAGTATCCTTCAGATATCAAACCGTTTCCGCTCAATGGAACCAGGCGGCCTGATATCCTCGTGAAACTAGATAATACTCGTCCCCCCGAACGGGTTCCTGCCCGGAATGTCCGGGAACCCGCCGAAGTTCAGCAGGTTGCCGAAGCGGTTCGCGCAGGTGTCGCGGCGCAGATCGCAGCCGGGGGCGATCTGGATGCTGGCGGTGAGGCCGGGATCGTCGATTTCCGCCTCGAGTGCAGGCATGCGGCCTGAGAGCGTCAGGGTGACACCGGTGTGCCCGGTGATGAAGCCCGGAAGGCCTGCGTGGCGTAACACGCCGCCGCGATACCAGCCGTCGGGTTGCGCGGCCGCCTCGGGCACGGTGATCTGTTGCCCGGAGCGGGCCGTCGCTGTCGCCGGGACCAGGAAGCTCTCGATATCGAGCCGGCAGCCACCGGCATAGAGAACATGACGACAGAGCCGCTGATAGCGGGCGCGCACGCCCTGGCGGCGCATGGCGGTGAAGAGCGACTCTGCCCTGAGAACGATCCGCACCCCTTCCACCCGGGCCGAGACGATGCGGCCCTTCCAATGCGCGACCAGCTCCCCCGGCACCTGCTCATGGCCGCGGAAGATGGTGAGCGTGGTGACCGACGATCCCCGCGGCCCGAGCCAGCGGCGGGCGAAGGGATCGGAGAGCGGAAAGGTGAGACTCAGATCGACCCGGCGCGGATCGCCGCTCTGGACCACGTTGCCATGGGCGAGCGCGGAGGCGGTCCATGTGGTGTCGCCCGGCTCATCGGCAAGCGTGCTGCCGGGCACGACCCAATCCGATGACCGGCTGGCAAAGTGCCAAGTCTGCGGGCCTTCTGCGAAGCGATAGAGAAAGAGCGGTCGACCTTCTGCGGTCGAGATCTCGAGATCATCATGGGTCATGGGCTCAGACCGGATCCGGAGTTTCCAGGAAGGGGAAGCTGACTTCGGTGCCGACAGGCCGATGCTCCATCTCGATCCGGTCAGTATCGAGCCGCACGAGGTCCACGAGATGCCCCGGCGTGGCGATTGGCAGATCCCGGTCGAGCGGGTCGATCCCGAGACGCAGGCCGAGGGGATCGAGGCTTGCGCTGGTGATGACGCGGAAGACCGGCTGTCCCGGCAGGTCCAGGAGCACATGCCGGCCGATCCAATCGGATGGCTCAAGGCGCGGCGCTACGATCAGGACATCGTCGCCGACAAGGGCCTCCTGCTGCAGGACAAGCTCGCGGCCCCAGGTGGGGAGCCAGAAGGCCCGGGCCCGGCCGCGCAGATGATGCAGCCAGCGGCGCCGCGACCAGGTGTTGCCGGGGCTGATATCCTTTAGCGTCAGAACGGAGCCGTGTTCCACCAGGTCGCGGAGAGGTTCGAACACGACCGGGCCCAACCCGCTGTCGACGCCCTCGAAGCTCTGCGACAGGGTCTCGGCCAAAGGCTGACGCAGGATACTCGGGTCCATCAGAACATCCCGGCCGCGGTAGCGTGGAATGCCGAAGAGCGTACCGAGCAGCGTGTCGCGCAGGCTGTCGGTATCGCCGGGCGCAATCACCGGCACGCCATCGGACGGGGTGTTGTCCAGCATCGCGGTCCAGCTTGTATTGGTGAGCCCGATGTTGAACCCGTAGACCTCCACATCCGCGATCGTCTCCAGCAGGGCCACGGCCGCCGTGGCGGAACTCAGTGGATAGGGCTCCCCATCGGTCAGAAACAGGATGATCCGCCGCTTGGCTCCAGCGCCGGCAAAAAAGCCCTGGGCTTCGCTCAGCGCCATGGCAAAATCCGTACCGCCCCGCAGGACCGGGGGCTGGGCCAGCCAGCCCGACAGCTGCGTGAGGTCCTGGCGGTCAGCCTCGCGTCGCACCTGCATGTCGGCGACTGTTTCGTTCCAGAGCAGGATGCAGATGTCGTTGCGCAAGGCGGGTGGCACACTGCCGGCCAGTTCATCGACCAGGGCCCGCACCGCCGCCATGGCCGCGGTGATCTTGGCCCCCGACATCGATGTGCTGGTGTCGATGGCGATGTAAAGCGCGGTGCCGCGCAGCCCCGAAAGATCGGCACTTTCCTGCAGCAGGAAGCGCGCGGTGACAAAGCCGAGATCCGCATGCCGACGCTCGATCTCCAGTGGCGCCAGCAAGCGGGCCCGCCGCGCAGGTGCGATCACCGGGTGGGTGAGATCGGCACCGGTTGAAGCTGCGAGATCAATTCCCGCGGGATGCACCGCGGCAACGGAAAGCAGATGCGCCTCCCCGCCATCGCTGGCGGCAACGGCAAAGCCCGGTGCACGGTAATCGGCGGGGCGCGCCGCGATGGTCAGGCTGGTACCTCCCGACGTTACATCATCGCCGCTGCGGTCGGCCATGTGCCAGAGCGGAACGATCCAGTCGCCTGCCAGACCCCGGCGGGCCAGCGCCAGTGCCTCGGCAAGACCGGGCCCGTCGAGCCGATGGCGCAGGGTCAGCACCTCGCGCGGGGCATCTCTGAGCGAAAGCCGCTGTTCACCGGCCTCGCTCTGCAAAACATCCGTGCGCCAGTCCAGGACTTCGGTCGCCGGGCCATGCGCGGCAAAGGGCCAGAGGAGATCAGCCATCAAAAGCCCCTCTGTTGCGGCGGATCACGTTGAGGATGGCACGTTCCCCTGCCGGCGTGGCGAGATAGTCTCCCACCAGCCCAGGATCGAGCACGTTGATGATCCGGGGCATGATCTGCGGCGCGGGTTGTGCCGTCCCGGCTTCCACCCCCAGCCGTCCGCCGGGTCCCCGGCGCAGGGGCAGGATTGCTTCCGGCCCGGCCTCGCCCATGAGACCGATGCCACGAGCAAAGGGAAACACGGTCGGGCGATCAACAATGCCGCTCCCCAGAACCCCACCGCGAGCAAAGGCGGTGATCTGGCCCGAGTGCGCAAAGACACCGCCCCTGGCAAAACCACCACCGAAGAGGCCACCGATGGCCTTGGTGATCCAGCCGAAGAGTCCGCCACCGCCACCGCCAGCCACCCCGCCACCGGAGAAGGCGCGGAAGAGCGCATCCTCGATCGGCTTGAAGGCGGAATCGATCAGGCGGTTGGCGAGGTTCCGGGCAATGCCGGATACCGCCTGGGCAAAGCTGCGCCAGCTGAGCTCGCCGGACTTGAGCGCCTCTTTCAGGGGACCGGTGATATCCTCGGCCAGACCCTTGGCCAGCTCCTTCGTGCGTTCGATGGCGGTCTTCGCCCCGTCCCAGGCCTTGCTCCCGGCCTCGGCGGCCTGCTTCAGCGCGCCGCCCGCGCCACCGGCCGCCGATCCCGCCCGACCGAGGGCGGCTTCGGTCTCGCCGAGGGCCGCGTTCAGCCGTTCCGTGGCCGCTGTGGCCTCTGCAGTTCCGTTGCCGTTCTCGCCAGACCCGGAGACAGCCGTGCGCAAGACATCCAGAGAGGTCAGCGGTGCCGTGGCCAGACCCGCAGGATCGAGGGATCTGGCCCGCGCCGCATCAGCACGTCCGCGCGCGGCATCCGCAGCATCAACCAGCCCAAGATCGGGCACGGTGAGCGGATTGTCGGCAAAGGCGCGGTCGAAGGCGGCTTGGGCAACGCTAGCGGCATTGGACGCAGCGCCTTCGAAGCGGTTCTCGATCTGGCCAAGCTCGAGATCGGGCACGACCGGGATGCGGCGTTCAACCCCGAGGGCTTCGAGCCCGGCATTCACACCGGAGATGAAGGTGTTGATCCGGGCAACGACACCGTTGAGCATCGCCTCGACGCCAGAGATCAGGCTGTTGGCCGCCTGGAAGGCAATATCGCCGATCGCGGCGGGCAGCAGGCCCCAGATCGCCTTGATCGCTTCGAATGTGCCTTCAAACGTGTTCGCCGCCGTGTTGCCAAAAGCCACCACGCTCTCGATGGCGCCCTGCAGCGCGGAAGCAGTCACGGCCTGGACCCCGGCAAATCCGGCCTCGAAGGCCGCAGCGACACTGGCCAGGCCCAGCCCAATCCGGCCCCAGACCTCGGCAGCGAGATCGCCGAGCAGCGTCATCGCATTGCCAAACCCGCCCGTGCCGGAGACCAGCCGGGTGAACTGGTGTACGAGTTCGCCGGCGCCGACAATCAGCGCCCCGATGCCGGTGCGGATCAGCGCACCGCGGAGGACGACCAGCGCCGTGGCGAGGCCGCGCACCGAGAGCACAGCCAAAGCCATGCCGGCGACCCAGCGTCCGGCCAGGAAGGTGGCGAAGGTGGCCGCGTAAATGGTGAGCCGGCCAATGTTGTCGAAGAGCCCGGTGAGGACCCGTCCAAGCGGGCCGGTGCGGTTCACGAGCACGGCCATGGCGTTTGCGACGGCTTCGAGCGCGGGCGCCGCAGCAACGGCCAGCTGGTTCGACAGCCCGCGCCAGATCAAACCGAGCCGGGAAATCGCATCGTTCGTCCGCTCGATCTGGTCGGCATCCTGCTCCGAAACGACGACGCCAAAGGCGCGCACGTCTTCGGTGGCTTGGCGCAGCGTTGCAGTGTCGATCCGGCTCATGGCGATGGAGCCTTCCTCGCCGAAGAGCTGGCCCGCAACCGCCGCGCGTTGGGCCACCGGCACGAAGCTCTCGATCGCCGCGTTGATCGCACCCACGCGCGCGTCGAGCGGCAGGGCCAGCAGGTCGGAGGCCGAGAGGCCCAGCCGCTCCAGCGCCTGCGCCGCAGGGCCACCGCCCGCCGCGGCCTGACTCAGCCGCCGGGTCAGGTCTTTCGTTGCCTGTTCGATGCCGGACATGGACACGCCGGCCAACTCGCCCGCGCGCTCCAGCGTCTGGATCGAGGCAACGGTGGTGCCGAGCGATTGTGCGAGCTTGGCTTGTGCATCAACTGTCTCGAGGCCGGAGCGGACCATGGCGACACCGGCGGCCATGGCAGCGGCGACCGCGGCAGCAGCGGCCACCTTCGCCCGGCGGGCAAAACTGGAGAGCCGGGTATTGGCTGCGTCCATCTCCCGGCTCAGTCGTCCGAAGCCGCGGGCACCGGCCTCGCCGACACCTTCCAGTTCGGCACGCACCTGGCGCCCGCCGACCGCCGCAAGGCGGACAGAAACCCTTTTCTCAGCCATCGGGACGTTCCATCTGTTCGTTGTATTTGGCGACCATCATCGCTTCGATGACGGGCAGCAGTTCGGCCGCGGCCGCTGATGGCACATCGAGCGCCGCGGCCAGCGCCAGTGCCGCCGACAAGTCCCAACCGACAACGGCGCCGGGCAGCACACGCAGCTGCCCGCCAAGCCGACCCACCAGGTCCCAGACCTGCCAGCCCTCGAAGGTCAGCGGCCGGTTCGCGCGGACTGGGCAGTCTTCGCACGTCGTTTGACAGGCTTGGCAGTAACGCTCGCCCCCGCCGAAGGACCACTCGGCGAGAGCGCGGAGGCGTTTTTTTCCTGTTCCAGCAAAAGGCCCTTCGAGACGTAGGTCAGCTGGAAGGCCTCGAAGATCGGCCAGATGTCGAGTAACGCTTCAACAGCCTCGGGGCTGGGATCGATCGGCTTGCCGTCCGCATCGCCGATGCCCTCCCAGGCGAGCACCGCGCGGCGTGCCAGCGCCTTGGCAAAAGCAACCGCGCGTTCTTCGTCCGATGCGGCCTCGGGCACAGTTTCCACCGCCGGGTCGCTTCGCGTCGCCACCATCAGCGCGGTGGTCAGCGGGCGCAGCTGCAGCCGGACGCCAGGGGCGAGGTCATGCCAACGCGGCGCGTTCGTCAGGTCGAGCGTCAGCATCCTCAATACACCTCGATATCGTTGATCAATGTTGCCGTGCACATCCGGCCGACCACACTGTCACGGGCGGCCTGCCAGTCGAATGTGGCCTGCACGCCCTGCGGTCCGGAAATCTCGATCCGCGGGCGCGGTAGGTAGACGGCGTGCACCGTGAAGGCGAAGCTCTCGCCCGAGGGCAACGCGTAGCCGAACTCGAGCTCGCAGGCCTCGCCATTGATGGCCTGCGTCACCAGCGGGCTGTCTGCAAAGCGCACCTCGATCGAGCCGGTGAGCGAGGCGATGGACGGGTCTGCGCCATCGATGCGGCCGTCCGAACGGATGGTCTCGATGCGGTCGAGATTGTTGGCATAGGTGATGTCCGTCGAGACCACGTTGCCGAGCGCCGAGCCGTTCCGCGTGACCTGTCCGTTGAAATGGCCGAACCGCTTCAGGGCAATGTCTGCCAGCGTCCCGGCGCTGGACGTCGTGCCTACCGTCTCGCCCTGCGCCACCAGCCGGGCCGTCGCGGTCAGGAGCCCCGAGCGCTGCATCTGCCAGGTGATCTGGTCGAGTACGCAGCCGGAATACATCGCATAGCGCGGCACCTCCGGCATGCCGGTTTCGATGGAGAGGCTCGGCAGCGTCCAGGATCCGGACTGGAACGCGTGCGTCCAGGGGCCGATGCCGGTGGTCACGGGTTGGCCGAAGGCGGCTTTTAGCCAGAAGCCGAAGGCCTCGGCGTCGAGCGGCACAACGACATCGCCATCCGCCGTCACCGCATCCTTGATCGGCGCCAGCGGGTCGCGGCCGTAGCCGAGAAGCTCCGAGTTCAGGAGCGGCTGCTCGGTGCCGAGCGTGGTGCTGGCAAACGGCATTTTCGTGTAGCCGCTCGCGGGCGGCGTGCCATAGGTCGTCTCGAACGCAAGCGCCATCTGCGCCCGCGCCCCTTGGGCTCGTGCCATCGTAGTCTCCTTATTCAGGAATGTTTT
>NZ_JAKOEM010000038.1:0-11692 GCF_022321465.1 Ruegeria alba | reverse complement strand
CAATCCGCCCGGATCCAGATGTCGGTGACGCCCGGAAGGGAGATGCTTGCCGCCTGTTCGGCCTCGAAGCGCAGCGCATGGGAGGCAAACACCGGATTGTAGCTCCCCGGCACGGAGGCGTCCTCGACACCGCCCAGCAGGGCGGCGCTGTTGGTGATCAGGTAATCGGTCATGAAAGGGTCCCGTGGTTGGAGATCAGGGGGTGAGCTCGACGATCAGCTCCTGCTGGGTCACGCCCAGACCGGGCGGCCGGAGATCAAGCACCAGGTGCTGCTCGACGATGTCGAGGCCCGGGCCGCTGCAGGTCAGGATCAGGTCTTGTCCGACAAGGTCGATACCGATGCCGAAACAGAGCAGCACCAAATCCTGCGCCGAGACCTGCACCTTGCCGCCGAGGGTCACGCGATAGGTGCGGAAGGCCCGGTCCTCGAAAGATCCCCGCACGGCGCGCACCCGCAGGTCTGCCTGTTCGACGCCGGGCGGCGGTTCGGGATAATTCGCCTCGGCAAGGGTCCAGCTGGTGGCGGTGCCGGCCTCGATCACCGCGGCGGCAGGCTCCAGGGTCTCGCCGGTGTCGGGATCGACCCAGTGAATGCGGACCTGGTAGGTGACCCCGGGCTCCGGACCGATGTCGCCGGCCAGGTAGCTGTCGAAGACGGCACTGGTCTGGGAGAGCCGGTCCCGATGCGCCCAGGTCAGGGTGGCCTCGGGACTGGCCAAAGGCGACACGAAGCCTCCGTCTCCCCGGAGATTGCCCGGCGGCAGGGGACGGATCGCGCGGGCGGCAAATGTCACGATATCGGTGGGCGCCTGTGCCAGCGGCAGGGTACCGAGCCCGGTGCGGGGCAGGATCCGAACCGGAAGGCTCTCGCCGGACACGTACCGACCGGATGTCGTGTCCGCATGTCCCTGCCAGAAGATCACCGGGGAGCCGGCCGGATGGGCTAGCGGCACGGTGTCGAGACAGCCCCGCCCGACGGTGATCGAATTGGCCGAGATCCCATCGACCCGGACGAACTCGTCGCCGATCGCGGCCAGCGTGCCGGTGGTGAGACCCGGGAGACCGGTCCAGTCCCGCAGGGGCAGCAGGACCTCCTCTGGATCATCGCCGAGATCGGCATCGAGGATCGCGGTCGGCGCAAAGGTGGTGGTGCCGTCACTGGCATAGCCGGTCCCGGTATCGACCCAGACCAGGGCGTCCAGCGCATCCGGTGAAGGCCGCTCGCCCACGGCCATCAGGAGGCCGACATCGGGATCAGAAGCAAGCTCCGCATCGGCCTGCGCATGCCCCAACTCCTGCACCAGAAGCCAATACGGGGATTCCCTTACCAGCCGGCGCGACAGCGGTTGTGGCGCGGAAAGGAAGGATGTGGGCGGGTTTGCAACCTCGCCGCCGACAAGGGCGGTCGAGCCCAGGGCAAAGGCATCTTCCACGAGCCGGAGCCGGACCCGGTTGTCGCGCCCGTCGCCATGATCGATCTCGACCACGCGCAGCAGCGCCCCCGCGAGACCCCTCCGGGGATTGACGAGCCGGATGATATCACCGGGGTCGAGATCGGCGCCCTGCCGGTTCACGGTGATCTCGCCGGAGAGGAGCGGCGCCGAAAGGGCCCGCAGATCGCGTTCGGCCAGGCGCACGGCGAGGTCCTCGCGCCGGACACCGGGATAGTCGACCGTGGTGGAGATCACCTGTCCCATCAGCTGCACCCGGGCGGTATCGGTGACACTGATGGAACCGGGCTGGTCGGTGCGCAGGTCGGAGAAGGTGACGGTGAGACTGTTGACGAGATCCACCGCTTCGCGCCGGCCCAGCTCGCCCCAGTCCACGACGTTGCTGGCATCGAAGATCGGCACGGTCTCGGGGTCGTAATCGTCACGGATGAGCTTCAGCTCCCAGCGGCCGGTGCGGCGATCGACGTAAAGCTGGGCATCGATGTGATGCAGGATGTCTCCGAGGAACTCCTCGAGACTGGCATCGCTCTGCCAGAGGAGGGAGAGGCCAAAGCCCTCGGAAAAGAGCTGGTCTGCGGCCGCCGCAATGCTCGGACCGATATCCGCCGCCCCATAGCCAAGGCCCCAGGTCCGGTTGGTGAGGCATTCGCGGATGATATGGGCCGGGTTCATGTCCGGGCCCGGATCGGAAGCGGGATCGCTCTCCGGATCCATCGCACCGATCTGGGCCGTCTCCGGGTACCATTGCGGCGCGCCATCCTCGGCGGTGAGGATCCGGGTGACCCGGACGGCCCAGGGCTTCAGATAGGGGTTGAGCCCCATGTAGACCTGGCGCAGCACGAGGCTGCAGAGCCCGCGGAAGCCGGGCACGTCTGTTCCGGCCCGGACGGCGAGGTAGCTGTTGGGCCCCTGGTCGGGGGCCCCCATCAGGATGTCGATATCGCCGACGATGCCGCCCTCGCGGCTCTCGCCGCCGAAGAGCTCTGGCTTGTCGATGCGGATGCGGGTGCCCGGCGCGGGAATGTCTCGCTCGTCCCCAGACGATCCGCTGCCGGGCACGGTGGAGAGGCTCACGGCCTGGAAGGCAAAGGAGAGCGTCTTTGGCTCGACCTGCATCCAGGTCAGGTGTTCGCGCTCGTCAAAGGCGATGCCCCGCAGGATGATCCGATGCGTGGTGCCACTGCCCAGCAGCGTGAGATCGAGCGCCTGTCCGAGGGAGAGGCCGGGAATGCCGTTCCAGCCATAGATGTTGAGGGCGGCGGTACTGCCTTGCTCGCCCGCCGGAAAGGCCGCGGCAGTGGCATTGGCCAGAAGCGTGGTGACCGCGCCGATACCTTCGCCGCTTCCGGAGACGGTGCCATCGGCCAACGACCAGGCGGTGCGGTCATCGACGCGGATCTCGCGGATCACATCCACCGGCCCATGGCAGAGCGCCAGGTGCGCCCCCAGCGCATAGCGATAGCCGACGATGACCGAACTACCCATGGCTTTGCTCCTGCTCCTGCTCCGAACTGAGGCGCCGTTCGGCCTCGGCAATCGCCCGCATCGCCAGCGCATCGCCGGTGGCGGCCAGCACCTCCGCGTCCACGCCCTCGCGCAGGAAGGCCTGCCAGTCGAGCCCGTGGCGGGCAAACCAGCCGCGCGCGCCTTGCAAACACAGCCGGGCGGCACGCAGGTCCCGGACAATCACCCGTGTCACTTCTTGCCTCCGGACTTGCGGATCGGGTCGACCTTCAGATCGCCTGCCCAGACCACGTTCGGCCCCCTGAGCAGCACCGTGCCGAACACCACCGGAATGGGTCGGCCTTCCTCCGCCGTGGGCAGGTCGAACGCGTCGAGCCCCGCAGCCTTCGGCGGCGCCGTCTTCGGCCGCGGCGCCAGCACATAAGAGATCGCCGTCAGCACAAGGCTGGCGACAATCTGGACGACAAAGTTCCAGACCATGGGAGAGAGTCTTTCGGGGGTTGGGAGGGGTTAACGGGTCAGGCCGATCCGTTCGCGGCCGAACCTCGGTAGTGTTGTGCATGGTTAAGGCCGAGCGCCACAGCGCCCGCCCAATTCTTGCCACTTGGGCGAGCTAGGTCTCAGGTCGGGCGGCGCCTTGGACCATTGCAGGGCTGGCGCGAAGGATTTGGATACCGAGTTCCATAATGACGGCAATGTCTGACACGCCACTGCAAAGTCTTCAGGACGACGTGCAGCGCTTGCTGGGCCGGTGCCTCCTGCGGCTTCAGCACTATGAACGAGCGCTCAAGGCGATCGTGGCGCATCACGCAGTTTCGGGGTCAACCGAGCCTCTGGTGGCGGACCGGGACGCCCGGATAGCCGACACCGCCCGCAAGACACTGGGTCTTCTGGTGGGAGAACTCCTTGGCTCAGGGATCGTGACCAACGGGACAGAGAGCCCAGCTGAACCGACCCCCGCTTCAACCGGGACCACATTATCATTCCGTTTGGGTATCCTGTTGAACCTCTCGGACACGGAGTTCGCGCAATTGACCAGCGATCTGAAAGATCTGGTGGTTCTGCGCAACACCCTGGTTCACCATTTCATCGAGCAGCATGACCTTGGAACGCTGGACGGTTGTCATGACGCGCGCAATGCCCTGGTCGATGCCCAGACCCGGATCGATCATCACCTGAGACAGCTGAATGAATGGGGCAATGATCTGGGTCGACTTCAACAGCAGGCAGCAGAGTACTTCCGGTCCGACGAATTCAGGAACTTTATAGTCAACGGCATCTACCCAGATGGTACAGTGTACTGGCCTGATGCAGGCATTGTGCGTGCGCTGAAGCAAGCTGCCGGTGTACTTGCCGTCGAGGGTTGGGTTTCCGTGGAGGAAGCTGCCGCATGGATCGCCCAACACTATCCCGATCAACTGCCCGGGGCATATGGCTGCCGCAGTTGGCGACATGTTTTGCATGAGGCGCGCATCTTCGAGATCCGATACTTCGAAACAGACGGGCCGCGCTCTGCCTGGTATCGGGAGAGGCGCAGCCACTGAAGGGTCTTGCTTCGTCTCGAGCCAAAACGACCACCTCTTCCGGCGTTCGCCCAATTTTCGCCACGCGCGCGGGCTAGTCGTGGATCATGGGCAGAAGCATCAGATACAAGCGGTACTACCGCCGAAACGCCATGGTGCTTGCGATGTTCGTGTCCCTCGGCGCTCTGGTCTTCTTCGATGTCGATATCGATGACCCGTTCACCAGTTTCAAATCCGTGGAACGCAACACTGTCCGTATCCTGAACGGTGGAAACGCCAGGACCGGTGTCCGGCCACAGTCTGGCTCCGCTGCGCGCATCCTGACCGGGCCAGTGACCCATGTGCGGGATGGCGACACGATCGAAGTCTCCGGCACTCCGATCCGCATCGCCAATCTCGACTGCGCCGAAAAGGGCTCGCTGGCCGGAAACAGGGCAACCGCACGGATGAAAGAACTCGCACGATCGGAAACCCTGACCTGTTCCTTGTCTGGGAAACGGTCCTATGATCGCGTCGTCGGAACCTGTGCCTTGCCGGACGGCCGGGACATCGGCGCGGTGCTGATCGCCGAAGGGGTCTGCGGCCGCTGGCGGTGAGCCGACAAGCGGTTCAGGTCCCAACATGCCCTCAAATGATACTCGTCCCCCCGAACGGGTTCCGGCCCGGGATATCCGGGAACCCACCGAAGTTCAGCAGGTTGTCGAAGCGGTTCGCACAGGTGTCGCGGCGCAGATCGCAGCCGGGGGCGATCTGAATGCTGGCGGTGAGGCCGGGATCGTCGATCTCCGCCTCGAGCGCGGGCATGCGGCCTGAGAGTGTGAGGGTTGCACCGACGTGCCCGGTGATGAAGCCCGGCACCCCCGCGTGGCGCAACACGCCGCCGCGATACCAGCCATCGGGTTGCGCGGCGGCCTCCGGAACAGTGATCTGTTGTCCAGAGCGGGCGGTCGCTGTCGCCGGGACCAGAAAGCTCTCGATATCGAGCCGGCAGCCGCCGGCATAGAGCACATGACGGCAGAGCCGCTGGTAACGGGCGCGCACGCCCTGGCGGCGCATGGCGGTGAAGAGCGACTCTGCCCGTAGAACGATCCGCACCCCTTCCACCCAGGCCGAGACGATGCGCCCCTTCCAATGCGCGACCAGTTCGCCCGGCACCTGCTCATGGCCGCGGAAAATGGTCAGCGTGGTGACCGAAGATCCCCGCGGCCCGAGCCAGCGGCGGGCGAAGGGATCGGAGAGCGGAAAGGTCAGGCTCAGATCGACCCGGCGCGGATCGCCGCTCTGGACCACGTTGCCATGGGCGAGCGCGGAGGCAGCCCATGCGGTATCGCCCGGCTCATCGGCAAGCGTGCCACCGGGAACGACCCAATCCGAGGACCGGCTGACAAAGCGCCAGGTCGTGGGGCCTTCGGCGAAGCGATAGAGAAAGAGTGGCCGGCCTTCGGCGGTCGAGATCTCGAGGTCGTCATAGGTCATGGGGTCAGATCCGGAATGTCCAGAACGGTGAGGCTCACTTCTGTGCCCGCAGGCCGATGCTCGATCTCGACCCGGTCGGTATCGAGCCGCACCAGGGTCAGGAGATGCCCCGGCGTGGTGATCGGAACATGCCGGTCGAGCGGGTCGATCCCGAGGCGCAGGCCCAGCGGATCGAGGCTGGTGCCGGTGATCTCGCGGAAGATCGGCTGTCCCGGCAGGTCCAGGAGCACAGGCCGGCCGATCCAGTCGGAGGGCTCAAGGCGCGGCGCTACGATCAGGACATCGTCGCCGGCAAGGGCCTCCTGCTGCAGGACAAGCTCCCGCCCCCAGCTCGGCAGCCAGAAGGCCCGGGCCCGGCCGCGCAGGTGATAGAGCCACCGGCGTCGGGACCAGCTGTCTTCTGGGCCAACGTCCTTCAGCGTCAGGACAGAGCCATGCTCCACCAGATCGCGCAGGGGTTCGAAGATCACGGGGCCCAAGCCGCTGTCGACACCTTCGAAGCTCTGCGACAGGGTCTGGGCCAAGGGCTGGCGCAGGACACTAGGGTCCATCAGCACATCCCGACCGCGATAGCGTGGAATGCCGAAGAGCGTCCCAAGCAGCGTGTCGCGCAGGCTGTCGGTATCGCCCGGCGCAATCACCGGCACGCCATCGGCCGGGGTGTTGTCGAGCATCGCGGTCCAGCTGGTATTGGTGAGCCCGATATTGAAGCCGTAGACCTCCACATCCGCGATCGTCTCCAGCAGCGCCACGGCCGCGGTGGCCGAGCCCAACGGATAGGGTTCCCCATCGGTCAGGAACAGGATAATCCGCCGCTTGGCTCCAGCGCCGGCAAAAAAGCCCTGGGCTTCGCTGAGTGCCATGGCAAAATCCGTACCACCCCGCAGCACCGGCGGCTGGGCCAGCCAGTCCGACAGGTACGTGAGATCCTGGCGATCGGCGTCGCGTCGCACCTGCATGTCTGCGACCGTTTCGTGCCAGAGTAGGATGCAGATGTCGTTGCGCAAGGCCGGGGGCACAGTGCCGGCCAGTTCATCGACCAGGGCCCGCACCGCCGCCATGGCCGCGGTGATCTTGGCCCCCGACATCGACGTGCTGGTGTCGATGGCAATGTAAAGCGCGGTACCCCGCAGCCCGGAAAGATCGGCGCTCTCCTGCAGCAGGAACCGTGCGGTGACATAGCCGAGATCCGCGTGCCGGTGTTCGATCTCCAGTGGCGCCAGCAAGCGGGCCCGCCGCGCCGGTGCGATCACCGGGTGGGTGAGAGCGACACCGGCTGTAGCTGTCAGGTCAATTCCGTCCGGATGTACCGCGGCAAGAGTAAGCAGATAGGCATCCCCGCCATTGCTGGCGGCAACGGCAAAGCCCGGCGCACGGTAGTCGGCGTGACGCGCTGCAATGGTCAGGCTGGTCTCTCCCAATGTGATATCACTGCCGCTGCGATCCGCCATGTGCCAGAGCGGCACGATCCACTCGCCCGCCATGCCCCGGCGGGCCAGTGCGAGGGCCTCGGCGAGTTTGGGCCCGTCGAGCCGATGGCTCAGGGTAAGCACCTCGCGCGGGGTATCCCGCAGCGACAGGCGCTGTTCGCCGGCGTCGCTCTGCAACACGTCGGTGCGCCAGTCCAGGACTTCGGTTGCCGGACCATGCGCGGCAAAGGGCCAGAGGAGATCAGCCATCGAAAGCGCCCCGGTTGCGACGGATCACGTTGAGAATGGCGCGTTCGCCGGCGGGCGTGGCGAGATAGTCTCCCACCAGCCCAGGATCGAGCACGTTGATGATCCGCGGCGTGATCTGCGGCGCAGGTTGTCTCGTCCCGGCTTCCACCCCCAGCCGTCCGCCCGGTCCCCGGCGCAGGGGCAGGATGGCCTCCGGCCCGGCCTCGCCCATGAGACCTATGCCCCGGGCAAAGGGAAACACTGTCGGGCGATCCACGATACCGCCGCCCAGAACCCCACCCCGGGCAAAGGCCGTGATCTGATCAGAGTGCGCAAAGACACCGCCCCGGGCAAAACCACCACCGAAGAGCCCACCGATAGCCTTGGTGATCCAGCCAAAGAGACCGCCCCCGCCGCCGCCAGACACCCCACCACCAGAGAAGGCACGGAAGAGCGCGTCCTCGATCGGCTTGAAGGCCGAGTCGATCAGGCGATTGGCGAGGTTCTGAGCAATACCGGATACCGCCTGCGCAAAGCTGCGCCAGCTGAGTTCGCCGGACTTGAGGGCCTCTTTCAGCGGGCCGGTGATATCCTCGGCCAGGCCCTTGGCCAGCTCTTTCGTGCGTTCGATGGTCGTCTTCGCCCCGTCCCAGGCCTTGCTCCCGGCCTCGGCGGCCTGCTTCAAGGCACCGCCCGCCCCACCGGCGGCCGAACCCGCCCGACCGAGTGCGGCTTCGGTCTCGCCGAGGGCCGCGTTCAGTCGTTCCGTGGCCGCTGTGGCCTCGGCAGCTCCACCGCCGGTCTCGCCGGACCCAGAGACTGCGGCCCGAAGGGAATCGAGAGAGCTCAGCGGAGCCGTGGCCTGACCCGCAAGATCGAGGGATGTGGCCCGCGCGGCATCCGCACGTCCGCGCACGGCATTCGCAGCAGCTGCCAGCCCAAGATCTGGCACGCTGAGCGGATTGTCGGCAAAGGCGCGGTCGAAGGCGGCTTGGGCAACGCTTGTCGCATTGGATGCAGCCCCTTCGAAGCGGTTTTCGATCTGGCCAAGCTCGAGATCGGGCACGACCGGAATGCGCCGTTCAACCCCGAGGGCCTCGAGCCCGGCATTGACGCCGGAGATGAATCCGTTGATCCGGGCAACGACACCGTTGAGCATCGCCTCGACGCCGACAATCAGGCTGTTGGCTGCCTGGAAGGCGATATCGCCGATCGCGGCGGGCAGCAGGCCCCAGATCGCCTTGATCGCCTCGAAGGTGCCTTCGAAGCTGTTGATGGCGGTATTCGCAAAGCCGACAATCGCTTCAAGGGCCCCCTGCAACGCGGAAGCCGTCACGGCCTGGAACCGGGCAAACCCGGCCTCGACGGCGGCAATGACACTCGCCAAGCCCAGCCCAATCCGCTCCCAGACCTCGGAGGCGAGATCGCCGAGCAAGGCCATCGCATTGCCAAACCCGCCTGCGCCGGAGACCAGCCGGGTGAACTGATGTACGAGTTCGCCTGCGCCGACGATCAGCGCCCCGATACCGGTGCGAATGAGCGCGCCGCGCAGGACGACCAGCGCGGTGGCGAGGCCGCGCACGGAGAGGGCTGCGGCGGCCATGCCGGCGACCCAGCGGCCCGCGAGGAAGGTCGCGAAGGTGGCCGCGTAAATGGTGAGCCGGCCAATGTTGTCGAAGAGCCCGGTGAGGACCCGTCCAAGCGGCCCGGTGCGGCTGGCGACTGCCGCCATGGCGTTGGTGACAGTCTCCAGCGCAGGCGCCGCGGCAACGGCCAGCTGGTTCGAGAGGCCGCGCCAGATCAACCCCAGCCGAGAGATCGCGTCGTTCGTGCGCTCGATCTGGTCGGCATCCTGTTCGGAAACGACAACGCCAAAGGCAAGCACGTCCTCGGTCGCCTGGCGCAACGTTGCCGTGTCGATCCGTGACATGGCGATGGAGCCTTCCTCGCCGAAAAGCTGGCCCGCGACAGCGGCGCGCTCTGCGGCCGGTACAAAGCTCTCGATGGCGGCGTTGATCGCGCCCACGCGTTCGTCGAGCGGCAGGGCCAGAAGGTCGGAGGCAGAAAGGCCCAGGCGCTTGAGAGCCTCCGCCGCCGGGCCGCCGCCGGATGCCGCCTGGCTCAGACGACGGGTCAGGTCCTTCGTGGCCTGCTCGATGCCGGACATCGACACGCCGGCCAACTCGCCCGCGCGCTCCAGTGTCTGGATCGAGGCGACGGTGGTGCCGAGGGACTGCGCGAGCTTGGCTTGTGCATCGACGGTTTCCAATCCGGACCGGACCATGGCCACGCCAGCCGCCATGGCAGCGGCGACGGCGGCAGCCGCAGCCACCTTCACGCGGCGGGCAAAACCCGCGAGCCGGGCGTTCGCCGCTTCCATCTCGCGGCTGAGGCGGCCGAAGCCGCGGGCGCCGGCCTCGCCCACGCCTTCCAGTTCGGCGCGCACCTGCCGTCCACCGACCGCGGCAAGGCGGACAGAGACCCTCTTCTCAGCCATCGGAACGTTCCATCTGTTCGTTGTATTTGGCGACCATCACCGCTTCGATGACGGGGAGGAGTTCGGCTGTGGCCAGAGGCGGGATGCCGAGGGCATTACTCAGTGCCAGTGCCGCGGTCAGATCCCAGCCGATCACCGCGCCGGGAAGGACGCGCAGCTGGCCGCCGATGCGACCCACCAGGTCCCAGACTTGCCAGCCTTCGAGGGTCAGCGGCTGGTTCAGCCGCGTCGGGCAGTCTTCGCACGCTTGCGCGCAGGCTTGGCAGTAGCGCTCGCCCCCGCCGAAGGACCATTCGGCGAGAGCGCGGAGGCGTTTTTTTCCTGCTCCAGCAACAGGCCCTTGGACACGTAGGTCAGCTGGAAGGCCTCGAAGATCGGCCAGATGTCGAGCAGTGCGTCGATGGCCTCGGGGCTCGGATCGATGGGATTGCCGTCCGCATCGCCGATACCCTCCCAGGCAAGCACGGCCCGCCGCGCCAGCGCCTTGGCGAAGGCGACGGCCCGCTCCTCGTCGGAGGCCTCCTCGGGCACCGCTTCGACCGCAGGGTCACTGCGCGTCGCCACCATCAGCGCGGTGGTCAACGGGCGCAGCTGCACGCGGACGCCGGGGGCGAGGTCTTGCCAGCGCGGGGCATTTGAAA
This sequence comes from Ruegeria alba, assembly GCF_022321465.1. Taxonomy (NCBI): domain Bacteria; kingdom Pseudomonadati; phylum Pseudomonadota; class Alphaproteobacteria; order Rhodobacterales; family Roseobacteraceae; genus Ruegeria; species Ruegeria alba. Next base: position 981 of record NZ_JAKOEM010000038.1, on the reverse strand, counting down.
GATTGAGCGTCAGCATTAATACGTTTCCACATCGTTGATCAGAGCCGCGGTGCACATCCGGCCGACGATGCTGTCGCGGGCGGCCTGCCAGTCGAATGTGGCCTGCACGCCCTGCGGCCCGGAGATCTCGATCCGCGGGCGCGGCAGGTAGACAGCGTGCACCGTGAAGATGAAGCTCTCGCCCGAGGGCAGGTTGTAGCCGAACTCGAGTTCGCAAGCCTCGCCATTGATCGCCTGCGTCACAAGCGTCTGATCGGCGAAGCGCCCTTCGATCGAGCCGGTGAGCGCCGCGATGGACGGGTCTGCGCCGTCGATGCGGCCGTCCGAACGGATCGTCTCTATCCGGTCGAGGTTGTTGGCATAGGTAATGTCGGCCGAGACCACGTTGCCGAGGGCCGAGCCGTTCCGCGTGACCTGTCCGTTGAAATGGCCGAACCGCTTCAAGGCAATGTCTGCCAGCGCACCGGCACTAGACGCCGTGCCCACCGTCTCGCCCTGTGCCACCAGCCGCACGGTCGCCGTTAGCAGCCCCGACCGCTGCATCTGCCAACTGAGTTGGTCGAGCACGCAGCCCGAGTACATCGCATAGCGCGGCACCTCCGGCATGCCGGTCTCGATGGAGAGGCTCGGCAGCGTCCAGGATCCGGACTGGAACGCATGCGTCCAGGGGCCTGTGCCCGTGGTCGTCGGTGCGCCGAAGGCCGCCTTCAGCCAGAAGCCGAAGGCCTCGGCATCGAGCGGCACGACGACATCGCCGTCCGCCGTCACCGCATCCTTGATCGGCGCCAGCGGATCGCGGCCATAGCCGAGAAGCTCGGAGTTCAAGAGCGGCTGCTCCGCGCCAAGCGTGGTGCTGGCAAACGGCATCTTCGTGAAACCGCCAGCAGGCGGTGTGCCATAGACGGTCTCGAACGCAAGCGCCATCTGCGCCCGCGCCCCTTGGGCTCGTGCCATCGTAGTCTCCTTATTCAGGAATGTTTT
>NZ_JAKOEM010000037.1:0-15127 GCF_022321465.1 Ruegeria alba | reverse complement strand
GGCCCCATGACCATCGCCTGCCTGCTCGCCAACACCCTCACAGCCTGCACACGCGCAAACAAACTCACAGAACCAAACGGACTTACTCCGTGAGCACGGTCGCGGATACCCGCCTGCTGCCGGGAAAAACGGTGCGCGCGCGGATCCTCTCCGAGGTGAGCGCCTATGTGAACCAGGTCGGGCGGATCGGCAAGCTGGTCTCGATCTCGATCGGCAACGTGCCCGAGGTGGCGGTCTATGTGCGCAACCAGGCGCGTGCCGCCAGCGCGGTGGGCGTGCCCTTTGACCAGCAGCTCTGGGACCGGTCGATCAGCCAGGAGGTTTGCCAAAGCCTCATCCGTGAGATGAACGATGACCCGGATGTACTTGGAATCATTCTGCAACGTCCGGTTCCTGATCATATCAACGTGCGCGCCCTTCAGGCCGCGATCCATCCGCTCAAGGATGTCGAGGGGATGAACCCCGCCTCGATCGGCAATATCGTCTATAACGATGTGGCGATGGCGCCCTGCACGGCGGCGGCGGCGGTTGAACTGATCCGCGAGACCGGCCTGACCATGGCCGGGCTCGAAGTGGTGATGGTCGGCCATTCCGAGATCGTGGGCAAGCCGGTGGCGATGATGCTGATGGCCGAGGGCGCCACTGTCACCGTCTGCCACCACATGACCCGCTCGGTCGCGATGCATTCGCGCCGGGCCGATGTGGTGGTGGTGGCGGTGGGCAAGGCGCATCTGATCGGCCCCGACATGATCAAGCCGGGCGCGGTGGTGATCGACATCGGGATCAACCACGTGCCCGGTCCCGACGGCCCGGTCGTGGTCGGCGATGTGCAGACCGACGCGGTCAAGGAAGTGGCGGGCTGGATCACGCCGGTTCCGGGCGGGGTCGGGCTGGTCACCGTGGCGATCCTGCTGCGCAACGCGATCCGCGCCCATCAGCAGCAGCGCGCGGCGGGCTGGATCCGCTGATCGGTCGCCTTACCAGGCGAGATAGCCGATGGCCAGGAAGGCGGCCAGGCAGCCGGCCCATTGCGGCCGGCTCATGCTTTCGCGCAGAAAGGCCCAGGCCAGCACGATGGTGATCAGGCCGAACATGGACGAGGCCACCGCCGCCAGTTGCGGATGATCCAGCACCCCAGCCGAGATCACCGCCAGCAGGGCAACCCCGTCAAGCAGCCCCATCACCACCAGCGGCAGCAGGGCGGCGGCACCCACCCGCAGCGTCTGGCGCCGAATCACGATCAGCGCCAGCAGCAGCACCAGCGCGGTGACCCGCGCCAGCAGCGTGGCGTTCAGCTCTCCATCCAGGGTGGCGGCCAGCTGGCCCAGCTTGAAGGTGGCGGCAAAACCGATGGCGGCGATCAGCGACAGCGCGATGGTCGGCCCCTTGGGCGGGGCCGGGTCGTCGCTGTCACCCGACAGGCCCGCCACCACGCCCACGGCCCCCACGATCACCAGCACCGCCAGCACCTGATCGGCACCGATGGGCGACCCGGCCAGAAAGGCAAAGAGCAGCGAGAGGATCGGATAGGCGCCGATGATCGGCGCGACCAGCCGCACCGGCCCGCGTTCAAAGGCAAAATAGAGGCCGAGGCTCGCCACCAGAAAGGCCAGACCGGAGCCGATCGACAGCCACAGCGCCGCGCCTTGCGGCAGACGCGCACCCTCGGACGCGGCCAGAACCGAGGCCTGAAACGCAAGCCCGGTGGCCAGCACCACCGCCAGCGCCCCCATCAATGGCACGGTGCGGCTGAGATAGCGGATGGTGATGTCATGCAGCCCCCAGCAGAGCGCCGCGATCAGCCCCAGGCCCAGCGCGCTCAAGACCGGCCTCGCTGGGGGGAAATCTGCCTGGAAAGGGTTCGAATGTCTTGCACGGTGGGTCCTCGGGATATATTCTCTTCAATAAAGAAATTTTCCGCTAATGCAAATGATCGGAGTGGCAACGTGCTGGATACCAAATACCCCGAGATCATCTCCGGACCGCCAAAGCCAAGCGCCATCCTGCAACCGCGGGTGTTTTCGCTGCCACCTGGAACCGAACGCTATGTGGTTCCGGGGGCGGGGGCAATCCTGCTTCGGTTGGAAACCGGCGACCGGATCGAGATCGAGAATACCGAGGGTGGCCAGCCCTGCGAGATCGTCTGCGCCGATCCGCTTGGCGGTTTCGATACCGGGCTGATCGGAGCGCGGGCGCAGGGGGCGCCGGGGGGGCTGATGGCGCTGCTCACCTCGGACGATCCCTCGCTGCGGGGCCTGCGGATGGGGATCGAGGCGCGCGGGCTGAACCTGTCGCAGGCGGGCGCGGTGCATCTTTTCGAACACAGCACGCCTGCGGGCACGACCGAAAGCTTTACCGCCAGCCGCGAGGGGATCGTGATCATCGCGGCCCCCGGCGGCATCATGGACTTCGAGGCGCAGGACACCGCCACGCCGCTGACCGTGTTCATCCGCCGCGCGGTGCTGAAAAGCGCGGCCCGGTTCGAGCTGCCCGACCCGCTGGCCGATCCGGTTGCCGATATCCGGGTGCATTCCGCCACTGCCGAGGCCTATTTCGTCAAGGCGGGCGACTATATCCAGATCCTCGATGTGGACGGGCGCCAATGCACTGATTTCCAGTGTTTCGCCGCGCGCAAGCTGGACAAGGGCATTGCCCATGCGCTGGACGTGACCACCACCCGGACACTGATGGGCCATGCCTATCCGATGCCGGGTCTGCACGCGAAATACTATGACCAGGAGATGCAGCCGCTGGTCGAGGTGATCCAGGACACCTGCGGGCGCCACGATGCCTTTGCGCTGGCCTGTGCCGCCAAGTATTACGACGATATCGGCTATCCCGGCCACATCAACTGTTCGGACAATTTCAACGCCGCGCTGGCGCCGCACGGGGTCGCGGGGCGGGCCGGCTGGATGGCGATCAACTTCTTCTTCAATACCGGGCTGGACGATCACGGGGTGATGTATGCCGACGAACCCTGGTCGCGCCCGGGCGACTATGTGCTGCTGCGGGCGCTGACCGATCTGGTCTGTGTCAGCTCGGCCTGTCCCGACGATACCTCGGCCGCCAATGGCTGGAACCCGACCGACATCCATGTCCGCACCTATAGCGGCAAGGAGACCTTTCAACGCGCCGTAGCTTACCGGCCCACCCCCGACGCGGAACCGAAAATGACCAAACAGACAGGCTTTCACGACCGGTTCGCCCGGTTCACCGAGAATTTCATCGAATACAACGGCTTCTGGCTGGCCAATTGCATGTCCAGCGCAGGCCCGATCGAGGAATATCATGCCTGCCGCGAGAAATGCGTGGTGCTTGACCTCAGCGCATTGCGCAAGTTCGAGATCACCGGCCCCGACAGCGAGGCGCTGTGCCAGTATATCTTTACCCGTAACATGAAGACCCTGCCGGTGGGCGGCGTCGTCTATACCGCCATGTGCTATCCCCATGGCGGCATGATCGACGACGGCACCGTGTTCCGCCTGGGCAAGGACAATTTCCGCTGGATCGGCGGCTCGGATTACGGTGGCGAGTGGCTCCGGGAAAAGGCCGCCGAGCTGGGGCTCAAGGTGCTGGTGCGCTCGTCGACCGACATGCAGCACAATATCGCCGTGCAGGGGCCCGAAAGCCGCGAATTGTTGAAAAAGGTGATCTGGACCGCGCCGCATCAGCCCAAGTTCGAAGAGCTCGGCTGGTTCCGCTTTGCCCCCGCCCGGATCGGCGACGATCAGGGCGTGCCGGTGGTGGTCAGCCGCACCGGCTATACCGGCGAACTGGGATACGAGATCTTCTGCCATCCCAAACATGCGGGCGCGGTGTTCGACGCGGTGTGGGAGGCGGGTCAGGCCCATGGCATCCGCCCGATGGGGCTGGAGGCGCTGGACATGGTGCGGATCGAGGCTGGGCTGATCTTTGCCGGCTATGATTTCAGCGACCAGACCGACCCGTTCGAGGCCGGGATCGGCTTTACCGTGCCGCTCAAGTCCAAGCCGGACGATTTCATCGGGCGCGAGGCGCTGATCCGGCGCAAGGAACATCCCGCGCGCATGTTGGTGGGGCTCGATATCGACAGCAATGTCGATGTGGGCCATGGCGATTGCGTGCATATCGGACGGGCCCAGATCGGCGAGGTCACCTCGTCCATGCGTTCGCCCATTCTGGGCAAGAACATCGCGCTGGCCCGGGTCGACGTGGCCCATCACGAGGTCGGCACCAAGGTCGAGATCGGCAAGCTGGACGGGCATCAGAAACGGCTGCCCGCGACCATCGTGCCCTTTGCCCATTACGACCCGCAGAAAACCAGACCCCGCTCTTGACCTTGGTCAAGGCGGGCCGGGGGCACGGCAAGACAGGATAGGCCCATGACATCGGCACTGACATCCATCGGCGGCGAGGACGTGCTGCGCGACCTGGTCGAGACGTTCTACCACCGGATGGAGACCGACCCCGAGGCCTGGCCGCTGCATCGGCTGCATTTTCGCGGCCATGGGCTGAACCATACCCGGCAGGCGCAGTTCGAGTTTCTCAGCGGCTTTCTGGGCGGGCGCGCCTATTACCGCGAGCGGTTCGGCCATATGAACCTGCGCGAGATCCATGCCCATGTGCCGATCCGCGAGGCCGATGCCGAGCTGTGGCTGAAAACCTTTGACGCCGCGCTGGCCGATTGCGGCCTGCGTGGCGAGGTGGTGGACAAGTTCCGCGCCACCCTGCGGCGGGCGGCGCTGATGCTGGTCAATGATGTGCCCGACTGGCGCGAGGAAAGCGACGGCAAGGCGCGCGCCGCCCAGCGGTGCCCCTCGGGCGGCGCCTGAACCGCTCAGCCCAGAAGCAGGAACTGCACATCCGCGACATTGGTGCCGGTGGCGCCCGTCACCAACAGGTCGCCCGACAGGGTCAGGGCGCTGTTGCTGTCATTGCGCGCAAGGAACGTCTCGGGCGCGGCCCCAGCGGCGCGGATGCGGGGCAGGGTGCCCGCATCGACGCAGGCGCCCGCCGCCTCGGTCGGGCCGTCGCGCCCGTCGGTGCCTGCCGACAGGAACAGCCAGGGTTGCGAAAGCGGCGTGTCCTCCATCAGTGCGGCCAGCCGCAGGGCCAGTTCCTGATTGCGCCCGCCAATGCCGCTGCCGCGCACGCGCACGGTGGTCTCGCCGCCCCAGATCAGGGCCTGCGGCCCCTCTTCCTGTGCGGCGCGGGATAGGGCCTCGGCCACGGTCTCGGCGGCCTCGCCCACATCGCCCACCAGCGGCTCGTCGATCACCCGGACCGCGCCAAAGGCGGCCAGCGCCGCCGCCGCCGCCGCCAGGCTCTCGCGATTGCCACCGATCAGGTGATTGCTGGCCTTGGGGAGCGGGGTGGTGGCCTCGGGCTGGCGCAGATGGCGGCGGATGCTGTCGGGCAGCGCGTCGGCGATCCCTTTGCGGTCCAGCAGGTCGCGGATCTCGGCCCGGCTGGCGATCGGGGCCACTGTCGGGCCGCTGGCGATGGCGCGCAGGTCGTCACCGATCACATCGGACAGGATATAGGCGGTGACCGGGGCAGGGGCCGCGTGGCGCAACAGCCCGCCGCCCTTCAATACCGAGACATGCTGGCGCACCGCGTTCACCGCGTTGATATCCAGCCCGCTTTGCAACAGCAGCCGGTTCAGCGCCTGCTTGTCATCCAGCGTGACCCCGTCCGGCGGTGCCGGCAACAGGGCCGAGCCGCCGCCCGAGATCAGCGCCAGCACCACGTCGCGCTCGGTGGTCTCGGCCAATATCTCGCGCAGGCGACGGGCGGCATGGTGGCCGATCTCGTCGGGCACCGGATGCCCGGCGCGGAACACCTCGGCCCCGGCCACCGGCTCCTGGTTCTCGCGATGGGTGACGCAGAGCATCACCCGGGGGCCGGTGATCTGGCCGTGCAGCGCCCGGATCATCGCCGGGGCGGCCTTGCCCAGGGCGACAACAATGGTCTTGCCGTCGCCGCTGGGGCGGGGCAGGCCGGTCCGGCGCAGGCAGTCGGTCAGTGCCAGGCCGGGATCGGCACGGCGCACGGCAGCCCGGAATGCCCGGACCGCCGCGCTTCGCAGGCTTGTCGTGTCAGTTGCCGGCAATTTGGCGGGCCTTTTCCACCAGCACCTCGGCCTGACGGATCGACGCATAGTCGATCAGCCGCCCATCGAGCGAGACCGCGCCCTTGCCCGCCGCCTCGGCCTCGGCCATCGCCTCCAGGATGCGGCGCGCCTTGGTGACCTCGGCTTCCGACGGGCTCATCACCTCGTTGGCCAGCGCGATCTGGCTGGGATGGATGGCCCATTTGCCCTCGCAGCCCAGCACCGCGGCCCGCTTGGCCGCCGCGCGGTATCCGTCGGGGTCCTGGAAATCGCCAAACGGCCCGTCGATCGGGCGCAGCCCGTTGGCGCGGGCGGCGACCACCATGCGGGCCAGGGCATAATGCCACATGTCGCCCCAATGCACCGCGCGGCTGCCATCCTCCAGCGGGTCGGTCAGCACCGAATAGTCCGGGTTCACCCCGCCGATGATCGTGGTGCGCGCCCGGGTCGAAGCGGCGTAATCGGCCACGCCGAAATGCAGGCTCTCGTTGCGTTTCGAGGCGCCCGCGATTTCCGAGACGTTCTGCATGCCCAGCGCGGTTTCGATGATATGTTCGAATCCGATCCGCTTTTTCAGGCCCTTTGCGTCCTCGATCTGGGTCACCATCATGTCGACCGCATAGACATCGGCGGCGGTGCCGACCTTGGGAATCATGATGAGGTCGAGCCGCTCGCCGGCCTGTTCGACCACGTCGACCACGTCGCGATACATGTAATGCGTGTCCAGCCCGTTGATGCGGACCGACATCGTCTTGGTGCCCCAATCGACCTCGTTCAGGGCCTTGATGATGTTCTTGCGCGCTTGCTCCTTTTCGTCGGGCGCGACTGCGTCCTCGAGATCCAGAAAGATGACATCGACATCGGATTGTGCCGCTTTTTCAAACATTTGCGGCTGCGAGCCGGGCACGGCCAGTTCCGAGCGGTTGAGCCGCGCGGGGGCTTGTTCGATGGGGTGGAAGGACATGGAAAAGGACCCTTTTCTTGCGTGTCAGAGGGATGTGTCCCTTTCAGCCATTGGCAAAAATAGATTTCCTGTCAATTAAAAAATTTGCATCCCAGTGTATACCGAATGTGAGGGCAGACCTCTCCCCGCTCAGCCCTTTGCCTGCGAAGAATAGTAGAAAGCGATCGCCTGTGCGCGGTTCTTTACCGACAGTTTGTCGAAGACATTCGACAGGTGGAACTTGACCGTGTTGGTCGAGATGCCCAGCCGTGCGGCCAGCTGTTTGTTGGTCAGCCCCTCGGCCAGCGCCTCGAGCAACAGCCGTTCCTTGCGCGACAGCGTGCTGATCGGATCGGCGCGCAATTCGCGCACGTCGAGAAAGGGAAACACCATCTTGCCCTCGGCAACGTCAAGGCAGGTCTGCACCAGCTTGTCGATCGGCGCCGAGCGCGAGACAAAGGCCGCCGCCCCCACCGCCATGGCGCGGCGCGGCAGGGCCGGGTCATGATCGTGGCCATAGATGACCAAGCGGGGCGCGCGTTCCTGAGCGCGCAGCACCTCGGTCAGCTTTTCCGCCCCCAGCGCCGGCAGGTTCCAGTCGATCACCCCGACCTGGATCGGCACCCGCATCGCCATGCCCAGAAACCCTTCGGCGGTGGCGGTGGTTGCGACCAGAGAGAATCGCGGATCACGCTCGAACACCTCGGACATGGCCGACAGCACCAGCGGATTGCCGTCCCCCAGCATGATTTCGACCCGTGCCATGATTTGCTATCCTTTTGAACGCAATTGTAAAATCAGAATAAACTACCCATTCAGGTAGTGATATTTTCGGCATACACCGGGATACATACCAAAATGGGTAGGATTCTACCCGCCCTATTGGGTGCCCAAAAGCAGGAGTATCGGACGTTTTTTCACCAAACAAGAGATTTTATCACTGTGGGAAACCCGACCGGCCGCCTCTGGCCGACCAATGCCAAGGAGCCCACATGTCCGCTGATACGCTGTTTCCCAAACTCGACATTCCGGCCACCATCGCGGCGGGCCCCGGCCCCGGCAATACCGATGCCCGTGTGCTTGCCGCCTTTAGCGGTGCGGGCCTGGCCGATCACATGCATGGCGACGTGCTGCGCGGCATGGTCGAATGCAAGCTGATGCTGCGCCGGATCTGGGGCACTGACAACATCCACACATTCGGCGTCGCCGGCACCGGCTGGAGCGGGCTGGACGTGATGTTCAGCGCGGTGATGCCGGGCGACAAGGTGGTGGTGTTCACCAACGGCACCTTCTCGGGTATCGACGGGCTGACCGTCCGCATGAAGGCCGCCACCGCCGAGGAACTGGCCGCCAATCCGCTGGATCCGCGCCCTGCATCGGTCGTGATCGTCGATATCCCGCATGGCCAGTCGGTCACCGGCGAGATCGTCGAGACCGCGCTGGCCCAGCACAAGCCGAAATGGGCCGCCATGGCCCATTGGGAGACCGGCTCGGGCCGGATTAACGACATTGCCGGGTTCAGCGCCGCCTGTGAACGCCATGACGTGATGGGCCTGGTGGACGCGGTGTCGTCGCTGGGGGTCGAGGATTTCCGGATCGACGATTTCCCGGGCGTGCATGGCTGGGCCTCCTGCCCGCAAAAGGGCATCTGCTGCCTGCCGCTGACCTATGCGCCGGTGTCCTTCACCGACCGTTACATCGAAACACTGCGCGCCACCGGCACCCGCAGCTTTGTGCATCACCCGATCCTCGAAGCGCGCCACTGGGGCATCATCGACGGCAAGGATGTGGACAAGGGAACCTATCACCGCACCCATTCCGCCTATGCGGTCGCCGCCTTTCACGAGGCGCTGCGCATCACCCTGCAACAGGGTGTGGCCAACCGGGCCAAGGACTATGCCTATCACGAGGCGGCGCTGCGCCGCGCGGTCGAGGCGCTGGGATGCGAGGTCACCTCGAACATGACCTCGCTGGTGGTGCTGAACCTGCCGGGCGACCTGCGCGGTCGCGAGATGGAACTGGTGCAGAACTGCCGCGCCCGCAACTTCGGCATCTGGCCGACCCTGTCGGCGCCGGTACAGGTGCGCATCGGCATCCTGAACCTGCTCAGCCGCGCCGCGGTCACCGATATCGTGACCCGCTTTGCCGAGGCGATCCGCGAATTGGGCGGGGCAGGTGACGAGGCCACCGCTCTGGCCGCGCTGGATGCTCATTACGACAACGCGCTCGCGGCGGAATAACCGCGCGCACCCCCTTTCCATGGTCGAGGAGGAGAGACCTCATGGACATTCACGAATATCAGGCCAAGGAAATCCTGGCGAATTTCGGGGTCGACATTCCCCCCGGCGCGCTGGCCTACAGCCCCGAACAGGCAGCCTATCGCGCCCGCGAGATCGGCGGTGACCGCTGGGTGGTCAAGGCCCAGGTTCACGCCGGGGGCCGCGGCAAGGCGGGCGGCGTCAAGGTCTGTTCCAGCGATGCCGAGATCCAGGAGACCTGCGAGAACCTGTTCGGCCGCAAGCTGGTCACCCATCAGACCGGCCCCGAGGGCAAGGGCATCTATCGCGTCTATGTCGAGGGCGCGGTGCCGATCGAGCGCGAGATCTATCTGGGCTTCGTGCTCGACCGCAGCTCGCAACGAGTGATGATCGTCGCCTCGGCCGAGGGTGGCATGGAGATCGAGGAGATCTCGGCCGAGAAACCCGAGAGCATCGTGCGCGCCACGGTGGAACCGGCGGTGGGTCTGCAGGATTTCCAGTGCCGCCAGATCGCGTTCAAGCTGGGCATCGACCCGGCGCTGACCGCGCGCATGGTGCGCACGCTTCAGGGCTGCTATCAGGCGTTCAGCGAATATGACGCCACCATGGTCGAGATCAACCCGCTGGTGATCACCGGCGACAACCGCATCCTGGCGCTTGATGCCAAGATGACCTTTGACGACAACGCCCTGTTCCGTCACCCCCATATCAGCGAGCTGCGCGACAAGAGCCAGGAAGACCCGCGCGAAAGCCGCGCCGCCGACCGCGGCCTGTCCTATGTCGGGCTCGACGGCAATATCGGCTGCATCGTCAACGGGGCCGGTCTGGCCATGGCGACCATGGATACGATCAAGCTGGCCGGGGGCGAGCCCGCCAACTTTCTCGACATCGGCGGCGGCGCCACGCCCGAACGGGTGGCCAAGGCGTTCCGGCTGGTGATGTCGGACGGCAACGTGCAGGCGGTGCTGGTCAACATCTTTGCCGGGATCAACCGCTGCGACTGGGTCGCCGAGGGCGTCGTGCAGGCGCTGAAAGAGGTGCAGGTCGAAGTACCGGTCATCGTCCGCCTGGCGGGGACCAATGTGGAAGAGGGTCAGAAGATCCTTGCCAAATCCGGCCTGCCGATCATCCGCGCCCGCACCCTGATGGAGGCCGCCGAACGCGCGGTGGGCGCCTGGAAGAACGACCTTACTGAAAACACCATTGTGAGGGCTGTGCAATGAGCATCTTCATCGACAGGGAAACGCCGGTTATCGTGCAGGGCATCACCGGCAAGATGGCGCGCTTTCACACCGCCGACATGATCGCCTATGGCACCAATGTCGTGGGCGGCGTGGTGCCCGGCAAGGGCGGCCAGACGGTCGAGGGCGTGCCGGTCTTCGACACCGTCGAAGAGGCGGTCGAGCGCACCGGCGCCGAGGCGAGCCTGGTTTTCGTGCCGCCGCCCTTTGCCGCCGACAGCATCATGGAAGCCGCCGATGCGGGCATCCGGTATTGCGTCTGCATCACCGACGGCATCCCGGCCCAGGACATGATCCGGGTCAAGCGCTACATGTACCGCTACCCGCGCGAGCGCCGCATGGTGCTGACCGGTCCCAACTGCGCCGGCACCATCAGCCCCGGCAAGGCTCTGCTGGGGATCATGCCCGGCCATATCTATCTGCCCGGTCCGGTGGGCATCATCGGCCGTTCGGGCACGCTGGGTTACGAGGCCGCTGCCCAGCTCAAGGAGCATGGCATCGGTGTTTCGACCTCGGTCGGCATCGGCGGCGACCCGATCAACGGTTCTTCCTTCAAGGACATCCTGCACCGGTTCGAGCAGGATGACGAAACCCAGGTCATCTGCATGATCGGCGAGATCGGCGGCCCGCAAGAGGCCGAGGCCGCGGCCTATATCCGCGACCACGTGTCCAAGCCGGTGATCGCCTATGTGGCTGGCCTGACCGCGCCCAAGGGCCGGACCATGGGCCATGCCGGTGCGATCATCTCGGCCTTTGGCGAAAGCGCCTCGGAAAAGGTCGAGATCCTCACCGCCGCCGGCGTCACCGTGGCGCCCAACCCGGCGGTGATCGGCGACACCATCGCCAAGGTCCTGAAGGAGGCGGCGTGATGAACATGCCGGTTATCATGAACAGCAAGCCCAAGGTTCTGGTCACTCGCCGCTGGCCCGCCGCCGTCGAGGCGCAACTGGCCGAACGGTTCGATACCGAGTTCAACCGGACCGATACCCCCCTGACCAGTGCCGAGTTCCGCTCGGCCCTGGCCCGGTTCGACGCGATCCTGCCCACGGTCACCGACAAGCTGGGGGCCGAGGCGCTGGATGTCAGCGCACCGCAAACCCGGCTGTTGGCCAATTACGGTGTGGGTTACAGCCATATCGACGCCGACGCGGTCCGCACCCATGGCATCACCGTGTCCAACACCCCCGACGTGCTGTCGGAATGCACCGCCGATATCGCCATGACGCTGATGCTGATGGTGGCCCGCCGCGCGGGCGAGGGCGAGCGCGAACTGCGTGCCGGAGAGTGGACCGGCTGGCGCCCGACCCATCTGGTGGGGGCCAAGGTCTCGGGCAAGGTGCTGGGCATCGTCGGCTTCGGCCGCATCGGTCAGGCCATGGCCCAGCGTGCCCATCACGGGTTCGGCATGAAGATCCTGGTGCAGAACCGCTCGGCGGTGCCGCAGGATGTGCTGGACCGCTACGGCGCCACCCAGGTCGAGACGCTCGACGCGATGCTGCCGCAATGCGATTTCGTTTCGCTGCACTGCCCGGGCGGGGCGGCCAACCGGCACCTGATCAACAGCCGCCGGCTGGACCTGATGAAACCCGATGCATTCCTGATCAACACCGCACGTGGCGAGGTGGTGGACGAGCACGCGCTGGCGCAGGCGCTGATGTTCGACTGTATCGGCGGCGCCGCGCTGGACGTCTTCGACGGCGAACCGCGCATCGCGCCGGTCCTGCTCGATTGCGACAATCTGGTGATGCTGCCGCATCTGGGCAGCGCCACCCGCGAAACCCGCGAGGCGATGGGCATGCGGGTGCTCGACAATCTGGTCGACTATTTCGAGGGGCGCGATCCGCGCGACAAGGTGCTGTGATGCAGGCGGCGGCGGAAACCGCGCCCTCTGCGGACGCGACGGTCTATGCCGCCGAGGTGCATGCGCGGCTGCGCTCGGCCTGGATGCGGGTGCTGCGGCGGCGTGCGCCCGCCGTGGCGCGCGCGGTCGAATCCGGGGCCGAACGGTGGGATGAAACGGCCTATGCCGAACATCTTCAGGCCGCGACGATCTGGTTTCACCTGCAACAGATCATGGACGAGAACCTGGCCATCCGCGAGGCGCGACAGGCCGAACGCAGCGGTGCCGCCCGCGACGTGCCGGGCAGTTTTGCCCGCGCGCTTGCGGATGCCGACCCCGATGCCCGGCGCGAGATGCGGCGGCTGTTGGCCGAGGCGAAGCTGTCCGTCGGCCCCACCATCACCGCCCACCCGACCGAGGCCAAGCGGGTCTCGGTCATGGAAATCCACCGGCGCATCTATCGCCATCTGGTACAGTTCGAATCCCGCCGCTGGAGCCCGCAAGAGGAAACCCGGCTGGAACAGCGGCTCGAGATGGAGATCGACCTTCTCTGGCTGACCGGTGAGCTGCGGATGGAGCGCCCGAGTCTGGCGGCGGAAATCGACTGGGGCCTGCAATTCTATCGCACCAGCCTGATCGCGGCGGTGCCCCGGCTGTATGAACGCTATCGCAGCGCGGTCGAGGCCGAGTTCGGCGCGGGCTTTCCCGGCACTGCCTGCCTGAAATTCCATTCCTGGATCGGCGGCGACCGCGACGGCAACCCCAATGTCACCGCCGAGGTGACGCGCATGGCGCTGGAACGCTCGCGCGACATGATGCGCGGCGTCTATGTCGCGGCGCTGGACGAGATCGTGCAGCGGCTGAGCCTGTCGGACCGGCTGGTACCGGTGCCGCCCGCCGAACGCGCGGCTCTGGAGCGGATCGTGACGCGGCGCGCGGATGACCCGGCGGCCTGTGCCCAACGCAACCCCAACGAGCTGTTCCGTCAGGCCGCCGCCGCCATCGCCCAGGCGGTCGCCGCCGGCCGTTACGCCCATGTCGCCGATTTCATCGCCGATCTGGAGACGCTGGACCGGGGGCTGCAAGCCATCGACGCTGGTCTGTTGGCCGATCTGCTGGTGCGGCCGCTGATCTGGCAGGTCAATGTCTTTGGCTTTCGCGCCCATACCCTTGATATCCGTCAGAATTCCGAAGTCGTGACCCGTACGCTGCGCGATCTGTGGCAGGCAACCGGCGAGGCCCCCGAACCGCTTTCGCCTGCCTGGTCCGCGCGGCTGCGGGCCGAACTGGGCAAGCCCGATCTGCCCTATGTGAACCGCGAACGCCTTGGCCCCGAGGCGGCAGAGCTGATGGCCCTGCTGGAGCTGATGCGCGAGATACGCAGCGGCGCCGACCCGCAGGCGATCGGCCCCTTCATCCTGTCGATGACCCGTTCCGCCGATGATCTGCTGGCGGTCTACCTGCTGGCGCGCTATGCGGGTTTTGGCGCCGAGCGCTTGCCGCTCAAGGTGGTGCCGCTGTTTGAGACCATCGAGGATCTGCGCGCCGCCCCCGCCGTCCTGCGCGATGTGCTGGAGGTGCCCGTCGCCGCCCGCAGCCTGCGCGACGGGTCGGGCCAGATCGAGATCATGCTGGGCTATTCCGACAGCAACAAGGATGGCGGATTTGTCTGCTCCACCTGGTCGCTCGACCGGGCGCAGCGGGCGATCACCCGGGCGCTGGCGCGCAGCGGGCTGAAACCCGTCTTCTTTCACGGGCGCGGCGGCTCGGTCAGCCGGGGTGGGGCGCCCACCGAACGCGCGATCGCCGCCCAGCCGCGCGGCACCCTGAACGGCGCGCTGCGCCTGACCGAACAGGGCGAGGTGGTGACCGCCAGATATGCAAATACCGGCACCGCGGCGGCGCAGCTGGAGCTGCTGGCCTCCTCGGTGCTGCGCCACAGCGCCCAGCCCGCCTTCGAGGCGGTCGATCCCGAGGCCGAGGACGTGATGGAGACCCTGTCGAGCCTCAGCCAGACCCGCTATCAGACCCTGCTGCAACACCCGGCCTTTCTGGATTATTTCAATCAGGCCAGCCCGGTGAACGAATTGGCGTTGCTGCGCATCGGCTCGCGTCCGGCGCGGCGGTTCGGGGCGCAGTCTCTGTCCGACCTGCGCGCCATTCCCTGGGTGTTCGCCTGGAGCCAGAACCGCCACATGATCAGCAGCTGGTACGGGTTCGGCAGCGCGGTCGAGGATTTCTGCACCGTGCGCGGCGAGCGCGGCACCGCGCAGCTGCGCAAGCTCTTTGACCGGATGCCGCTGTTCCGGCTGATCGTGGACGAGGTCGAGAAATCGCTGGTTCTGGCCCGGCTCGACATCGCCGAGGATTATGCCGCGCTGGTGGATGACCGGGCCGGGGCCGAGGCGATCTTTAGCCGGGTCGGCGCCGAACATGGGCGCAGCAGCAAGGCCATCGAGATGCTGACCGGGCAGGGGATCGGCGTCAGGTTCCCCAACTTTCTGACGCGGGTCGCGCGCAACGACGGCACGTTGCGCGCCGCCCATGCGGCCCAGATCGGCCTGTTGGGAGCGCTGCGCGCGGACCCGGCGCAAGATCGCCGCATCCGCCTGATGCAAACCATGAACTGTATCTCGGCCGGCCTTGGCTGGACGGGATGACCCCCGCGCAATTTTCAGGAGCTGTCATGAACGCGAGCCACCAGGACCCCGGATTTTTCACAGAGGCGCTTTCGGAGCGTGATCCCGAGCTGTT
>NZ_JAKOEM010000036.1:0-16577 GCF_022321465.1 Ruegeria alba | reverse complement strand
GTGGCTCATGGCGCGGGCCTCCGCAGAGCAGGGGCAATGCGGGTGGTGAACCCATGATCAGCCAGTGTGCCCAGCGCATCATCAAGACTGCGGACCATCGCCCAGCCAAAACCCTGCGCCCGTACTGCATCCCGGAACGCTACCTGTGCCGGGCTGAGCCTGCCCTTGACCGACTTCAGTTCCAGGAACAGCACACGCCCCTCGCAGAGCACCACCAGGTCCGCAAAACCGGCATGCACGCCCATGCCGACCAGCATGGCCTGGCGCCGCGCTCCGCGGGGACCGGCCTCGGTCACCTCGTTGGCGCAGTGATGGATGATTGCTGTGCGGGGCAGGGCGAAGCGCAGCGCCTGCACCACGGCCCGCTGCAGATCAGACACGGGTGTGCCACGGCGCTTCATGAGTGCACCCTCCCGCCATCTTCGCGCTGGGCGCGCTGAACCGGCCGCCGGGCATCGACGACCACAAGGAGCCGCTGCGCGGCCTCACGCTCGTCCGCGGTCTCGCCATGCCGGATCAGCACGTCGCAGGCGAGCCGGATCAGGGGGTCGGAATGGTGGGCGACATCGGCGAGGACGGCACGGGCTTCGGCAAGGCGCTCGGTCGGCCAGGCGGATGAAAAGTCAGCCGGAGACATCAGCGACGCCCTCCGGACCGGCGACGGCGGGGTGCGGCCTGTTCCTGCTCTTCGAGCCAGTCCTCGACAGCGGCGCGGCGATAATAGACCTTGCGCCCGGCGCGCACACAGGGCGGTCCGGTCCGCATTGCCTCCCACCGGCGCAGCGTGTCGACCGAGAGGCCGAGTTCCAGCGCAAGATCGAGGCGGCTGATCCAGCCGGTCAGCAAGGTGCGGGGTTTGTCCTTCGGTTCTGGCATCGATCCGAGATGCGGCATCGGGGTCTCCCTGGTCCTGGCCCCAATAGCGGGGGCGTCCAATGGGAGCAGTGAGCGCAGAGCCGACAGGGTGGCGGCGAGGCAGAGGGTGGCAGTGAGAGTGCCGCCCCCATGCCACCCCTTGTTTTGTTGGAGGATTGCCGGTTGGCAGCGCGGGACGTCACGCAGCGGGTCGAGGTCGGTCGGAGCGCCGACAGGACACCAAGCCTGCAAACACCGGCGAACACCCGGATTTACAGCAGATTCGCTCGCATTGACCGACAAACAGGGGGTGGCATCCGGCACGGACGCCCTGCCACCCATTGAATTCTCTGGAGATTTACAAGTTGGGGTGCGTTCACAGCTCAGTTTGGCGAGGTGTCGGCCCTGTCTTCCGCGCGTGATGTCAGCGGCCGTCATGCCGCGAGAGGTCGTGATGACAGCACCCCATTCCGAAACCTTCGGAAAACAAGGGGTGGCACCTGTGCAGCGACCTCTTTGCCACCCTCTGCCTCCCTGCCACCCTGGTCCCCATGCTTGTCTTGATAGTCAGGCGAAACCACGCCTCATGTCGGATGCAACAAGGACTGAGTTCATGCCGGAACGCATCAAACTGACCGAGAAACTGCTCCGCGAGGCCGAGCCTGTGAAGGGGCGCGACTACCAGATCTTCGACGCCGACCTGCGCGGCTTTGCGGTGTGCATCTACCGTGGCGGCGGGAGGGCCTTCACGCTGGACTATCGCCATGCCGGGCGCCAGCGGCGGATGACCTTTGCACGCTGGCCGGACTGGTCGGTGGCGGCGGCACGGGAACGGGCAAAGGAACTGCGGCGCGAGATCGATGCCGGGGGCGATCCTCTCGCCCAGCGCGAGGCAAAGCGGGAGGCGCCCCGCGTGATCGATCTGATCGAACGCTATTGTGCAGAACATCTGCCCAAACTGTCAGAGCGCAGTGCGGCCGATCAGCGGTCGGCATTGTCCAAACTGGTCACCCCGGTCTGGGGTCGCAAGCTCGTCAAGGAAATCACGCCCACCGATGTAGACAAGCTCCTGACCAAGATCGCCGAGGGCAGGGCGCGGCCGCACAAGGACAAGCCGAACAACCGGGCCAGAAAGCTGCAGGGGGTCAAGCTCACCCCGGTGCGCGCCAACCGGATCGGAGAGATGCTGCGCAAGATGTTCACGCTGGCCGTCCAGTGGGGCTGGTGCGAGGACAACCCCGCCCAGCGCTTTCATCGCCGTACTGAGACGCCACGCGAGCGGTTTCTGTCCCGAGAAGAAATCGCACGTCTTGCTGCCGCGCTCGAAGCTGCTGACGATCGGCGCGCGGCCGATATCATTCGCCTCTGCATGTTGACCGGAGCCCGGCTGGGCGAGGTGCGTCAGGCCCGGTTCGAGCAGTTCAACCTCGAACACATGAGCTGGTCAAAACCGCCCACCATGACGAAACAGCGCCGCGCGCATCGGGTACCGATCTCGGAGGAGACCGCGGCCATCGTGCGCCAGCGTCAGCTTCTGGTGCCAGGCGGCGCGCCGTGGCTGTTTCCGGGTGATGCGCCTGGCCAGCCGGTGCAGGAGGTGCGGCGGTTCTGGGCGCAGGTCCAGAAGCAGTGTGGGTTACAGGATGTGCGGATCCACGACCTGCGCCACACCTTTGCCTCGCTCCTGGTCAGCGGGGGTGCTTCTCTCGAGATGATTGGCAAGCTGCTGGGGCACAGCCAGATGCAGACGACATTGCGTTACGCCCACCTTATGGACTCGCCCCTGCGGGCTGGCGTTGACGCTGTGGCCAGCGCCTTTCGGTCGAAACCCAGATTGGTGCATGACGCTGATGATCGGGATATCGCCAAGTCGGCGTGATCCCAAACCATCTCAAGTCATCAGACATGCTCTTTCTGCAGCGCTCGCCAGACCGGTGTGACCTTTCGGCGGATGCTGCGCTCGTCTGGCATCTTCTTGCCGTTCGAGCGATCGGCGAACCAGTCTTGCATGTCTGCAACGAGTTCCGCCTGCGTCGCAGGCAGGCCGTGATCATGAATGCGTTGGATCAGCGCGATGTTCATTCCATCCCAATCGTAGGGAGTAGATGATCCCGACCCAGTGGTCATGCGGCGCACCATGTCGTTGTCTTCCTCGAAGGCGTGCACCTCGTCTGCCAGGATCATCATGTCGGCGATCGCCACCATAATACCATCCGGCGGGTCAGTGATGATCTGCCATTCCGAGGCCCCGGTCGGCATGATCCGGCGCATCACGCCTTCGGTCGGGCCGGTGCCGCAGCGGCGAAAAAGGGGCAAAATATCCATCGGGGAAATCACCACCTGACCCGCGGCCACTTCATCACCACAACGCACTAGGCCAATGCCGGTCATGATGCGGAACCTTCCGGCCGCGGCCCATCCCGCCACGTCGGCGATATTGCAGCCCCAGCGGGCGGTTATTTCCTGAAGGGTAAAGAAAAGGCGTGGGGGCAAAGCCATGGCAAATCATCCTCATACATATGCGAGGATGGGCCGAGCTCATACCTGCGGCATCCCGTGCCACGTGGCACAGGTCAAAGATCGGGCGCGATTATGCTTTAAGCGCCGGGGCGCTTTCCATCGTCAGATGGGTGTTCCGATGAATATGTTCTGCTTTGGGTTGAGGTCTGCTCTCCTCAGGACGAATACCTGCCGCCAGTCTCGATTCGACGCAAGGGGACGCGCCACACGAAATTGTGGATAAGGAAACCGGCGAACGCGAGGTCATCCAGGGCGAATGGTTGCAGACCGGGCACGATGGCGGAAGCCGACAGGTTGGCGGTAAGAATTAGGAGGTGTTCGCAAGGGGATGGACAGCTGCCGTTCGCTGCATGTGCACCCGCGCCCTTGTCTCGATAAGGAAGCGGACATTCCGTCAGGGTGGCACTGACAAACCCTGCGTGACAGACGCAAAAGGGCGGAATCTGGACCCTCTCCGCAGACGGGAAATGCCATGAGCCAACGGTGAAAACGGATTATAAGCGTCAGCCATGCTGCATCTTGTGCGCTTCAGGGCCCGAAGCGGGAACCGATCATTTGCCGTTTGGCGTATGAAAACCAGAAAACTCTTGCCCAGTATTGTGATGAAACTAACAACTGAAAGGCGAGCGCATACTCGGTGCTAGAGCAACGACCCGACCTATATTTGGGCGACGTATCTTTGGAAATGAAAGCAAAAGTACATCTATGGAAATCGACGAAGTAGGACTTTCTGGCCCACTCGTCTGCGAAGCGTGCCCGATTGATGGAGATTGTATCGGAGAACGCTGGACCACCGCAAACGACGCCGAACTCGCTGCCCTGGTTGCCATCGTTGCTATGGGACAAGCTTCTCAGGCGGCACACATTCTTGAAGAGCTGGTTTCACCCGTACCCGCTTTCTCCATGCAAACGCTGAGGCAAGAAGCCAAAATAAAACTGACGGTCGAGGAACCCGCCTCAAAGCCTCGCAAGGGATATCCGCAGTGGCAACGAGACGGTTTTGTCTTCGAGGTCATTTCCTGGATAGCTGCCAAGACTAAGCACGGCGAAGGTGCTCTGTTAAAGGACCCGCATGTCAGTGCGACCTCGCAAGGGCTTGATGGATTGATGCTGCAGCTCAATGCGGACAAGGATGAGGTGACGAGCACCACGGTTTTCGAAGACAAATGTACTGATGATCCGCGCTCGACGTTTTTAGACAAGGTTATTCCGGCTTTCAAGGATCGTCACGCGAACATCCGGAGCGCCGAAATCATAAATGCAGCAGCTACCTTGCTAAGAACGGCCGGACTGAAGCACTCGAACGCAGCTCGCCTTAGTGCCGCCGTCACCGATATAGCCAAGAGGAAATACAGGGCGGCTTTCTCTCTGCCCTTAAGCTTCGACACACTGGAAGAGCGCCAGAAGCTGTTTGCTGACTACGACCGCATCGAACATATTGCATCCGAGCAGCGCATCGGTGCATCTTTCATCACTTCGGATGAAATGCGTAAGTGGATTGCCGGCCTGGCGGATAAGGCTGTCCAATATCTAGATAGCCTTGAGGACGGGGAATGCACCAATGTTTGATGCTCAAACCGCAGCGCTCCTGCGCTCTGCTCCAGAGCTGCCTGGTCTTGACCCGCAGAACTTGCCCGCACTTCTGACATTTCACTACGCGAACCTCGCGTCCTACAGGCTTAGTGGTATTGAATCTGCTGGCGAAGATAGCAGCGACTGGCCACTTCAAAGGATCGCCGACACCTACGAGCTCACGGCGGTTCTTCAGGCTGAGCCCCAGACCGCCCGGGCCGCAGCCTTTGTCGCTGCAACCGCACAACAAATTCTCGCCCGCATTGAGCAGGAAAAGCCTCATGCCATGGGCAATCTACCAAACATTGACAAGGATCGCCTTGATCCGGCTCTATCGGCAGTTCTCTTGTTCATGTTGTCTGAGCAGTTCGCAGATGCGAATGAAGCCACAGCAGCAATTCGCCCCATCGTAGAAGGCCAACTCTATGAGGCCACGATCCTGACCGAGCATATCGCTGATCTGGGAACAGGCCGTTTGCATGACATCCTCGGTAGATCGGAAAGATGGCGTAGGCCTCGCGTTATCGAATCTCTCGAAGAAAGAGCCCTTGCGGCGCTGATGGAGACCATTGCCACAGGCATTGAGCTCTTCGCCGCGAATTTTCTGAGAGAACCCGCGCCAGGCGTTATTGCAGATCGCTACGAGAGTCCGCGATTGGCTTTTGAGCGCGTGATAGAACTATCGGCTGGAAAGCGACCATTTGCGACTACATATGGGCCGATAGACATTGTTTATGCAGGCACTCATCATCTGGCCTCTTTGCTGCTAGCTGCAACAGACGGTATTTCATCTGCCAGTCTAATGAATATCCCTCCACCCGATGGCGCGGACGAAAACGATTGGAACGGATGGCTTCGCTATCGAAGCAAGAGGTTCCCCTATATGTGGCCGAACCATAGGCAGGCCGTACAGCGGGACTTTCATGAGACAGGAGTTTCAAGTGTCGTTGTTCTGCCTACAGGCGCCGGCAAGACGACAGTGTCCTCGCTGAAGATTGCTGGCGTTCTTGCGCGAGGCAAGAAGGTCGTATTTCTCGCTCCCACTCATGCACTCGTGGAGCAACTGACCGAGGACCTTCAGGAAATGTTTCCAAAGGACTTGCTCGGTTCGGTCGTGTCCAGTGACTTCGACCTCCTCCTCCAAGAAGATGCGATATTTCAGGACGTCGAGGTGATGACGCCCGAACGCTGCCTTGCCATGCTGTCCTTCGCTCAAGAAGCGTTCAAGGACGTTGGCCTCCTTGTGTTCGATGAGTGCCATCTATTGAGCCCGGAGTCGGGTAAGATCAGGCGCGCTCTGGATGGAATGCTCTGCGTTCTGGGATTCAACCATGTTGCACCTGAAGCCGATATTCTTTTCCTCTCAGCGATGGTCAAAAACGGCACTGAGCTTGCCGGTTGGCTTAAGCAACTGACAGGCAGGAAAACTGTCGACGTTGATTTGATCTGGAAACCAAGTCGTCAGGCACGCGGCGTTGTTATCTATGATTCAGCCGAGCTGGAAACGGCCAAAGCAAACTCTTTATCCAAACAACAGCAAGAGGATCAAAGACTTGGAAAAACTGCCAACAGCCTCAGAAAAGTAGCGAAAGAGGCGCTCTTGGCCCAGCCCTACGCCATCTGGGGACTTCAGCATAACTGGCTCTCGGGGCAGCAGGCATTTTGTTCGACTACACCATTGCTGCGCGGCCAAGTTAATTTAGCCGGGAATCTTAAAGATGGCCCTTCGGTGTGGCTTACACCCAACGCAAATAGCGTGGCTTCGCAAATTGCATCCGTTGCAGCCTCAAAGGGGCTGAAAACAATTGTTTTTGTGAACACCAAAAATGATGCTGTCAAAGTGGCTGGTGAAATATCGGACATACTCGATGAGAGAATTAATCCTACCGAGAAAGAAGAGTTGCATTGGATAGCGCTTGAACTCGAACTCGGAGGACTAAGGCACTCACTGCTACCTGGCCCCGCTGCGGCCGTACCCCATAACTCCGCAATGCTGAGACTGGAGCGAGACCTCGCTGAAAGGATGTTCAAGCGATCAAATGGTGCCAAGGTCATCGTTGCCACGCCTACGCTGGCGCAAGGTCTGAACCTTCCTGCTCATTTTGCAATACTTGCCGGAGACAAACGCGCCAGCGCAAAAGGTGGGCGCGAAAGTCTTGAAGCCCACGAGATTCTAAACGCGGCTGCGCGCGCCGGGCGCGCGGGACACTTGGCCAATGGGTTGGTGCTACTTGTTCCAGAGCCTATCATTGATTTTAAACAGACGAATAACCTCTCTCACCGAACAGTCGAAAAACTTAAAGCAGTTCTGCCCGAAGACGATCATTGCGTCACTATCGCGGACCCTCTGCAAACGGTGTTGGACCGGGTGAACGTTGGCGAAACCGCTGACCCGCAGGTCAAATACACGATTAATCGTTTTGCGAACCTACCGGCAGGTAATCCGGAGACCATCCCTGATCGGCTTTTTGATCTCAAGAAGTCACTCGCCGCCCATATTGCTCAAAACAGGTCTGAAGCCGATGAGTTTGAAGCCAAGTTGGAGACTTTTACGAAGGCTGTAGAAGAATATCATTCAGGGGGGCTTGATGAAACCACGGCTATCCTTGCTTCGCAAAGTGGTCTGTCGTCAGAAATTGTGCTCAGGCTTCGGGATCGCATCGTTGCGGCAAAAGGAAAGCTACCGATAGACATACCCGCTTGGATTTCGTGGATGACAGAGTGGCTGATTGAGGACAAAGAGGCTTGCAATGAACTACTCGGAGACACTAAGGCCGGGATACTTTCTGCGGCAGGCAAGACCCAAACCGATCCTCTGGACGAAGCTGTCTTACGTCACATCCTTCCTGGCATTCTAAGCTGGATAGCAGGGGCGCCACTATCCGAGATCGACAGAGTTTTGGGCGGAGAGCCAAGCTCCCCAGCGATTACCAAAAGGACTTGTCCTAGAGCTCGAGCTCTCGCGAGTGCGGTGATCCCCAGAGGGTATTCCTTTGTACTGGGTTTAGTTGCACATGTCGTGAAGGAACTCGATCCCTTTGATAAGCAGGAAGACCTGGACCAGCAAGTTGTCGAGGTGATGAGCACGGCGCTTCGACTTGGGTTTGATACAGCGGACAAGCTATTCTTTGCTCGTGATAACAAAGATGCATTGGGGCGAGTTCAGGCGCACTTGTTGTGGCAACAGCAATCAATTGTTCCAAGCAATTTCAGTCTCTAAGAAGGGCTGATGTGCATCGGGAGAGTAGACGCGAACGCCCACTTCGGTGGTTGCTGCGGCGCGGCTTGCCAGCGTGCGCGAAGGTCAGCAATGGGCCGCAAGCGACGGTACATCCTTTCAATGAATGCCCGATTTGACGCAACCTTTGACCTCCTGCATCCCGATTTCTGGTTTGGGGACGGGCGATCATTTCCAATGATGTGTCCCGCGGAGTCTCGCGATGCACTGGTACCGCCTGGCCTAATACGGCTACATGCACGAGCGAGAGCATCTGTGAGGGAAAATGGGCGAGCGCACTGATATTTCCGACCTCCTTGCCTTCATTGGGAGAGAAGGGAACTGGGGTGAACGGCTGCAGGACGTGGTCGCTGAACACATCGTTCCGGCGCTTGAGGAATTCGAAATCGATTTCGATGACTTGGCCGATCTCCTGGGAGAGCAATGGCCGGGTGTGCTGTGGGGCTGTGGCTTCGAAGACTTTCTTGGGCAGCACTATGAGGACGGGAATATCGTCGATCTTTACCTGAAACGCCGCGGCTGGAAAGAAACGGCCCTGAACCGAGCTTATTTCGAGGCGCTGCGGGATACGCCGATCAGCCTATACGAGGTAAGCGATGTCCAGCCGGGTTCCTCAATGGTGTTGCGCGACCTGCTGTCGGATGATGAGCCTGTCATGGTGCGGGAGAAATCGGCCACACACACGCTCAAGCAATGGGACCGGATCGCAGTGCGGGTGGTTCCTGAGCGTGACCACCATGTCATCTCGGGCGCATTGCTTCCCTATTCGGCCGACGCAACAGATTTCCTGTTTTCCGGATTGCGGGACGGGTTGAAACTGAAGAAGCGCGAAGCCCTTCGCCTCAGCAAAGAGCAGCTGAAAGGCTGCGCGCCGATTTTCACCGCTGCCTGGTTGTTCACGGAAATTGCTCACGCTTTAACCCCGGTACAACCGCAATTTTCCAACTCGGATGGCGACGATGTGGTTTTCCATGATTTGCGCTTCCCGCTGGCCAGCGGCGTGACGCAGAAGGCGCTCGCGGAACGGTTGGACAAGGTGAAGGGTTTCGTGCCCGAGGGGCCGAAATTCTGGAACTGGCTTGCCACCCGAAAACCGCAGGGCAGAAAGGCGACGGCCAGTACCATGCTTGAGACCGAGATGGACGGCACAACGGTCCTGGGTTCGCTTGAACTGAAAGGCCGGACCTTGCTGGTGTCGGTCAATTCCGCCCAGCGCGCGGCGATGGTGGAATCGTTGATAACGAAGGCTGCCGGCGCATTGCTGAAGCGTCCATTGACCGAGATCCGCACGGTCGACCAGATGATGGCTGAGCAGGATAGCGACGAGCCACAAGAGGCTGCTGACGAAATCCCACCCGAGATTGCTCGGCAACTGATGCAGGATCACCTGGACAGACATTACCGAGAAACACTGGACGCGCCGATCCCGGCTCTGGGCGGCAAGTCACCGCGCAAGGCTGTTCAATCGGCAGCGGGCCGGGAAAAGGTTATCGACTGGCTGAAGATGCTAGAAAACCGGAGCGCCGCACACGGCGAGGGTCCAATTGCAGGGTACGATTTCGGCTGGATGTGGGTCGAGCTTGGGCTGCAGAAATATCGGCGATGATAGCAACCGCGGAGGTGCCAGATGGTGATCAAGCGGGAAGAGTGCACGGCCTACATCAACGCCACATCAACCTGCGACTGCGGGCTTCGCGCTGACTTTGCATGTGAATCCGAACTGTTGCTGACGTATGCGAGGGTGAAAGTCGCGCCAAAACAAAAGCTTATCGCGTAACCGATTGTTTTCATTGAGGCATTGGAAGCGGCTGGCTTTGGGCTCATAACCTGAAGGTCGTAGGTTCAAATCCTACTCCCGCAACCAAAATACTACACAATATCAATTTCTTACACGGCGCCCCACAGGGCGCTTTCGTAGTTGCGCAATTCTGGTCAACGCTCAGTCAACATTCGACAAGGCCCTGTTTTTTAGCTTCTGGTAAAAAGAATTTGAGCCATCGGAAATCCACAAGTGGATCGCTGGTTCCTCTTCAATTCCATACGGAATATGGAAAACCCGACCGCACCTGTGGCACGGTCGGGGAAGAGGTCAATCGCTGGCCTTGAGCATCGCGTCCTTCAGTTTGGCAATGTCAGCATCCGACAGTTTGGGGCGATTGACCTTGATGGTCAGTTTCTCAAGCTTTGCCGTCAGGGGGAAAGGCGGCTTGTAGTCGGCGTCATTCACCCCGGTCAGCGTATCGGAGCCGATGTCGAATGCCTCGTCCCATTGCAGGATCATCGGCAGGGTGTGCTTCATCTCCTTGGATGCGACTGGTTTGCCGTCAACCATGAGCGTACCCGTGCCGCCCTTTCCAAGCCCGCTGGCGCTGCCAAAGGCGAGGGTGGCCGCGCCGAGCCCTTCATATTCAAAGTCGAAGGCGACAGTGTGCTTGCCGGGAGCCAACACGTCAGGCCCTTCCCAGGCGATGCGTTCGAGGTTGACCATGTTCCAGAGGAACACGGGCTTACCGTCCTTGAGATAGAACCCATAACCTCCGAACCGGCCGCCCGATGTCAGGATCATGCCTTCGGCGCCGCCTTCGGGCACGTCGATCTCGGCCGTGATGGTGTACGAACTGTTCAGGATACTCGGAGAGTCACCTTGCGGCAGGCCCGTCATAGGCCGGGTATAGACGAACTCGTCCCGGCCTGCGGTGATGTTCGGTCGCGGTTGGGCAAGCCGAGTGGTGACCGAAGCATCCATCGGGAAGATCTGATATTTCTTTGCTTCCTCGATAAAGATCGCTTTCAGCTCCTCGACCTTTTCGGCGTGCTGCGCTGCCACATCTGTCGTCTGGTTGATATCCTTGGTCAGGTCATAGAGCTCCAGAACCTGATTGTTGAGCGGATCGGGGTTCGGCTTGCCGGGCGTTTCCCACGGCATGCGGTTGACCTTTGTGCTCAGCAGCCAGCCGTCGTGATAGAGCGCCCATTGGCCCATCATCTCGAAATACTGCGTGCGGTGGCGGCTGGGTGCGTCGGCATTTGCCTTGTCGAACGTATAGGCAAAGCTAGTGCCTTCGATCGGCGATTGCAGGATGCCGTCCACCTCCAGCGGGGCCTCCAGCCCGGCAGCTTCCAGAATGGTCGGCATCACGTCGATCACGTGCATGAACTGATCGCGCCGACCGCCCTTGTCGGTGATTTTCTGCGGCCACGAGACCACCATGTTCTGGCGGATGCCGCCCAAGCGGTTCGCGTTCTGCTTGAAGTAGTCGAACGGCGTGTCAAAGGCCCAGGACCAGCCGGCGGACATGTGGTTGTAGGTTTCCTCGGTTCCCCAGACGTCATACCATTTCATCTGGGTCTCGGCGGGCATTTCCGCCACGCCATTGAACCATGCCACCTCGTTCGGGGTACCCATCGGGCCGCCTTCGGCGCTGGTGCCGTTGTCGCCATTGATGTAGATTATCAGGGTGTTGTCGAGCTTGCCCAGGTCGTCGATAGCCTGGATCACCCTACCGATTTCGTGATCGCTGTAAGCCGCGTAGGCCGCGAAAACCTCGACCTGACGGATGAACAGCTTTTTCTCGGTTTCCGTCAACTGGTCCCAGGGTTTCAGCTTGTCAGCCGGCCACGGAGCCAGCTTGGCATCCTGAGGCACCAGCCCAAGCTTTTTCTGGTTCTCGAAGATCGTCTGTCGCAGCGCCTCATATCCGTTGTCGAACAGATCCATGGCTGCGATCTTGTCGACCCATTCTTTGGTCGGGTGATGCGGTGCATGGGTCGCGCCGGGGGCGTATTTGACGAAAAACGGCTTGTCCGGGGCGATCTGGTGCAGGTCGGTGATATGGGCGATTGCGTCATCCGCCATCGCGGTCACCAGGTTCCATTCCGGGTTGCCATCGAACGGATAGATCGGCGTCGTGTTCCTGTAGAGGTTTGGTTGCCACTGGTTGGCATCACCCCCGACGAAACCATAGAAATACTCGAAACCGAGACCTGTCGGCCAGAGATCGAACGGCCCGGCCTGGCTGGACTGGAAGGCCGGAACGTTGTGGTCCTTTCCGAACCACGAGGTTGCGTAACCGTTTTCGAGCAGGACGCGCCCGATGGTGGCCTTGTCCCTGGTGATGATGCTGTTGTAGCCGGGATAGCCGGTAGATTGCTCGGAAATCACCCCGAAACCCACCGAGTGATGGTTGCGCCCGGTGATCAGCGCGGCCCTGGTGGGTGAGCACAAGGCAGTCGAATGGATATTGGTGAAACGCAATCCCTCGGCTGCGAGGCTGTCCATCGTTTCGGTGGGGATCACCCCGCCAAAAGTGCTGGGCACGCCGAAACCGGCATCGTCTGTGAGGATCAGCAGGACGTTCGGTGCGCCATCCGGTGGCGTCACACGCGGTGGCCACCAGGGTTCGGACTGAAGGGCCTGTTCCTTGATCACGCCGCCAAAGGCGGGAGGTGGCGAAGGCAGTTGCCGGCCGTCGATGGTGGATGTTGCATTGGGCGAACCAGCCGCAGCGCGGGGCTGCCCCGTGTCCTGCGCAAACGCGGGAGAGACCAGCGCAAGCAAGCCGGTCAGGACCGTTGCCTTGATTGGTCGCAGCATATCCATGGTGCATCCTTTCCTGTGGTTGAACGAAGTTTCTTCGAGTGCCGTCGCGGTCCCTTGTCAGCAGTGGCGGGATTGCCGGGCACCGGAACGTCGTGCCGAAGATTCATCCCTTGTTTGAAATCCGACAATCATCTGTCCCAAGGCCACGGCTGGCTGTCTTGCTGGAAAACCGTGGCCGACAATCGAATGCCTCAGCAGTTGTAGACGCCCGCCGCGCAACGGCGCACCGTCCTGCGCCCCACGCCTGCGACACTCACCGGTGTGAGAGGGCGACCCACGCGGGCCTCGGCTTGTCCGATCAGGGAAACAGGCGTCAATTCTGGAACTGGACCCAATGGGCCGGAAAGTCCGGCGAGCGTCAATGTCAATGCGATTGCGGCAAACCTGGATGACCTGCGCATCATTTCTCGACCTCCACGATGAAGTTCGGCGGCAGGTTTCGGGCGCCCTTGAGGTAGTCCGCCAGGGCGACTTCGGTCGCGGCCGCCGGTTTTTCAGGTGCAAAATCCGCTTCGACCGGGCCTGCCTGCCATTTGTGCACCTCGATCCGGTACTGCGGGGCGAGGGGAATGTTTCGGGACGTGATGATGAACATGCAGGGGTATGGGGTATCGCCCTGGGCGACCCAGATCTGCCAGTCGGCCTCTTCACCCCGCAAGGCGAGGTGATCGCAAAGCATCCCTGATACGACCCCAACGCCCAGGTCCTTGATCTCCGCCGTTGGTGCGGTCAATCCCCCATGGCCTCCGCCAGTCAGCAGGTCCGCCGCGGGCAGGGGTTTGGCAAAATCATCCCTCAGCGTGTCGATCAAATGGTCAAGCGTGCCGGGCAGCGCGTGCCGGGCAAACAGCCCGGCGTCGGAATCGGTCAGCGACAGGGTCTGGCCATCGAAGGCCAGATCGGTGTCCGTGTACCCGGTTCTGCGCAGCACGCGGATTTTGTCTGGCCGAACCAATGCAACCGATCCGGATGCGGCAAGCCCAAGTCTTTCGCCATCGGTGGTCACGATCTCATGATATTCCTCGAAATCGAAAGAAAGGGCGTCGAGGGACGACACATACTCGGTCATCGACCCCAGGATCTTGCGTGCATCGGCTTCTTCGCCAACCGTTGCCCCCGCCGTGCCAAACAACAGGCTGCCGGCCAGTACTGCAGTTTTGAGAAGTGATGAATTCGACATTTCCTTCACGTGACTACCTCCATGAAATCAAATGCAATTCTTCCATAGCCCTCTTAGGGAAATTGAAAAACTTTCCGGGTTTCGACCCAGACCAGCCAAATCGGCGGTCGGTCCGCTTCCTGTCGACCTGACTGAAAAGTTGACGGCTAAGCTGGGTCTTCGGTATTGATCTGGATCAAGAAAGATCTTTGAACTTGACTTTGTGGGCCACGCCGTGAGGCAGGTTCGATGGGAGGCCGTGTGAGCATTTCGATCCCCCTCATTCGCGCCGCGGCCATCCATCCGATGCGACGTTGGTTGAATGAGACAGGCCGAAACGCCATACCGTTGCTCGAGAAGAGCGGGCTGGACTGGGTGCCGGAGGGCGATCCGTTCGTGCCCATCCCGTTGCGCGGGGCCGTTTCCTTTCTTGCTGAGATCGCGCGGACGGAAGGCCCCGACGCCCCGTTCCGGATCGTCGGCGATCAGGGCGCATTCGAAATCGGTTTGATCGGAGCGGTAGCATTTAGTGGCAGTACGGTTCGCGAGGGGTTGCAGAGGGTCGCGCGGCACATGCGGCGGCATTGCACGCACGAGCTTTTCTTTGTTGACGAACTGGAGGACGCGATTCTGGTGCGGGACGGCTGGAGCCTGAACCTTGGGCCGGATGACCATCTGCATGCGGTGCAACAATATGTTGCGGCACTTGTCTACATGATCTGCAGCGTAGCGTCGGGCCGCCATGGGAACGCGGCAGCGGTGGAGATGCTGCCGCACCCGCAATCCGGATTGGCGCACCTTAGACCCTGGCTTGGGAGCCGGGTCGCTCCGGCACGCAGTCGGGCGTTGGTGATGACGATCGACAATGCTGTGGCGGACCAGCCCATGCCGGAATGGGTGGGGATGAGGATGTCGGGCGCATTGATCGCCGAAGCGCCTGACTTGAATACGGGCTCCACGCTTGGCGATGGCTTGTCCGTATTGCTTGAAAGTATGCTGTCGGAAAAACGGCCGACGGTGGACTACGCCGCGCGGGCAGCTGGCGTAAGCGCTCGCACGCTCAAGCGCCGGCTTCAAGACGAAGACACCAGTTTTTCCCATATACTGGAAAGTGTTCGCGTAAGCCTTGCCCAGCGCCTGCTTTCCGCGAAAGACCCACCTTCGCATGCGGTTGTGTCCAAGAAACTGGGGTTCGCAAACCAGGAGACCCTGAGCCGAGCGATCGGTCGTTGGAAGCGCAAGTCAATGACTTGAGAGCCAATTTGTAACGGAAGGTTTGGAATGAGCCATTCGAACAGAGTTGGAATGAACCCGAAACGCAGGATTGTGATCAAGGGTCATTAATTGACCCCGTATAACCAGTGAACTCTCACATGGCTTGATCGCTGAACGGCAATTCATCATAGCTTATGTCAATCCCACACCCCCGCGCCTGCTCCCTCATCACAGCGTAATCAGCCATCATCTCCAAGATCACCGCCCCCTCCGGCAGCCGCTCCAACTCCTCCGCCGCCCGCCGCTGTTCCTCCCGGCTGTAGTCTACAACCGTCGGACAGACCCCATGTCCATCCCCATCAAAACCGCCCGCCGCGCAGCCGCTCAGCAAGCTCGTGGTGATCGCGAGGACGGCGAGCCGCCGCCTGAAGCATCCTTCGCTGGATTTCATGGGCCTTCTCCATCGCCTCGAGCTTTTCCGCCATCCGCCCGGCGCGCTCGCCCGAGCGGCGCAGCGCCAGCAGGAACATCAGGATCGCCAGCGCGGTGACGGCATAGCGCAGCGTCGCTTGCCCCGCCGCGCTCCCCGCAATCCATGCAACGACCCCACCAATCACCGCCGCCCCCGGTGCCAATCATCCAGCCGCGCATAGATGATGACCGCGATGCCACCAAGGGCTGCGGCAATGAATACCCAGCGCAGTGCATCGAGATACGGCACCAGCGGCAGGACTGCGGACTGCGTCTCGGCCAAAACCTGCTGCGCCACCTCGACACCTGCTGCGCCCAGCGTCGCCACACCCGCCGCGCCACCCCCCTTCATGGTCCGGCTTTCTGCCAGCACCTCGCGTGCCGGCGGGGTCTCTGCCGCGAACGCCGTCTCCCGAACCGGGAACCGCTCGCCCCACTGCCGTGCGGGGCCCAGGTCGACATGGATGAAGTCCGAACGCGGATAGAAGCCGAAGCCGAGGAAGCCGACCTCGCGCGCCGCCGCCTCGAATGCCACCGGATCATGGTTCGCCATGGCGATGTCGAAGGCGGTGCCCTGCATGTGTTTCGAGGCCGGCGCGCCGCCAACGGCGCGGTTGTGCTCTGGACTGCGATAGGCCGAGCGAACAATCAGCGGCTTGCCCAGCCGGTCCCGCAGCGCCTGCAACTTGTCGAGAGCGGGTTCGTTGATCAGCAGCTTGCCGGTCCCGCGGCAGGCGATTTCCGTCGGCGAGAAGGTCGGCCAGCGCCAGGCGGCCTCCGGCATGTCGCGCCAGTGGGCATAAAAGGTTGTGGTCATAGGATGTCTCCAGAAACAGGGCCGCCGCCTCGGAAGGCGGCGGATACGTGGGTGTTGGTTGGGAATGTCAGGGATTACGGAAGTGCAACCTGCGGATCACCGCCAGCCCTACGGCCCACCGCCAAAGAGC